>CAUQSD010000019.1:0-32717 GCA_963520685.1 uncultured Kingella sp. | reverse complement strand
GCAAAGCGCGGCTAGTTCGCACGCGCCGAAAAAAGGATGCGCAGTGAGGGAAGTTTGGCGTAGCCAAACCTGCACGTCGGGGTCGCCTTTCTTTTGCCAGAACCTGTATTCGTTATCTGCGCGAGCGGATTTTGTATTCAGTGAATACGAATACAAGGCGACAAGACAAGTTAATAGCGAGACTATTAGCTTGGCTTGGCAACGCAGTAGGCGTGTTCAATGAATGCAAAAGCAGCCGTGCAGATAGCGAATGCAGGTTCTTATCTTTGGCGAAGCAAAGAAAGTAAGTCGCCGCGCCGCGATAAGGCGCAAAGGTAAAACTACGCTCCAAGCCAACCACAAAGCACCAACCCCGTTTTCAGGCTGCCTAAACAGAAACAAATTAAGCAGCCCAACCCCCACTCCAACCCAACGCCCACCCGCAAACCAGTTAAAATACCCCCCTTTTTTCAACCCACACCCCCAACCCAACCATGACCCCCACCCAACTCACCCACACCGCCGCCGTCCTATCCCAAATGCTCACCTTCGAGCAACCCGCCGATGTCGTCCTATCCAACTACCTGCGCGACAACCGCAAGCTCGGGCGCAACGACCGCCACGAAATCGCCGAAACCGCCTTTGCCGCCATCCGCCATTATCAAAAAATCGCCGCCGCCCTGCGCCGCCCCGCCGTGCAATCGCGCAAAGCCGCCCTTGCCGCGCTGATACTCGGGCGCAGCGTCAGCATCAGCCAAATTGAAGATTTGCTCAACCGCGCCGACAACGAAAAAGAATTACTCAGCAGCCTGAAAGCCCGCAAAAACGAATTTTCAGGCTGCCTAAACACCGCCGCCGAGCTGCCCGACTGGCTGATTGCCCGCTTACAACAGCATCTCACCGATGAACAAATTCTCGCTTTCGGACGCAGCATCACCCAGCCCGCCCCGCTGGACGTGCGCGTGAACACGCTTAACAGCAAGCGCGACAAAGCCCTTGCCCAACTGCAAGCCGACTACCCGCAAGCCATCGCCACCCCACTCGCCCCGCACGGCATCCGCTTCCCCAACAAGCCCGCGCTCAACCAACACCCGCTGTTTTTAGACGGCACCATAGAAGTGCAAGACGAAGGCAGCCAACTGCTCGCCCAGCTGGTGAACGCCAAACGCGGCGAAATCATCGTAGATTTTTGCGCAGGCGCAGGCGGCAAAACCCTAGCCATCGGCGCGCAAATGGCAAACAAAGGGCGCATCTACGCCTTTGACGTATCCGAAAAACGCCTTGCCAACCTAAAACCACGCATGACCCGCGCAGGGCTAACCAACATCCACCCCGAAAAAATCCACAGCGAAACCGACCCGCGCATCGCCAGACTGGCAGGCAAAGCCGACCGCGTGCTGGTGGATGCGCCCTGCTCGGGGCTGGGCACACTGCGCCGCAATCCCGACCTAAAATACCGCCAATCGCCCGACACCCTTGCCAGCTTGCAAGCCCAACAGCAAAGCATTTTGCACGCCGCCGCCGCACTCGTGCGCACAGGCGGGCGGCTGGTTTACGCCACATGCAGCATCCTGCCCGAAGAAAACGAAGCCCAAATAGAACGCTTTTTGCAGAACAACCCCGACTTTGAACTGCTCGATGCCGCCGAAATCCTGCGCGCACAAAAAATCCCGCTGGACACGGGAACCTATCTGCAACCGGATACCGCCGAACACGGCACAGACGCATTCTTCGCCGCCGCCATGCAGCGCAAGGCAGCCTGAAACCCGCCAAACCGCCGCACCATCCGAAACACCGATTCGCGTAGGGCGGGCATTTATGCCCACGCGTTCTAGGCTGCTCCACAACACCAAACGCGTGGGCAGCAAGTGCCCACCCTACCCAGTTGCAATCCGACCAAACCGCCCCACCACCCGCAACACCAATTTGTGTAGGGTGGGCATTTATGCCCACGCGTTCCAGGCTGCCCCGCAACACCAAACGCATAGGCAGCAAGTGTCCACCCTACTTTGCCACCTCAAAACCCCACATAAAAAAACCATGCCCCGTATCCCCGCCGACAAAACCCTAACCCCCGCCGAACGCATCATGCTCGTCAGCGTCATGCTGCCCGAACAGTATTCCGGTTCAAACGAAACCCGGGAACGCGCCTTTCAGGCTGCCTGCACCGAAGCTGCCGAACTCGTGCGTGCCACCGGCGGCGAACTCGTCCTTACCGAAACCGCCAAACGCAGCAGACCCCATCCCGCCCTGTTTGTCGGCACAGGCAAAGCCGAAGAACTCGCCGAACTCGTGCGCGGACACAACATCAACCTCGCCGTGTTCAACCACGAACTCACCCCCACCCAAGAACGCAATCTGGAAAAAGCCCTGCAATGCCGCGTGCTCGACCGCGTCGGCCTCATACTCGCCATTTTTGCCCTGCGCGCGCAGACGCAGGAAGGCCGCCTGCAAGTAGAACTCGCCCAGCTCACCCACCTTAGCGCAAGGCTCGTGCGCGGCTACGGCCACCTGCAAAGCCAAAAAGGCGGCATCGGACTCAAAGGCCCCGGCGAAACCCAACTGGAAACCGACCGCCGCCTCATCCAAACCAAAATCGCCGCCCTCAAACGCCGCCTCGCCGAAGTCCGCAAACAGCGCGCCACCCGCCGCAAAGCCCGCCTTTCAGGCAGCCTGAAAACCTTTGCCATCGTCGGCTACACCAACGCAGGCAAATCCACCCTGTTCAACCGCCTCACCAAAGCAGACACCCTCGCCAAAGACCAGCTTTTCGCCACGCTGGACACCACCGCCCGCCGCCTCTATCTCAACCCCCAAACCAGCATCATCCTCACCGACACGGTCGGTTTCGTGCAGAATCTGCCGCACCAGCTCATATCCGCCTTTGCCGCCACATTGGAAGAAACCGCGCTCGCAGACGTGCTGCTGCACGCCGCCGATGCCGCCAATCCCGAATGCGCCCGCCAAATAGACAACGTAAACACCGTGCTGGCGGAAATCGGTGCAGACCGCATCCCGCAGATACTCGTCTACAACAAAACCGACCTGCTGCCCCAAGCCGAACGCCGCTGGGGCAGCCTGAAAAACCGCGAAGGCAAAACCGTTGCCGTCGGCATCTCCGCCGCCACAGGCGAAGGGCTGGACGCGTTACGCCAAGCCATCGCCGAATACGCCGCCGGTTTCTCCGAAGAATAATCCCCGTTCAGGCAGCCTGAAATACCGGTTTCTCGGCGGCGTGGATAGGCCCACGCTTCCAAGCTGCCCCGAAACATCAAATTTGCGTAGGGCAGGCATTTATGCCCACGCGTTTCAGGCTGCCCCCAACACCGAACGCGAGGGTAACAAGTGCCCACCCTACCCCCATTACAACCCGACCAAACCGCCGCACCGCCCGAAACACCGATTTGCGTAGGGTGGGCATTCATGCCCACGCGCCCCCTTGTTTTAAGGCAGCCTGAAAAACAAAAAGCCCCCCGCCAAAACGGGAGGCCTTGTTTTCAGACTGCCTATTTCATCATCGCGCCGATAATCTGTATCAGCAGAATCTTCACAATCGTCATCGACGGGAAAATCATCGCATAGCCGATGTCGGGTTTGTCGGAAGCCAGCGCACGGCTGCTGAACGCCAAAATAGCCGGATTGCCCGTTGCCCCCGACACAATGCCCGCCGCCATGTCAAACGGGATGCGGAACACATACACGGTAATCAGCAGCACGGTAACAGTCAGCACCGACACCAGCGCAATGCCCAAAAGCAGATAAGTCAGCCCGCTTTTGGAGACCGTTTCCACAAACGTGGAACCTGCCGACATCCCCACCTGCGCCAAAAATATCGCCAGCCCGAACTCGCGGAACACGCGGCTGGCAGGCAGCGGCATACTCCACACAAAACGCCACGTGCTGCGCGCCTTACCCAGATACAGCGCAACCAAAAGCAGCCCCGCCAAACCCAGCGAAAACTTGCCCAGGCCCGGCAGGCTCAGCGGGATTGAACCCACGGCCAGACCCAAAGCCGCGCCCACACCCATAGACAGATAGCTCACCTCGCCGCCCGAACGCACGGAATCGCCGAAGAAATGCTGCAACGCCTGCGTCTGCTCGCTGTGCGCCAAAACACCAATCTGGTCGCCCATTTCCAGTTTCAGGTTCTGCGACACCGCCATATCCGTGTCCACACGGCGCACGTGCAGGATGCTCACGTTCAGTTGCAGCATTTCGCGTATCTGGTTAATGGTTTTGCCTTGCAGGTTGGGGTTGGACACAAACAACCGCTGGTATTCGTGTTCGCCCTGCACCTGGTTTACCTTGTCGCCCAAGCGTGCGCCCAAAAGCGGCGCGGCCTGGTCGAGCTTCTCGCTGCTCACGCTGGAAAGCAGCACGATGTCGCCAATCTGCAAGCCACCCAAATGCCCGACCGCATGGCTTTTGCCCGCGCGGTTTGCACTGTTCAGGCTCACCCCGTCGGGCAGCAGCGTGTTTGCATAGCCCATGGTGTGCCCCACCAGTTCGGGGTTTTCCACGCGCACGGCAACCACGCGCAGCGACACGCGCTCGGGGCGGGCAAACTTCGGCTTGATGACGTTGTTATACAGCCCCAGCAACAAAATCGGCACGGCAACGCCAAAAGGATAGGCAACCGAATAACCCGTTGCCGGCAGCTTGTCGCCCGTAACCGCCATAGCAGCCTGCAAGGCGGACGTACTCGTGCCCGCACCCGCAAACGCACCGATGGCTTCGGCAAACTCCACGCCCGGCACAAACTTCATCGCCAGAAACATCAGCCCCAGCGAAGCCAGCACGCCGGCAAGCGAAGCGGCATTGGCTTTCAGCCCCAGCGGGCTGGTCAGCCCTTGGAAGAACTGCGCGCCGTAGGAAATACCCACGCCGTATAAAAACAACAGCAGCCCGAAGCTGCCGAACACGCCGGGCAGTGCGGACTGCGGGGCAACCGCCCCCATCGCCAGCCCGACAAACAGCACCGCACCGGCACCCAGCGACAGCCCTTTCACGCTGACCGCACCCACGGCATAACCCAGCGCGATGGTGGCGAACAGCGCAAACAGCGGCTGCGCGGATAGGAAGTTGGTAATTGCTGTCATACGACAGACTCCTTTCATGACGAACAAAAAATTGCGGCTCGGGCAGCCTGAAAGCGGGACGGCCGGTTTCAGGCTGCCGGTGAAACTTTTTTCGGCAAGGTAGGGTGGGCACTCGCTGCCCACGCGTTGCGCATCCGAAGGCAGCCTGAAACGCTTGGGCATACACCCACCCTACGCAAATTGGTGTTTCAGGCTGCCCGACGTTTTGCCCAGATTCTCTGGCAAGGTAGGGTGGGCACTCGCTGCCCACGCGTCCGGTATTACAAAGCAGCCTGAAAACGCGTGGGCATACACCCACACTACGCAAATCTGAAACCGCTCCCCCTGAAAACTATCCGGCAGCGGCATCCAGAAAGGCACGCAGGGCGGCTTCGTCCAGATGCCAGTGGCAGATTTCGTGCTCTCCGTGCAGCAGCACGGGGACAAGTTCGTTGTAGCGCGCGGTCAAATCCCCGTCTTCGTCCACGTCCACGATTTTTAGCGTGAAACCGTATTGCGCCTGAAACGGGGCAAGCGCGTCGCGCATGGCGTGGCAGAGTGAGCAGTATTCTCTAAACAGAAGCGTCAGAACCATAAGCGGGGAAACGGTGTAATAAAACTAAAACGGCGGGCATTATAGCGTGTATCCAATAAAAACAAAGCATTGTTTTGTATAGTCGATTAAAATTGCAATGATACGGCGTTGGCTCGCCTTGACGTACTACCTGTACGCCTTGCGGCTCGCCGCCTTGTCTCATTTTTATTTTAATCGACTATACAAACTTTATCTTTCGCAGGGGCGGCATCTGCTGCCCACGCGTTCCGCATCCCAAAGCAGCCGCGCCGGTTTTTGCGTGCGGCGGCTGTTTATCCGTATCAGCCGTAGTCGCGAAACCAGTATTCGTGCCGCTGCGCCTGTGTGTGCAGATATTGCGCCAAGGCTTCGTATTGGGCGGCGGCTTCGTTTATTTGGTTGATGCGGCGGCGGAAATCCGCGCTATCCGGCAGGCGTTGCAGATACCAGCCGATGTGTTTGCGGGCGATGCGCGCGCCTGCGGTTGCGCCGTAAAACGCGTGGATGTCGGCCAGATGGCGCAGGATGGTTTTGCAGGCAGCCTGAAACGGCAGGGGCGGCGGGAGCCCGCCGTGGCGCAGATAATGGCGCACATCGGCAAACAGCCACGGCTGCCCCTGCGCGCCGCGCCCGAGCATCACGGCATCCGCGCCGGTCTGCGCCAGCACCTGTGCGGCTTTCTGCGGCGTGTCGATGTCGCCGTTGGCCCATACGGGCAGGGACACGGCGCGCTTGGTTTCGGCAATCAGGCCGTATTCCGCCTGCCCGCGGTACATCTGCGCGCGGGTGCGTCCGTGGATGGCGATGGCGGCGATGCCTGCGTCTTCGGCGGTTTTGGCGATGCGGAGGATGTTTTTGTTGTCTTCGTCCCAACCCAAACGGGTTTTTAGGGTAACGGGCACGGACGAGGCGCGCACAACGGCGTTGAGGATGTCGGCAACCAGTTTTTCGTTCTGCAAAAGCGCGCTGCCTGCCAGCACGTTGCACACTTTTTTGGCGGGGCAGCCCATGTTGATGTCTATCGCCTGTGCGCCCAGGGCGATGTTGCGGCGCGCGGCTTCGGCAAGCTGCGCGGGGTTGCTGCCGGCAATCTGCACCACGATGATGCCGGTTTCGCCTTCGTGGTTTTGGCGGCTGCGGGTTTTGCCGGTCTGCTGCAAATCCGGGTTGTCCGTAACCATCTCGCTTGCGGCCCAATCCGCGCCAAATTCGCGGGCAAGCTGGCGGAACGGGCGGTCGGTGATGCCGGCCATCGGGGCGAGGATGACGCGCGCCTGCCGCATCGTCTGTAAAACCTGTTCCATAATCAATGCCGCATGAATACGGACAGCAGCGATTCGTAGCAATACGCCGCCTGCATGATGAGGGCAATCGTGATGCCGCCGAAAATCTGGTCTGCGGAAAACACGTTTTCAGGCTGCCCCAGCCACATTTGGTGCAACCGCGCCACCAGCATGGAAAACGCGGTAAACAGCAACCACACCAGCGGACGCAGGGCATACATTTCCAGCATGGCGGACGCGCCGTACGGAAACAGCGAAACGTGCAGCATCTGCCACGCCACCGCTGCCAGAACCAATAGTGCAATGTGCTGCACCAGTGATGCCAGCGCAAACAGGGTGAGCAGGCCGCCGGCTTGCCCCTGCCAGCACTTCGGTTTGTGTTTTTTGCGCGGTGCGGCCTTTTCAGGCTGCCCTGCGGCGGGCGGCGGATAGGCGGAAACGTCGTTCAGCCAGAAAAACACGCTACCGATAAAGATATAGAAATGGGCAAGATAAAGATTGGCGGAATGGGTGATGCCCAGCACGCCCGGCATCAGTTGTCCGGAAAACATGCCGGCAACGAGCCACAGGGCGATTGAAAACCACAGCCATTGGAAGCGGGCATGGCGGAAGGCGGTGGCGGCAAAGACAATAAAATACGCGCCCGCAGCGAGCGCATTGGCATAAATCACGGTTTTTGGTTCCTTAATTGGTGCGGTTGGGCGGAAGGCTTGCCTGACGGGGCAGCCTGAAAGGCTGTGTGCGATGGGTTTTCAGGCTGCCCCGTCCGCATAATTGATTTCCCCGTCAAACACGCGCACCGCAGGTCCCGTCATCATCACCGTGCCGCCCTCCTGCCAGCAGACGGACAAATCGCCGCCCGGCAGCGACACGCGCACGGGTTTCCCCGATGCCAACAGCCCGAGCCGCACCCCCGCCACCGCCGCCGCGCACGCGCCCGTGCCGCAGGCCTGCGTTTCGCCCGTGCCGCGCTCATACACGCGCAGCCTGATGTGGTGTTCGTCCAGCACCTGCATGAAGCCTGCGTTCACGCGTTCGGGGAAACGCGGATGCTGCTGCAATGCCGCGCCCCATTCGGCAACGGGCGCGGTTTGCACATCGTCCACGCGCATCACGGCGTGCGGGTTGCCCATGCCGACCATGCTCGCCTGTGCATGCCGGCTGCCGTGTGTCAGCGTGTATTGCGTCTGTTGCGGCGTTTCGCCTGCAAGCAGGATAAACGGCACGTCTTCGGGGGCGAAGCGCGGTGCGCCCATGTCCACCGTAACCAGCCCGTTCTCTTCCAGCTTGGGGCGGATGATGCCGCGCATGGTTTCTACGGCGATTTCGCGTTTGCCGGTCAAGCCCTGTTCGGCAACAAAGCGGGCGAAGCAGCGCGCGCCGTTGCCGCATTGTTCTACTTCGCCGCCGTCGGCATTGAAGATGCGGTAACGGAAATCGGCCTCCGCGCCGCGGGCGGGTTCTACTACAAGAAGCTGGTCGAAGCCTATGCCGGTGTGGCGGTCTGCCCATCGGGCGATGGGGGCGGCTTCCGGACGGAAGAAGGGTTGGCGTACGGCATCCACAACCATGAAGTCGTTGCCCAAGCCGTGCATTTTGGTGAATTTGAGTTTGGCCATTGCGGATTTCCTGTGGTTTGGGGCAGCCTGAAAGGCTGGCGGAAGGGTTTTCAGGCTGCCTGAAAAGGGACTTTGAAATGCGCCCACACGGGGCGGCAGGCGGGCGGCAGTTCGGGGGAGATGCCCAACACGCCGCCGCTGTATCCGCCGATACGGTGAAAGTCGCTGCCCGAGCTGGCAAGCAGCCCGAAGCGGTCGGCCAGCAGGGCGCAATCTATGCGTTCGTTGGGGCGGCAGTTGCCGCTGTTCACTTCCAATGCCCGCCCGCCCGCGTCTTTAAATTCTTGCAGCAGATTGCGTCTGGCGGTGGCCGAAAACTTGTAGCGCATAGGATGGGCCAGTACGGCGATGCCGCCCGCCCGATTAATGGCGGCGACGGCTTCGGCAAAATCCGCCCAGCGGTGGGCAACGGCGGCGGCTTTGCCCTCGCCCAGATATTTGGCGAACGCCTGATGCGGGTTGCGGGCGTGTCCCTGCCGCACCAGCCATTCGGCAAGGTGGGTGCGCGACACCATTTCGGGATTGGCGGCCAGCGACAGTGCGCCTTCCGCCGCGCCGTGTATGCCTTTTTGGGTGAGTTTTTCGGCGATGCGGTGCAGGCGTTCGGTGCGTCCTTGGCGGATTTGGGCCAACAGCGTCTGCAAGGGCGCGTCTGCTTCGTCAAAATCCAGCCCGACAATGTGGACGGTGCGCTCCCGCCAAGTGGCTGAAATTTCCACGCCGCTGATGAAGCGGATGCCGTGCGCCTCGGCAGCAGCACGAGCCTGTTTCAGCCCGTCTGTGCAGTCGTGGTCGGTGAGTGCGAGCAGGCGGCAGCCGTTGGCGGCGGCAAGCGCGGCAACTTCGGCAGGGGCAAGCGCGCCGTCTGAGGCGGTGGAGTGGCAGTGGAGGTCTATCATGGGGAATGTGGCGGGTTATCGTTGGTTAAAGTTGCTATGCTGCTGCGCCGGCATCATGGCGGAATGTCCGGCAAGAGAGGAGGCAGCCTGAATCTGCTTTTTTATAGTGGATTAAAATTGCAATGATACGGCGTTGGCTCGCCTTGACGTACTACCTGTACGCCTTGCGGCTCGCCGCCTTGTCTCATTTTTATTTTAATCCACTATATTATTCTGCCGAATGCGCGCGCAGCTTCGTGGCAAAAAACACCATCAACCCGCCCAGCAGCAGCGCGCTGCCCATCGCCCAATGGATGCCGTCCAGCATCGCCTGCTGCGGCGTGGCGGCGGAGGATAATTTTTCGCCGATTTGGGTGGTGCCGACAAAAAACGCCGCGCCCACCGCACCCGCAATCGGGTTCAGCGTGGTGATGATGGCGGCACCGTGCGCATTCAGGCGTTTGGGCAGCGCGTTCAGTCCGTGCGTTTCGCCGGTAATCGCGGCGGAGACGGACACCGCCATCAAAGTGAACATGGCCGATAACACAACAGTCTGCGTATCCGTGCGCAAAACTGCCCACAAAATGGCCAGCGCACCCACCATCAGGCATGAAGCCGGCAGCACGACAAAACGCCCGCCTTTTTTGTCCAGTAGCCTGCCGAACAGCGGTGCGACAATGGCTTGGGCAATGCTGGCCGGCATCAGAATCAGCCCCGTGGCCGTGCCGGTGAGCAGCAAAACCTGCTGGGTGTACATGGGCATGAGCAGTTCCAAGCCTAAAAACAGAAACGAGGCAATGGCCAAAATCATTACGCTGTAACGGAATTGTGCGTATTGGAACGCGCGCAGGTTCAAAAGCGGCGTGGCGATGTGGAATTGGCGGCGGACAAACCAAGCGGTCAGCACCAGCGATACGGCCAGCAGGGCGATAAACGCAACCAGCGGCAGGCTGGCGAAATTGCTGCACGCATACACCAGCAACCCCAAGCCGAGCACGGATAATGCGGCCGACAAAATATCGATTTTCGGGCGCGTGACGGTGGTTAAATTTACATTCAGATATTTGCCTGTCAGCAGCATGGCGGCCAGCATGAACGGGATGGTGAGGCCGAACAGGAAACGCCAGTGGGTGTGGTCGATGATAATGCCCGACAGCGTGGGCCCCAACGCAGGGGCGGCTGTGAACATCATGGTAATCACGCCCATGGCCGTGCCGAGTTTTTGCGGCGGGTAAATCGCCATAATGCCGTTGAACAGCAGCGGGACGAAGAACGCGGCCGACACCGCCTGCACCATGCGCCCCGCAATCAGCAGCGGAAACACGGGCGCAAACGCGCAAATCAGCGAGCCCAGCAGGAAGGTGGCCTGCGTGAGCAGCAACATTTTTTTGGTGTCTAACCATTGAATCAGGTTGGCGGTGATGGGGGTAAACGCGCCCATCACCAGCAGAAAACCCGTGGTCAGCCACTGCACGGTGGTTTTGTCCACGCCGAAATCTTTCATGATGGGCGTGAGCGCGACATTGAGCAGCGTATCGTTCAAATAGCCGAAAAACGCGCCGATAAACAGGGTGGCGATAATGATTTTGGTGGGGAATTGCAGATTGTCGGAGAAATATTCGTGCTGGGTGTTTGTGGGTTCGGTATGTGTGCTATGCATGTTTCTTAATTACATAAAATCAAATAGTTATGGTTGGTTTACGGTTTTCAGGCTGCCTGAAATGCCTTTTCCGCGATGTGGTTTACCGCCGCTTCCAATGCTGCCGCTTCATCTGCCGTCCAGTTTTCGCCGCTGCTGATGGTCTGCCCATAAACAAAATCGCATTGGCCTGCACTCGGGCAAACCAAGCTACCATACTTTATGTTCCTCAAAGTGCACACCCATTTGCTGCACCAAGGTGTTGTGCAGCGCATCGCGTTGGGCGATTTCGTTTGGCGTGGCATCTTTGGGCAGGTTGAACGCAGGCAGCGTCCAGTCTCTCTTATCATGGAATTTCACACGTTTGTTTACTTTGCCCTCGGAAATGGCCAAGAAATACCGCTTTTTAAAATTCGCGCATATGCGGTATTCAAAATATTCCCTACTTAATATCTTTTCCGCTTTTGCCCGCTCTTTGCCGTTTTGCCACATCAACCATATCCCGACGGCAGCCGCTGCAACCAGCGCGATAACACCGCCAATATTTCCCAAAGCATTCAAACCCAAAGCCACGAAAATAAAGGCCAGCAGCAACGCCTTCATTACTGCCATAAAATAGGCTTGCCAGCCGAATTGTTTTTTTATCCACTTCCGATAAGCGTCAAGATTAGCAATCGGTTCGTAAACTGCCCACGAAATTTCGGCTTTGCCTTGCGCCAGCTCGGACTGGACTTGCGTTAGGGTATCCCTTGCGGTTTGGTTGAAATCCATGTTTTGCCCTTTTCATGCTACCTGAAAATCGGAAAGGCAGCCTGAACCTTACCCAATATAGGAGGCTGAGACCTTTGCAAAATCCCCATCTTTGGCACATTTCTTCGCAATGCGCTTCTCTAACGCTTGAAAATATTTCAATATTGTCTGCGCGTTTTGCGATGCTATTGCTTTGAACTGTGCTCAAAGCTGGGGATTTTGCAAAGGTCTCAGGCTATTTGTGCCTCAGTTCTTCATCGACTGCACCGGCGCGGGAATGCGGCCGCCGCGGTTCACGAACACTTCGCAGCTGCCTTCCTTCACCGGCATAATCGGCGCGTAGCCCAAGAGGCCGCCGAAATCCACGCTTTCGCCCACGCCTTTGCCGGTGACGGGGATGATGCGCACGGCGGTGGTTTTGCTGTTAATCATGCCGATGGCGGCTTCATCTGCAATGATGCCGGCAATCGTGGCGGCGGAGGTGTCGCCCGGCACGGCCACCATGTCCAAACCCACGGAGCACACGGCGGTCATGGCTTCCAGCTTGTCCAGCGTCAGGATGCCGCTTTCCGCCGCCGCAATCATGCCTTCATCTTCCGACACGGGGATGAACGCGCCGCTCAGCCCGCCCACAGCGGACGACGCCATCATGCCGCCTTTTTTCACCGCGTCGTTCAACAGCGCGAGTGCGGCGGTGGTGCCGTGCGTGCCGCAGACGGTCAGGCCCATGGCTTCCAGAATGCGGGCGACGGAATCGCCGACGGCGGGCGTGGGCGCGAGCGACAAATCCAAAATGCCGAACGGGATGCCCAGCATTTTCGCCGCTTCCTGCCCGATGAGTTCGCCCACGCGCGTGATTTTAAACGCGGTTTTCTTCACGATTTCGGCGATTTCGGTCAGGTTTTGGCTGTCGCAATCTTTTAAGGCAGCCTGCACCACGCCGGGGCCGGACACGCCCACGTTGATAATCGCGTCCGCTTCGCCCGAGCCGTGGAACGCGCCCGCCATAAAGGGGTTGTCTTCCACCGCGTTGCAGAACACGACGATTTTGGCGCAGCCGAAGCCTTCGGGCGTGATGTCGGCGGTGCGTTTTATCGTGTCGGCGGCCAGTTTCACCGCGTCCATGTTGATGCCCGCGCGCGTGCTGCCGATGTTGATGGAGCTGCACACGATGTCGGTGGTTTTCATGGCTTCGGGAATGCTGTTAATCAGCACGCGGTCGGCAGGCGACATGCCCTTCTGCACCAGTGCGGAAAAGCCGCCGATAAACGATACGCCGATGGCTTTTGCCGCCTTGTCCAGCGTTTGCGCGATGGAAACGTAGCTGTCCGCACCCGTGGCCGCCGCGATTTGGGCGATGGGCGTGACGGAAATACGCTGGTTCACAATCGGTACGCCATATTTGGCGGACAAATGTTGCGCCGTCTGCACTAAGTCTTTGCCGATGCGGGTGATTTTGTTGTAGATGTTTTGGTTTAATTGATTGATGTCCGGTGAAATGCAGTCATGCAGGTCGATGCCGATGGTGATGGTGCGCACGTCGAAGTTTTGGTCGGACACCATGCGGATGGTTTCTAGGATTTCGTTGGAATGGATTTGGGACATTTTGGGGTTTCCTTGTCTATATCTGTTGGTTGTCGGTTTCAGGCTGCCTGAAAACTGGGTTAGACTTTCAGTCTGACATACATACGTTCTTGTGTGTCTTCGGCTGTTTTCCGCATTTCATAATCAAATATGTCGGTATATTTTTTGACTAGGTCGGTGAATTTTTTACAGCCGTAATTGCGCGGGTCGAAATCAACTTGCAGACGCTTCCAAGTTGAACCGAATGCAGTCATTGCCATCCACTCGTCGTCAGACTGCTCAAAAACCTTGCGTATGATGTCCAAGGGCAGGGAATTTTCGGGATGTTCGGCTGAAATTTTCGGTTCTGTTTTTGCGGTGGCTTTTTGAGATGGCGTTTTTTGCGCATTGGGCGTTTCCACAGCAGTTTCTGTCATTTCGGGCAACAGGTTTTCCACATAGATAAATCTGCTGCACGCGTTGCGGAAGGCTTCGGGCGTTTGCTTTTTACCAAAGCCGTAAACGGTTACGCCTTGTTCTTTCAGGCGGATGGCCAATGCGGTGAAGTCGCTGTCGCTGGATACCAGACAGAAACCATCAAAGCGGCCTGTGTAAAGCAAATCCATCGCATCGATAATCATAAAGCCGTCTGTGGCATTTTTCCCTGTTGTATAGGCGAACTGCTGCATGGGTTTGATGGCGTGTTCGTTGATGACGGCTTTCCATTTACCGTTATCGCCGACAAAGTTCCCATAGATGCGTTTTGCCATTGCTTCACCGAATTTGGCCGTTTCTTCCAGAATGGCGGCTATTGTTTGTGCGGAAGCATTATCGGCATCAATCAAAACCGCCAGTCGTGCGGATTTTTCTTCGGCAACGTTAAAGCTGATTTTGTTTTTAGACATACTATTTCTCTTTTTTTGGAAGGTTAAAAATTAGGCAGCCTGCATCAATACGGCGGCGGCAGCAAACGCCTGAATCCATGCGCGAGTACGATTACCATCATGATCAGGTTGCGGGTGAAGGTTACCATGCCGCCGAAACGCCGTGCTTTTTGCGGCCGGCCGCTTTGGCGGGCTTCGTCTGCCTGTTTGGCCAGAGTGGCGAAAAAGTCGGGCGTGAGCAGGGGCTCGCACCATGTTCCCGATACGGAGGCAAACAGGTTTTCGCCGTGCCGCACGCCGACAATGCCGCCGAAGATGGCCGCTGTGGTGTCGGTGTCGCCGCCTTGGCGTATCAGGCTGTCCAAGCCTTCAGCCGGGCGGTCGCGGTAGGCCTGCCATGTTTGGAATACGGCGGGGACGGTGTGGTACATATAGCCCGTGATGCCGCGTTTGGGGTCGGGGGCGTAGGTTTGCAGGCCGTTTGAAAATTCGTTGTCGCCGATTTGCTGCAATATGGCGGCGGTGATGGCTTCGGTTGTCCAGTCGGGATGGCGGGTTTCGTACCACGCGAGCAGGGCGACGGCAAGTGCGCCGCGATAGGCTTTCGGGTCGGTGTGGGTCAGTTCGGTGCTGATTTTGACCAGCCTGCACAGCTCGTCCAAATCATCGCACAGCACGCCCAATACAGGTGCGCGCATGGCGGGGCCGTTGCCTGCCGAATATACGCCCGTGCGCCCCAGCCCCAGCCACATTTTCAAGCAGCTTCGCAGCGTTGCCAGACCGATTCCGGCAGGCAGGCGGGCAAACCACCATTTCAGACGGCCGCGCAGGCTGCGGCGGAAGATTTCCGGGTCACCCGCGCCGTCTATCCACGCTTGGGCGGCCATCACGGCGTGTTCGGTGTCATCTGAAACCATGCCGCCGTGCAGCAGGGGTATCAGGGCGTATCGGCACGGCACGAAGAGTTTGCCAATACGGCGCGGGGAAAGCCCTTCGTAGGGCAGCCCGTAGGCATCGCCCGCCGCCGTGCCGAGCAGGCTGCCTGAAAGCGGATGGGTCATGGGATTTCCTTGTTGTTTTTGGGATTGGTTTGGGGTGCAGGCTGCCTGAATCGGCTACATGCCCAATATGGCATTGCCGTTTGCGCTGTTCTGTTGCAGCCATGCCGCCAAATCCCGATAGCTGTGTTCGGCGGTTTGTATCCTTTGGGCAAATTTTTCGACAAAATTTTGTATATATTTGTCTTTGTTTTCCCAAACCAAGGTTTCTATGTTTTCGCCGATATGAATGTAATGATTGCCGACTTTTTCGGAATACCATTCGGGTTTGTCGAAATCCTGAGGCGTTCTGACAGCATGCAGCATATCTGCCAACCGCAATAATTGTTCGGCAAAAATTAGGCTATCGGCTTGCTCAACATCGGTGAACTCAAAAAAGTCATAATCAGGTATGCACTCACGGGACAAAGTATCGAAAAAATCTTTCCACAGCGAGTAATAAACATAAACGGAGTCTTTCCGCCAGCATTTACCCGCATAGCTGCCTTTGCAGATTTCAATATAGTTGGTGCCGCCCATTTTTTTAACGGCGGCGTGGTTCAGTAACCATGTCAGATGTGTTTTCATCAAAATTTCCTTTTGGTTTTCAGACAGGCTGCTTTTCCCTGCCCAACCGCCGCCGCAACACCAGCCGCTTAACAAGCAAAAACACGGGAAACGACAGCAAAAGCGCCAAAAATCCGTGCCCCACGCTCCACACTTTGAACGACACGGGAATCACTTTATTGTCGGCGGTGATTCGGTAGCGCGCAGTCATAAAAGCATTGGGATCTAATCTGTTGCTAGCGTAAAACAGCTCGAACGTGTCGGGCGGCAGGCGGGTCAGTTGCAGGTAGATGCCTTCGCGGTCGCGCAACACGGTGTCTTCGCGCACCAAAGTTTCGCTGCTTTTCCAGCGGTTCAGCGGCCGGGCTTGGATTTCGCCCTGCGCGTTGCGGACGGCCACGGCAAACAGCGGGCTGATTTCGTCGCCTTCGGCATACGGCTGCGCCGGTCGGTGGCGTATACCCCAGGCCAACGCCATAAAAATGGCCAACCATAGGGCGAAATTTAGGGCAAGGCTGAAGGTTTGGGCGGTTCCGGTAATGAAAAATTTGCGGGCGTTCATATTGCTTGAAGCGGATAAAGCCGTTTTCAAACGGCCTTTAAATCCTGTGCATGGCTTTGAACAGTTCTTCGTCCTGCATGCGGATGTCCAACGCAAGCCGCTGGCCTTCCACAGCAAGCAAATCCAGAATTTCCTGTCGGGATTTGGGGCATTGCGCGGAATCAATCAGGATAATCATGGTGAAATAGCTGTCCATCAACTGCTGGCTGATGTTGAGGATGTTCAGGCGGTTGTCGGCAAGCAGGGCGGATACGTCGCGGACGATGCCGATGCGGTCTTTGCCGATGACGGTAACAACGGATACGGACATGGGGATTCCTTTTTCGGTAAGGTTTGGGATGTGGAAAAAAGCGCGCATTTTAACCCAAGCCCCCCGTTTCAGGCAGCCTGAAACAGGGAAAAGCCGCATCGGCAAAAGCCTTTTGCCGTTATGGCGGATTAAAACAAACACGACACGAAGCGGCGGGCCGGCGCAGTAGCATGGCGATTTTAATCCACTATAAAATACGCGCCCCCAACCACCGCCCGAGACGCACATGAATGCCGATGTTTGGCAGATATTCCGCCACACCGCCGCCGAAACCGACAGCCGCCTGCCGCTGCTGCGCCGCCGTCCCGCCACCATTCTGCTGCACGGTGCAGACGGTGATGCCAGCCGCAGCCTGCTTGCCGCGCGCTATCCCGAAGCTGCCTTTATCGGCGAATACGACCCGCGCCGAGATTTTTTGGATGCCGCCGCCCGCGCCCGCGCCCCGAAAGGCTGGCGCGCGCTGTTTACCCCCAAGAGCGGCATTCCGCAAACCTGCCTGCCTTTGGGCGGAAGGCTGCCTGAAAACGCAGCGGAAATGCTGTGGAGCAACCTGCTGGTGCCGCAGGCGGAGGATTTGCACGCGCTGCTGGCAAACTGGTCGCAGGCTTTGCAGGACAACGGGCTCTTGTTTTTCACCGGTTTCGGCGCAGACAGCCTGCCCGAATTGCGCGAAGTTCTGCGCCAAAACGGCATTGCCTGTGCCGCTCCCGCGCTGGCAGACATGCACGATTTGGCCGATATGCTGCTGGAACACGATTTTTACGACCCGGTTGCCGACACCGCCAAGCTGGTGCTGTCGTATAAGGATGAAGCCGCATGGCGGCGCGACACGGAGATGCTGGGGCTTTGGCAGGCACTGCGTCCCGAAGATGCTGCGGCGGCACGGCAGGCGGCGCACAAAGCATGGCAGGCAGGCAGCCTGCGCGAAACCACGCTGGAAATTGTGCAGGCGCATGCAATCCGCAAGCTGCTGCTGCCCGAAAACACCAATATCGTGCGGTTTTACCCGCGCAACCGGCCGCAATAAGGCAGCCTGAAAAAAACCGATGGATTGTGATGTCCATCGGTTTTTTTCAGGCTGCCTCGGGACGCAGAACGCGTGGGCAGCGAGTGCCCGCCCGACAAAGCGGCAATGTGCGCCCCGTCTCCAACGGCTCTGTCTACACCGGTTTGGGCAGGCGGATTTCTGCCAGCAGCCCGTGCGGGAAACGGATGCTGTCTGCCAGTTTCAGGCTGCCGCCGCAGCGTCGGGCGATTTCCGCCGCTATCGCCAGCCCCAGTCCCGACCCTTGTTCCTGCGTACCGAGTATGCGGTAAAACGGCTCAACCGCGCGTGCGCGTTCGGCTTCGGGGATGCCCGGTCCGTTGTCTTCCACACGGATAATCCATTCGGATGCGGTTTCTTCGGCGGAAATGTCTATGCGGCTTTCGGGCGGCGTGTAGCGCACGGCATTGTCCAGCAGCGTTTTGGCGAGCAGGTAAAAATCGGCTTCCTGCCCGCGCGCGGTAACGGGGCAGCCTGAAACGTCGCCCACATCCTGCGATTTTGCCGCCGCCAGCGGCCAAATGTCGCCGATGGCGCGGCGGAACACTTTGTCCAGCGGCACATCCTGCGGCGGCTCGGGCGGCGCGTTTTGCAGGCGTGCCAGCGACAGAAGCTGCTCCATCAGGTGCCGGCTGCGCAGAATGCCCTGCCGCAGCAGCGCCACCTGTGCACGCGCATCGCCGTCCAGCGGCATCTGCTGCAACTGCTCGGTTTGCAGCGACAACGCGGTGAGCGGGGTGCGCAGTTCGTGGGAGGCATCGGCGATAAACCGTTGCTGGCTGCGTACAAAACCGTCTGTTTTCACCAGCAGGCAGTTGATGGCGGACACGAAACCCTGTATTTCGGACGGCACGTCCTGCACGGGCAGCGGTGCAAGTTCCTGTGCGGCCCGCTGTTCCACTTCCTGCGACAGGCGGCGCACGGGGCGCATGTTTCTGTGCACAACCAGCACCGTCAGCACCAGCATCAGCGGCAGCATCACCAGCAGCGGCAGCGCGCTGTTTTGGGCGGCACGCATCGCCAAATCTTCACGGTATCTGGTTTCCTGCGCCACCAGCACCCAGCCCGAATCGGTTTCGCGCAGATAGGCGCGGTAACGCTTTTTGCCTTCGGCAAATTCGTAAAACCCTTTTTGGGCGCGGGCGAACACCTGCGCCGCCTGTCCGTCATGCGGCGGGTTTTGTTCGGTGAACACCAGAATGTGTGCGTCTTTTTTGCTCTTTACACCTTTTTTCAGGCTGCCCGAATACTGCACATAGGCGGACACCTGCCGCAGCAGGTCGTCTTGCAGTTTGTGGGTTTCGTGATAAATGTCGTAAAACACCGCGCCGCCGGCGGCTAGAGACAGAACCAGCGCGGCCAGCGAAAACGCCGCCGCCAGCCGCCATTGGAGCGAGGAAAACACGCGCCGTATCATGGCGCACCGTCCGCTTTGTCCACCAGCCAGCCCACGCCGCGCACGTTTTTGATGCTGTCTTTGCCAAGCTTCTTGCGCAGTGCGTGGATGAGAAAATCAATTGCGTTGCTTTCCACTTCCTCGCCCCACGGATAAACCTTGTCTTCCAAATCGGCGCGGGAATGGATAACGCCCGCGCGGGCCAGCAGGGCGTGCAGCACGGCAAATTCGCGGCTGCTCAGCGGAATGCTTTCAGGCTGCCCGTTGATGTGCACTTGGCGGCTGGCGGGGTCAAGCGTCATCAGGCCGTTGCCGATAACGGCGGAGGCATGCCCCATGCGGCGGCGCAATACCGCTCTGATGCGTGCCAACAGCTCCGCCATGTCAAACGGTTTCACGATATAGTCGTCCGCACCGCCGTCCAAGCCGGCCAGACGGCTGTCCAAATCGTCGCGCGCAGTCAGCACCAGCACGGGCAGGGTCTGCCCGCTTTGGCGTATGCGCTGCAATACCTGCAAGCCGTCTTTCTTCGGCAGCCCCAAGTCCAGCAGCATCAGGTCGTAATTCTGCGCACGCAGGGCGGATTCGGCGGTTTCGCCGTCTGCCGCATGGTCGGCGGCATAGCCTGCGTGTTTCAGCCCTGCGGCAACGGCTTGGGCAATCATGCCGTCGTCTTCAACCAGCAGTATGCGCATGGTGCGCCTCCTTTTGTGGTGCCGCGCCGTGTGCCGTTTTAATGAAAAACGCGGCAGCGGCGGGTTGGGGTGTCTGCATGATGTTTTTTTAAGCGGATTAAAATAGAAATGAGACGGGGTTTGCGGTTTTTCGTAGGGCGGGCACTGGTTGCCCGCGCGTTCCGTATCCCAAGGCAGCCTGAAACGCATGGGCAGCCAGTGCCCGCCCGACAAATGCATCCAACCGCCGCCCCGCGTATCGTTAATCCACTATAAAAGCCGCCGTCCCGTCGGAGGAGACAGCGGCTTTCGTTATGTCTGTTTACAGCTTGGCTTCGGCTTCTTTAAGCAGGCGGTAAAGCTCGTCTTTCAAAGCCAGTTTTTTGTGTTTCAGTGCCTGCACTTCGGCATCTGCCGTTGCGCTGGTAACAGGATTGTTTTCCAAGCCGTTGATTTTGTCGTCCAGCTCGTTATGCTCGTCAAACACGCGTGCGAAATGCGCGTCCGTCTGTTTCAGTTTGCTAATCAAATCACGGTATTCGGGGAACATGGCGATGTCCTTTCAAAAGAGTGGGTGGGGAAAACTCATCTCACGCACCACCTCGCGATGCGCGTTTTTTCCGTGCGTATTCTATAACACTGCCCATTTTTTTACCATACAATATGAGACCTTTGCAAAATCCTCATCTTTGGCCCATTTCTTCGCAATGCGCTTCTCTAACGCTTGAAAATATCTCAATATTATCTGCGCGTTTTGCGATGCTATTGCTTTGAACCGTGCTCAAATTTGAGGTTTTGCAAAGGTCTCAATATGCTTGCAAAACCCGACGAAATTTTACACGGAGACACAGCAATGGCAGCAAAATTCATCGTTTTGGACGGCATAGACGGCGCAGGCAAAACCACCCAGCTCAACGTGGTGCGCGAATGGTTCGCCGCGCACGGAAAACAAGCCCTGTTCACCCGCGAACCGGGCGGCACGCCTTTGGGCGAACAGCTTCGCGCCCTGCTGCTCGCCCCCGAAACACAAATATCGCTGGAAGCCGAAACGCTGCTGATGTTCGCCGCCCGCAGCCAGCACCTGCACGATGTCATCCGCCCTGCCCTCCTGCGCAGCGAAAACGTGGTGAGCGACCGCTTCACCGATGCCACCTTCGCCTATCAGGGCGGCGGGCGCGGGCTGGCGGAAGACAGGATTGCCGCGCTGGAAAGCTGGGTGCAGGGCAGCCTGAAACCCGATTTCACCATCCTTTTGGATGTGCCGCTGGAAGTTTCGCTGGAACGCATCGCAAGCGGCCGTGAAAAAGACCGCTTTGAGCGCGAACAGGCCGACTTTTTCCGCCGCGTCCGCCAAACCTATCTCGCCCGCGCCGCCGCCTCGCCCGAACGCTATGCCGTGGTGGACAGCAGCCGCAGCAAAAACACCGTGCGCACCGAAATTGAAGCCCTGCTGGACAAAATATTTGAACAATGAACGCGCAGGCGGCTGAAAACGGAATCGCCGCACACAAAAGCAGCCCGAACAACCCGAACAAAAGGGGCTGCTTTTTTCAGGCTGCCCCGCCCCTTTCAGGCAGCCTGAAACCCCAAAAACTGATATGATTCGCCCCCCTTGCCGATTTTATTAACCGATAAAGATTAAAGATTTACATATGGAACTTCTGATGACTCTCCTGCGCGCCATTGCCAACAGTTTGGGCGGGCTTTTCATCGCCCTGCTGGCAGCGTGCGCATCCGAACACACCCGACACAAGCCCGCAGAGCAGCCGCTCGCGCCCGTTTCCGCCGACCCCGATGCTGCATTCAGCCACCCGCACGAACGCCCCTATCAGGCCGCGCAGCAGACGATGGCCGATTTCAGCATGCTGGACAGCGTGTTGGCAGCGGCAAAAAGCGGCGACGACAACACCCCTGCCCAGTTTCTCGCCCGCCAAAGCAGCAGCGCAATGGGTGAGAGCGTGCGCAACGAATGGCTCAAAAGCCTGGGCCGGCGCGGGCAGAATGCACTGTTCGCCCAGCAATACGCACTGTTGGATGCAGACGGGCGCAGTCAGGAAACCCGCTGCTATGCCCATTTGTTCGGCATTGAAAACGATGCCGAATTTATCGGCGGCCTAACAGAAGAAACGGGCAAACTGCCCGCAGGCTGCAACACACTGCTGCAAGCCCGCGCCACCCAGCTCAACCCAAGCCGCGCATGGCGGCGCGTACGCGGGCTTATCAGCAGCGGACAAACCACCGATGCAGGCGCACTGGCCGCCGCGCTCGGCAGCCCGCTGGATGCCGCATCAGGTTATGGCGCACAGGAAAATATGCTGTCAAACGTCATCAGTCCCGCCGCACAAAAAACACCCGATGCCGCCGCCGCCCGCCTGCAACAGATTTCAGGCAGCCTGAACAACGAGCAGGCAGGCTTCGCATGGGGCGTTTTGGGACTGGCACACGCCAAAAACCAAAACATGGGCGGTGCACTGGCGTATTACCGCAATGCCGAACGCAGCCAGCTCACCCCCGACCAGTTTGAATGGTTTGCCCGCGCCGCACTGCGCCAGCAGAACTGGACAGAGCTGGTAGGCATCATCCGCTCCATGCCGCCCAAGCTGCAAAACGACCCCGCATGGCAATACTGGCTGGGACGCAGCCTCGCCGCACAGGGGCAGCAGAACGAAGCCCGCGCGCTTTATCAGAAAGCCGCCGCCAGCGGACGCAATTTCTACGCCATTCTGGCAACCGAAGAAATGGGGCAGCGCGCCAGCACCCGCAGCAACGCCCCCGCCGCAGCCGATGCCCACATCAGCCGGCTGGCAAAAGACGGCGCAATCGCCCGTGCGCTGGATCTGTTCCACACCAGCCGGCAGGGCGGCGATTGGAAAATGCGCCGGCAGGCTCAGGCCGAATGGCGTTACGCCACACGCGGCATGAACGAAGGCACGCTGCTTGCCGCATCCAAGCTCGCCGCCAACCACCAGTTCTACGAAATGTCTATTTACAGCGCAGACAAAACCCACAACCTGCTCGATTTCAACCTGCGCTATCCCACCCCCTACCGCGATTCGGTTACGCAATACAGCCGTCAGGCAGGCATTGACCCCGCATGGGTTTACGGACTGATACGCCAAGAAAGCCGCTTCGTGATGGGCGCGAAATCAGGCGCAGGCGCACAAGGCCTGATGCAGGTGATGCCCGCCACCGCAGCCCTGATAGCCCGCAAAACCGGCATGGACAGCAACGACCTATACACCACAGAGGGCAACATCCGCATGGGCACATGGTATCTGGCAGACGCACGCAACAACCTGCAAGGCAGCGAAGTACTCGCCACCGCAGGCTACAACGCCGGCCCCGGCCGCGCCCGCAAATGGCAGGGGCAGCCCATGGAAGGCGCGATATATGCCGAAACCATCCCCTTCAACGAAACCCGCGACTATGTAAAAAAAGTGCTGGCAAACTCCGTGTACTACGCCAATATCCTAGGTGAACCGAAAACTTCGCTCAAACAACGGCTGGGAACCGTTCCCGCCCGCTAAACCCTTTTCAGGCTGCCCCATCCCAAGACAGGCAGCCTGAACATCATCCCAGAAAGGAAACCCCATGAAACTCTATATATACGACCACTGCCCCTTCTGCGTACGCCCCCGCATCGTTATCGGCCTGCGCAAGCTGCCCGTTGCCACCGCCTACCTTGCCAATGACGACGAAGCAACCCCCATCCGTATGATTGGTGCAAAACAAGTCCCCATTCTGGAAAAACCGGACGGCAGCTTCATGGGCGAGAGCCTAGACATCGTGCACTATCTGGCCCAATGCAACGGCGGCGAAGCCATCGCCCCCCAAATCCGCCCCGAAATCCAAGCATGGTACGACCGCGTCAGCGGCTACATCACCAACCTGCTCTATCCCCGCAGCATCCGCCTCGGCCTGCCCGAATTTGCCACCCAGTCCGCAATAGACTATTTCACCGCCAAAAAAGAAGCATTCAGCGGCAAAACATTTGCCCAAATGCTTGCCGAAACCCCCGAATACCTTGCCCGCGCCGAGGCCGATTTGCAGGAACTCTCCCGCCTGACGGCAGGCAGCAGCTGTCTCAACGGCCAAAACCTGAGTATGGAAGACATCATCGTCTTCCCGCTGCTGCGCAACCTCAGTATGGTCCAGTCCCTCGCCTATCCGCAGAACGTGGAAACCTATCTGCGCAACATGGCAGCGGCAAGCAGCGTCAATCTGTATTTTGACCGCGCGCTGTAAACCCAAAAGATACTGTAATTTTTGTCAATGAATTTACAAAACTTAACTATTTGGTTTCTTATGAAGCGAAGCATCAAAAGGCTTGTCCGTTTTCAGACAGGCATAGGCATAGCGTAGGATTTTGCACATCATCATAACGTAAACCTGCTTAGGGTGTTTGCCACGTCCGATTTGGTAGTCAAACCACGCACGCCAAAGCTTGGAGCGGGTGCAGGCTGTCCTTGCGGGCATATACAGACTTTTGCGTACCGAACGGCTACCCATTTTGGATACACGCTGCAAGCCCTTGTACTTGCCGCTATCACGGATAATAGGGCTTAAGCCCAAATAGCTGATAAGGTGCTTGGAGGTTTCAAACCGCTCCAAATCGATTAAGACCGACAACAGTATTTGAGCGGTAGTTCGGCCGATACCGGGTATGGTTTCAAGGTTTTTCTGCTTGCGCTTTAAATCCGCCGATTTGTCTATAATGTCCTGCATCTGTTTACGGCAGCCGGCGATTTGCGTTTGCAGGGTTGCTATCAGGTACTCTATGGATTCTTTGGTACAGTCGTCGGCAACCTGTAAGCGGTTTTGCTCTTGGATATGGATTTCATTAAGTTGCTCTATGCGGCGGTGCAGGTTTTTAAGCTGCCTTTTAATATCGCTTTCAGGCTGCCATGCTGCGGGCTGCTCTTTACGACAATAATCGGCTATCATCTTGGCATCCTGCTTATCCGTTTTAACCCGCCTAAGCTGCATCTTGGCATAGGCTTTAATGGCGGTAGGGTTTATGACGCTGATTTTAATATTGTGCCGGTAAAGATAGGCGGCAATGCCGAGATAATAGATATTGGTGGATTCGCAGCAGGCATGGATACGGGTTAAATCCAATTGGTGAATTTGCAGATAATCCAACAGTTTCCGATAGCCAGCTTCGTCATTGGAGACGGTAATGTGCGGTGTTTGAGCAGTTACAGCATCAATATTGTCTTTACCGATATCTAAGCCCAAGTAAATTGTCGTCATTATGTACAAACCTTACGATAAGGGCTGATTGCCCATGATACTGTTATGTTTCAACAAAAATAAAAAAGCCGTATGCACCAATCTTTTGCGATGGCTTGTTGCCAAGGCAGCGATTCGCGGGCGTTATACGGCTCTTAATTGTAACATTAATTACCTTACCGTTATAGTTTCACTGCCGCCCTGCGGTTGGCGGATATACAATTAACGGCACATTTCATGTACCGTTAATTGTATATCTTCTATTCTATAACTCCTATCTGAAAGAAAACCTATGAAACAAAATATCATCATCTTTTTGCTATCCATAATCTGCGGATTATTGGCATATATAGCTCATAATGTTAATAAAAAAGATGTAAATAAAGAATACGTAGTATTCAAAGAAAAAACCGAAACGCAAAAAGAACCTGAAATAAAAGAAGGTGGCTATATAACAATACCCAATCCTAAATATCCACCCGAATCGCTACAAAATGAAGAGGAAGGAACTGTAAAGCTTGCCGTTATTGTTGATGCTGACGCGGTAGTTAAAGACGTTATCATTATCCAATCCAGCGGTTCGGAAATTTTGGATAAAGCAGCAATAAATGCAGCAAAAAATGCTTTATATGCACCCAAAGAAATAAACGGTAAACCTGCAACAACGCGATTTACAACATCTTTTACATTTAAGCTGGAATAAAATCTACTTGCCTATCTATTGCCCAAGTTGTAAAACCTTAGTTTGAGGCTGCTCAACCTCTCTAGGCATAACTGTATTTTGCGCGTACTCCGAATTGATATAAGGGTTATAGATTCCGTTTTCGGCGTAGTCTATACATACGTCTTTTTTGATCTCTCTTATCGGGGTTGCCTGGTCTGTATAGCACGTACATTTATCCGCAGATTTAACACATCCGGCAGGATAGGGCATGGTTTGTACGTTGCGATTGAGTCCGTTATAAATAGCGGCCGTCCAAGGTTGGCCCTCTATGGAAGGCTCAAAGTCCGATGCGGCCAAGGGTTTTATCTGTTCGGATGCCTCTCCCATCCCTATATCTCTGTTGCTCTCATGCTTTGAGCTCCCCCCTACCGTGCCTTGCGGCTCATCCACGCTTTGCGGTGTCTTTGCCGTTTGCTGCTGTGCGCTTTCAGGCTGTATTTTCGCTTCATAACTCTGTTTAAGACCCATTCCAACGTAAACCAAAGCAAATAGAAGCACCGGCATAAACCACACCCAAGATGATAACGCGCCTTTAAGTTTGGTATGCTCTTCGGCACTTTTATACATGCCGAATGCATCTTTTTTCATGGTAAAAATGCTGTTCTTAGCTTCTGCAACGTCGTTCCTGCTTTCAGGATTAGCACATTTCTGCCAATAACTGACACGTTTCAAACCGAGCATGGTTCTACTGATATTTCTATGTTCTCCAACCAATGCACGGACATTGACATCAATCAAGCGCGGAGATTGGGTCAGGATAAAAATATCTATGCCTTTATGACGGTGAGTTTCCAACTCCTGCACAAAATCGGGTACTTTCGCTCCGGCAGGGCGGGGACGGAATATCCGCTGTGCCTCGTCTATAACCAATACCGCTCCTGTGGGAGCCCAGTTATGCCATGTGGTCATATCTTCGCCGTCGGGTATAGGCATATGCGGTATTTTTAATTCAGGTATCCCATCTACATATAAAGGACGATTCTGTAAATCTGGACGGGTCATCAACATATGCACCATCAGGCTTGTTTTACCTGAACCTGGAAGACCTGTAATCAAGCTTATCACTTTTAAGTTTCCTTACTTGGCTTTAAAGATACTGCCAAGCTTTGAGACTGCTGAAAGACTTAACGCAAAAGAGGTTGCACCGAATATCCAGTTCAAAGCTACGCCACCGCCTGCCAGATAAAAAATCTGTAAGATTTCTGGAGGAATACTGTTCAGGCTGCCCGAAATATAGTTTACAAACTGATTTTGCAACAGCTTCGCACCACCGTAACTCACTACCGATAAACCGAGCGCGGCGAATATCTGCCCGACAAACGTCGTGAGCAATCCGCCTAATAGTCTGATAAATACCGGCATTTTAAAATCCCTTAGGTTTTAGAAATAATCGCTGAACGTACGATTCCAAATGCTATAAATATTGCACATGCGATAATAATAGGTCTTAATTTTAAAGCCCCACTACATAACTGGGAATAATCAACCACTTGAACCGTACCCATTAAAGTAATTGATTTCGGTGCTGGGCAAGAGCCCTGTTCAACAAAGTTATTCGAGCGAGAAAAAGATGGTAATCCAAAATCGCTTTTACCTATGCTGATTGATCCGTCTTTGGGATAGTCCTTTTCGCTGCCTAACTGGGCACATCCAACCGTACCTTTATCACCTTCACAGTTCCCCTTTTTGCCGTTACCATCACCATTTCCTTTATCAATACCTACTTGATTACCGCCGCCACCATCACCCTTATTAACCACAGTTTTTGAGGTATTATTATTAACGGTAACATTATTATTCGTAACATTGGTATCACCACCAAAATTATTAGTAGTGTCTCCAGAGCCTGAATTATTGTCTCCGTTTAGGTTTACATTATTATTCCCATTTCCATTTTGACTTGTTTCACTATTTGTATTATCTCCCCCGGTATTTGGATATGGGACATTTTTATTAACGTTCTTAACAGATTTTGATAATTCGGCGGCTTCTTTCTGCATATCGGATCTTGCCCGCTCAATTTTCTCTTTAATCTCTTCTATGGTTTTTTTATAAGATTGTAACATCCTATCAACGCAATCAGATGATTGCTTCGTTCCGGCAGTATAAATAGACCTACAGTCTTGTATCTTTATAGCCAGAATTTTTCTTTCGTTTTCAATTTTTTTAGAAAAACTGTCAAAAACCTCAATCCAATGATCCCGCCATTTGTTTATCCACTCCTCAGATGGGATTTTAGGCACATTGGGAATTTTAGGTGTTGGGACTGGAGCGGGCTGGGGATTGGGGGTAGGTTGTGGGGTGGGTTGCGGGGTAGGTTGTGGAGTAGGTTGCTGTGGCTTGTTAGGTTCGGCGGGTTTATTGGAGGCTTGCGTACCATTATTTGACGAATTAGAATTTCCTTGAGAATTATTATTGCCATTTGAACTTTTAGGTTCTTCTTTCCTACCAATATCTTTCGGCTTTCCTAAATCATAAAAAACATAACCTTCTTTTTCATAATCTTCCTGTGTTTTCTCTTTTTTTAAAACTACACTTCCGCAATATTTATCATTAGGACCACACTCTTTCAACTTACTTAAATCAGCTCCCTCTTCAATCATATTGCCCTTATAACAATAATACTTTCTACCTTTAAAATTTTTTTTCAAACCATCAGGTTCTTTAGTACATGGAGTAACACTAACATCATTCAAATCCTGATCTAAAACATCATTATTACCACTATTATTTTCTCCTGCATTAGCATAAAGAGACATTAAAATCATCACGAATAAAAATATTTTCTTCATTTCTTAATCCTTGTTTATTTTATAAATAATATCCAAAAAGGTATCGTAAATACTATCCCTAGTATGAAAATTAA
Source organism: uncultured Kingella sp. (assembly GCA_963520685.1). Classification (GTDB taxonomy): domain Bacteria; phylum Pseudomonadota; class Gammaproteobacteria; order Burkholderiales; family Neisseriaceae; genus Kingella_B. The sequence continues at coordinate 4,057 of CAUQSD010000019.1, read as the reverse complement.
CACATCGTAGTTATACATTTTCTTCTTCCATGCGCCTGCGTTGATCGGCTGCCACCCATTCAGGATTTTGTGCTTCTATCTCTGATAATTTTTCCATTAACTCCTGAAACTCTTTATTTAGCTTCTCTTTTTCCTGTTCATTTTCTGTCGCTTCCAATTTTGAAGTAATCTCTACCATTCGTGAAAGTATTTCATCTACTTCTGCCTGTACTTCTTCTAATGGTTTTTTAAATTCTTCTAATTCCTGATTAGGTAGATTTTTTTCTATTTCTAATGTGTCTTCTTCTAAATTTTCTTCTTCATATTCTTTTTCAACTTTATCTTTATCATTTAAATTCTTAAAAATATTAATTATTAAATATACAAATATTATAATAAGGGTAATTCCTAAAACTAATTCGCCTGATAGGTTTAAATCCTTCTTCATCTCTGAAATTTCGGTTTTGACTACTGCGGACAGACCATTACCGCCTTTGGGTTTGTTTGTTTCCATTCTTAATCCTTTGACGCGCCTGCCATTTCAAACATCTTAATCATTGTTTTTACACCAAAAACTAAAACAAACATAGTCATTATTAATAGTCCTAATTTAACGCCATCTTCAAAAGGTGATACTGGATCACAAGTTGGATAGGTTAGTTGTACTTTAATGTTTTCGTAATACCAGCCGTCTGATTTTCGTACCGGCATTTTTAGACTGCCGTCATTAATAATAGTGGGAGTAACCATGCTCATCCGATAATCGGACGCTTCCTCAAAATTTGCGAAGCATTGACCTCCTACGCGGTATCCCATGGTTACTCCTTTGCTTTTACACTTTACGCCTTACGGAACATGCGGATCATCAAACCCACACCCACAGAAATCAGTGCGATACCGATAACCAAGCCTCCTGCGGCTGTCAAATCGGCTTTGAAATCTGTAGTTGCAGTCTGTGCGGCTTGAAGCAACTCGCCTGCAAAGGCATTGGATGAGAGTAAACCTGCAGACGCAAGAACGAGTGCGGTTTTTTTGGATAATTTGTTCATGATGAACTTCCTATAAAAAATTGATAAAAATGGGCGGCTGATAGGGCAAAATTAGCGCGCGCCGCCCGAACGCACTAAAATACTAATAATCCATATTGCTATTGATTTAAGAATCTGATTTATAAAATCAATACAAATCATAATCTTCTAAATCTGCTGCATAATCCAGCTCATCTTGTTCCTCTTCAAAAGCATCAACAATAAAAGCATCCCGCTCATATTCTTCAATTTCATCGTCACCAAGCATTTCTGATAACTCTGAAATCCTTCTTGAAGCATAATTAACGACATTTCTTGCTGACTCTACAAGATGATTATGATATAAATCTTCATTATTAATGACGACCCATGCTTCATTTATAGCATCTGCATATCGCTGAATTTCAGCATCTATTTCATCCCGTGTCATAATTTAATCTTCAGGCTGCCTTAATTGATTCGGACAGGTAGAAACGGAAGACTGCAAACGGCACACCTAAATCCTCACCCGCCGACAATGCGTCCTCAAACTCTTCAAAATGTCCTGCCTTTTTGATGTAGGACGTTTGTCCTACACCGCCGTCAGAAGACGGAAAAAGAAACTCAAATGTTTCTAAATCCTGAACGATGTAGAAAGCCTGCATCAATTTACCCTTTCGCTCCGGAAACAAGTTTTATATCCTTCAATACTTCACGCTGCCGCCCCGATGCGTTGGTCTCCGTTTGAAACGCCAAATCCATTTCACAGGGGAACTGCGCGCCTGCAAAACGGTTAAAGTTGTCAGATTGCCCGAAAGGAACTTTTGCCACCCCGAAACCTTTGGCATTGCCGGAAGTATCACTTAAAGGCGCGGCAATCAAGACAGAACAGCTATCAATTACATTACCTTCGATTTCACCCTTAAACTTGGTGACGCCCATTACAATTTTACGTTGATAAGTAAGCTCTACCTGAGCATTAAAATTCAATGACATAATAAATCCTTTATCGTTTATGTCGGTTGGTTGGGAAAAGTGTACCGTACTTCATATAGAGGTAATCAAGATACTGGTCTTGCTCCTGTTTAATTCGCTCCGCCATAGTTAGTTTGCCCACCGAAACGAAATATTCCTGCTGCTTCCACACTTCAAGATAACGTTTAATATCGTCCGAAACTTCAAAAACCAATTGCTTTTGATGCTCTGTTTTCTCTTCATCAGGCACGGTTTCATTAAAAATCCTAACTGCTTCACTGATACCAACTGCTTCATCCAGTTCGTCAGGTTGTAAATCTTCAGGTATTTCATCACCTTGCGTTATATAAACGGCTTGAGATTTGGTGCAGTCATATTCTTCAGGATTCAAACCCTTAGGATACTTGCCTTCATCGGCAATTAAGGCTTCTACAATTTCATCACTGCTCCAGCCTGCATCTTTCAGTAAACGTACCATCCGCCCGACTTGGTTTTTAGCATGGCCAAGCTTGCTGTCAAAATGGATGTTTACCTTTTCTTCTGAGGCACGTATAGATATAGCAGGACTGCCAAACAGCTTCTCACCGACTGGATAAGCACCAGTAAGATACTCGCCCGGTGCAGTCAGTATCTCTAATGGGATAACGCAATCCTTGTTTCTAAACTCAACCTCAAACCTTACCCAAGGGCTGTCTTTATCGCCTAACTGCCTGCCTTTCTCGTAAACACGTGTCAACTTGGAACTACCGCGCCGTCCGACATAAAAAGTTTTGCCCGAATAGTCTTCTTCGCGCCATGCCGTACCCCGTAACTCGGACTTAGGTTTACAGTTGGATCGGTTGAATAAGCCGTTGTTATGATCGATAAGTGCCTGTTCGGGCGTGTACTCCCCGTTAAAAAAATCATGTGCGCAGTCTATCCGTGTGATTTGTGGACGAACCGCCTGACTTAAGAAATCATAAAGCCGCTGTTCCCACCCTGCTTTTGCCGCTTGACAGCCCGTACCCGTCAATTCCACTAAAACGGTTTCACGCTGCCCGCCTATATGCAGCGTGCCGTATTCTGCTTTTTCGTCTCCCAAACGATAAAACGCCTTATAAAAATAACGCCCCTTGCCTAAATGTTCCGTTACCCCGAACCCGAAAATATCTATAAGGATTTCGCTATATGCCGCGATATATTGACTATCGTCCAAACAGATACCTTTTACGATATCTATAGTTTCCTTCTTAATCGTAAACGTAAGCGCATCAATAAAAGCCGAATCCTTAATGCCTTTACGCAAAGGGATTTCAATAACCTTACCGCCAACAGTTACAGCATGATTGAAATAATTGTAATTCTGAAAATTTAATTCCATGATGCTACTGAATTTGACCTTCTTTAAAATAATCCCTACTGTTTTCTGCTCCCCCGTTTAGTTTACTTGGGGTTTTATCCGCTCCCCCCCTTTTAGCCTAGGGGGGGCTTTCGCCACCGCCGCAGGCAGCCGCGCTGGCGCGCTGTCTGCCTGCGCCGTCGGCTTGCGCCCTTGTTTGGCTCTGTCTTTTATGACCTTGATTCATAAGATTGTTATGCCTTTATAATCAAAAATGCCTGTTTTTAAAAAATAATCTACTGATTTACTTAATTCTTCGTCATCTGATAAATCATTTAATGTTTTTTGCAGTTTTACAGTTACTACTTCTTTTCCGAATCTGTAAAAAGTAACTTTGTCTGCTGAAAAATCAATATGTAAACCACTCTCTTGTGCCTGATTGATACTTTTAGACATAATTAAAGCCCCTTGGTTACACAAGGGGCTTGTTCAGATATACTTTAATGCCCCTTGATTTTTGGGGCTAAACCAGCCTTACAAACAGATCATGAGTTTATCTCAAAGATACTTGTCAGGATTTTGCCCCATCGGGGCGAATATATAAGGCAGCCTGAAAACCCCAATCCGTTTTCAGGCTGCCTTGATAGCGCGAACGCGCGGGAACAAATACCCCGCCTACCACACGCATCAGTCCTACACGGAATCCGATACCCGCAACACCGGTTTGAGACCTTTGCAAAACCCCAGATTTGAGCACAGTTCAAAGCAACAGCATCGC
>CAUQSD010000018.1:0-32940 GCA_963520685.1 uncultured Kingella sp. | reverse complement strand
TACAGGTTTTCAAACCGATGAGCGGCGCAGATTTGATTTTGGGCGCGGTCGGCGTGTTGCAGTTTGAAGTCGTTACCTCGCGGCTCGCCAACGAATACGGCGTGGAAGCCGTGTTCGATAGCGCATCCATCTGGTCGGCGCGCTGGGTATCGTGCGACGACAAGAAAAAGCTGGCGGAGTTTGAAAGAGCCAATGCAGGCAATCTCGCCATCGACGCAGGCGGCAATCTGGCGTATCTCGCCCCCAACCGCGTGAATTTGGGACTCACGCAGGAACGCTGGCCGGACATCGTGTTCCACGAAACGCGCGAGCATTCGGTGAAGCTGAACGGCTGATACGGCTGATAAAGAAAGTGCAGGCTGCTTTTGAAGGTTTTAAAACCCGAAAAGCAGCCTGCACTCTTTTGTTATGGCAAATTTAAAATTGCAATATTGCCGCGTTGGCTTGCCTTGACGCGCTATGGTCAAGGCACATGGAATAGATTATGTTTGTTGGGTGGGCACTTGCTGCCCACGCGTTCTATCTAAGGCAGCCTGAAAACGCGTGGAACAAGTACCCACCCTGCATAAACTCTTTATTCCGCAAACGTCTTACCGCGAAACACGCGCACCGCGTTGCCGCGTTCCAGTTGGTAAAGCTGCGCGTGAGCGTCTGCGGCGTGTTGGTCCAGCCGTTCCGCGTGCTGTGCGGTGAGTTTCACCGCCAAGAGTTCCAGCGCGCGTTTTTTGTTGGCATGCTGGCTGCGTTCGCTTTCCACGCGCACGGATACGCCCGTGGCCGTGTGCACGGCGCGCACCGCGCTTTCGGTTTTATTGACGTGCTGCCCGCCTTTGCCACCCGCGCGGCAGGTTTCAAAGCGCACTTCGCCCTCTTGGGGCAGTGTGGGGAGATCGGGCAGGCGCGATACGGCGACAAACCAGTTTTTGCGCGCATGGTTGGGGCGGAACGGGCTGGCGCAGACCCATTGCAGCGTGCCGAGCCAGCGTTGTGCAAAACTGTCTTGCAGGCTGCCTGAAACGGCAACGACGGCGGACATTAGCCCGTGTTTGCTCGGCGTTTCGGACAGGATTTCCGCGTCCAGCCCCGCCGCTTCGGCTTCGCGCAGCATTTGGCGCAAGGCGAAGCGGGCGAAATATTGGCATTCGGCCGGCGCCTGTCCTGTGGAGAGTTGCAGGTAAATCATGGGGTTTCCTTGTGGTTTATATTGTGCAGGCTGCCTGAAACGTTATTTTTCATTTTCGGGCGGAACGACGTTTTGCCGTCAAATCCTTTGCTGGCGATTTTTGCGGCATTGTCCATCGGCGGCGCGGTTTCGGCATCGGTTTTTAATTGCGATAGATAGGCAACAATGTTCTGCCACACAAAATCTGCATCTATAAAGATACCGAGTGCGGAAAGCTGCGGATTTTCCGCATAACAGGGTGCGTTGAGCGCGTCCAAATCCTGCTTGTGGTCGGCAAAGCGGTAATATTCCAGCAGCAGGGGGATGGTGCGGTAGGGTTGCTGGTATTCCCGGCCGCGGTTGTCGGCGTGCGCTGCGAGCTTTTCCAGACACAAACGGGCAGCGTGTTGGCGCCACCCACGGAAATTTTCGAAAGGCGCGAAATAATAAGAACCTAGGGAGTATTCCATGCCGTCGCGAAACGTTAAAACGCAATAGCGGCGGTATCTTTTCGTGCAGTAGTAGCACACATCCGTCAAATCAAACGATGTGTACACCTTTTGGCCCGTGTGGAACAGATACACTGCCTGATTGCCGACATACAGGCAGGAATGCGCCACGGCGGGCAGGGGGAAATCCCAGCGTTCGGACGGTGCAGGCAGGGCGTGCAGATAACCTTGTTGCACGCCTTGCGGCAGCAGGCTGTTGTTACGGCGGTCGAATACCAGAATCGGGTCTTCGCCGTATTTGCCGACCAGATAATCGTAATAATCTTTGAATTTACTGATGATTTTCATCTGTTTTTTCCTTGAAGCCGAAGTGCAGGCTGCCTAAAAGAGCGATTGGTATCCCGTTCCCCGTTGAAAAGAATCTTTTGAATTGGGAAGCGGAATATCCAGTGCAAACCGCCTTGCAGGCTGCCTGAAACGCTCAATCGGCGCAGCCGCCTGCCGTTTTATACGTCAGCACGGGCTTCATGCGTGCCACCAGTTCAATCAAACCCGCGTCCAGCATGGCGGCGATGATGTCGTCAATTTTTTTGTAGGCCTGCGGGGCTTCTTCAAAAATCAGGGCTTTATCTTCGCAGACCACCACGCTGCCGAATGCGGTTTGGCGCAGGCTGTCAGCGGAATATTTGTGCGACAGCCGCCCTTTGCATTCGCCGCGCTGCCATTTGCGTCCCGCACCGTGTGCCAGCGAGAACAGCGATTGGGCGGCGTTTTCCGCCATTGGGCGAACCAGATAGCTGTAATCGCCGCGCGAACCGGGAATCAGCACCAGTCCGCAGTCGGACGGCGTGGCACCTTTGCGGTGCAGCCAGCCGGTTTCGCCATCCAGCCGGACGGTTTGCAGGAAATTGTGGTGTACATCCAGCAGGCAAGCGCCTTCCGCGTTCCAACGCGCCAGCATGCGCTCGGCAATCAGGCGGCGGTTGGCGCGGGCAAAATCCAGCGCGGCGGCGTGCTGCGTCAGATATTCGGCGGCTTCGGGCGTGTTTTCAGGTAGCCCTGCGTGTCCGAACCGGTCCACATGGGCGCGTAAAACGGTCTGTCCCAAGCCGCGCGAGCCGCTGTGTACCAAAAGTTGCAGGCACTGGGCGTTGAAATGTTCGGGCAGCAGTTCGGGTGCGTAAACGGTGTCCACCGCCTGCAATTCGGCAAAATGGTTGCCGCCGCCGATGGTGCCGAGCGCGGCGCGGTGTGCGGTTTGGGGCAGCAGTTCGCTAATCCGCGCGTCCCAACTGTCGTCCAGCGGCGCGTCAATGCTGCCCAACTGTTTGGCTAGTTTGGTGTTTTTGGATTTGTGTGCCGGCAGGTCGGTCTGCCAGAACGCCATGCCGCAGCCGATGTCGTTGCCGATAAGTGCGGGGTAGAAATGCGACACGCTGAAAAATGCCGCACCAATTGGATAGCCGCGCCCTGCGTGCAAATCGGGCATGCCGGCCGCGCGGCGGATGTGCGGCAGTTTTGCGGTGGCTTCCAGTTGTTGGACGGCGTTGCCTTCAATCCAAGTGTTTGAGTTTCTGATAATAGTGATTAAATTGCCCATGTTCGGGTGCTTTCTTGATATGGTTGGTGAACATAAACATGAGACAAGGCGACGCCGCCCGCCGTGTACGGAGAGTACATAAGGGCGCTGGCAACGCTGTGTCATGGAAATGTTCAGCAACGGTAAACCGTCAGACACAGTGCAGGCTGCCTGAAACGGCATGGCACAAGTGTTCTGCGGAATGTTTTGAGGAAAGCAGCCTGAAAGCAGGCAAAGAGATGTTAAGAAACGCGCTGTGCGTTCAGGCTGCGTTGGGTTCGGATAGAGATGATGTTGTTTTGCATGGTGTTACCCTTTCTGTAACGCAGTGGGTTGAAGAAAATATGAAGCGCGCATTATGGCGCAGTTTGCGGCAGCAGGGCAATTTCGCGGCGTTTGGGGCAGCCTGAAAGCGAGGAGAATGCAACAGGGGGCGTTCCATTCTGTTAGAGCGCATTTTCAATAAGGGAAGCGGCACGTGCTGCCTACGCATTGTGCATAGCGCTCGGTTCGCGGCCAGATGCAGCCCGCACTACGCAGATATAGTGGATTAAAATTGCAATGATACGGCGTTGGCTCGCCTTGACGTACTACCTGTACGCCTTGCGGCTCGCCGCCTTGTCTCATTTTTATTTTAATCCACTATAATGCGCCCAAACAAAAAAGCACAGCCAAATTGCCGTGCTTTTTTGTTTTCAGGCTGCCTATTGCTTTTGATTTGCCTTGATGATTTCTTCCAACTGCGGCATGGGTGCGTATCCCGCCTGTGTCTGCCCGTTGGGGAAAACAATGGTCGGCGTGCCGTTGAAGCCGAAACTTTCGCCGAGTTTGGTGGTTTCGTCTACGTGGTTGGCGCATTGGGCAATTTGGGGAATCTCCTTACCTTCGCGCATCCACGCAAGCCATGCGGCGGTCGGGTCGGGCTGGCACATAATCTGCACGGCTTTGCGCGGCGCATCGGGATGAAGCTGCGGAATCGGCATCATGAAATTGTAAATCGTGATGTCGGTCATCTTGGCAAACTCGTGTTCCAAACGTTTGCAGAACGGGCAGTCCGGATCGGAGAACACGGCAACTTGCAGCTTGCCGTTGCCGCGCACTTCCTTGATGGCATATTCAAACGGCAGCTTGCCGAAATCCACCGCGTTCACCACCGCTTTGCGCGCCTCGGTCAGGCTCTGGCCGTCGTGCGTGCGGATAAGGTCGCCCACCAGCATATAGTCGCCCGAAGCATCGGTATAGACTATCTGCCTGCCGTTTACCAAAACCTCATACAGCCCCGCCATCGGCGTGCCGCCCACTGCTTCCACTTTCAGCTTGCGGTCAGCATAACGCGATTCCAGCGTCTGCTTGATTTTCTGCGCGGTTTCGGCAGCAACTTCGGCTGCGGCGGCAGGCGAAGGCAGAGATGCGGCAGTGCTGGCCGTTTGCACGGGTGCTTCGGTTTTCTGACCGGCGGCAGGCGTTTCGCCGCAGGCGGCAAGCGCAAGAACGGCAACGGCAAGGGCGGGAAATTTCATGGTCATACGAGTTTGCCTCAAAACAAAAAGTGCGGAATATAACAAAATTATGGTTGAATTCCAATAAATTAACACTTTTCAGGCTGCCCACCCCATGCCAAAATGCGCGTTTTTGCGAGATAAGGTATCAACATGACCCCGATTCTGGCCTTTGATATAGAAACCGTTCCCGATGCCGCCGCCATCCGCCTGCTGGAAAAGCTGCCCGACAGCATCAGCGATGCCGAAGCAGTGGAACTTGCCGCCCAGGCACGGCGCGCCAAAACCGGCAGCGACTTCATGCCGCTGCATTTGCAGCGCGTCATTGCCATCTCCTGCTGCCTGCGTTGGAGCGGCAAAATCCACATCGGCACGCTGGGCAGCCCCGAAAGCACCGAGGCCGAAACCGTTGCCGAATTTTTCAAACTGGTGGCGCGTTACACACCCCGCCTCGTCAGTTGGAACGGCGGCGGTTTTGATTTGCCCGTGCTGCACTACCGCGCACTCGTACACGGCATCCAAGCCCCCCGCTATTGGGACATGGGCGAAGGCGATTTCGCCGACAGCCGCGATTTCCGGTACAACAACTACATCAGCCGCTACCACACCCGCCACTGCGACCTGATGGACCTGCTGTCGCTCTATCAGGCCCGCGCCGCCGCCCCGTTGGACGACTTGGCAAAAATGTGCGGCTTTGCCGGCAAGCTCGGCATGGACGGCAGCAAAGTCTGGCAGGCATACCAAGACGGCAAAATCCGCGAAATCCGCGATTATTGCGAAACCGATGCCGCCAACACCTATCTTGTCTACCAACGCTTCTGCCTGATGAACGGCACGCTCACCCGCGAAGAATACGAAGCCGAACTGGAACTTATGCGCGAATACCTATACGGCATCGCCGAAGAAAAGCCGCACTGGGAAGCCTTTTTGGAAGCATGGAACGGCTGAACCAAGGCAGCCTGAAACAAAAATGAACGCAAACAACATCACCATTATCGGCATGGGACTCATCGGCGGCTCGTTCGCACTGGACATCAAACGCGCCCGCCCCGCCTGCCGCATCAGCGCCATAGACCCCAACCCCGCCAACCGCCGCACCGCCCTCGCGCACGGCATGGCAGACCAAGTCCACGCCGTCGTGTCGCCACAAGCCCTGCACGGCACGGATTTCGTCCTGATAGCCGCGCCCGTATCCGCGCTGGAAGGCATCTGCTCCGACCTCGCCGCCGGCCTGCCCGCCCAAGCCGTCGTGTGCGACACAGGCAGCACCAAACAGAACGCGCTGGCCGCCTTCCGCCGCCATCTGCCGCAGCACTATCCGCGCTGCGTTGCCGCCCACCCCATCGCAGGTGCGGAACAAAGCGGCGCGGCCGCCGCACGGCACAGCCTGTTTGCCGGACGCAGGCTCATCCTCTGCCCGCACGAAGCCCAAGACGCAGGCAGCCTGAAAACCGCCGCCGCCCTCTGGCACGAAACCGGCGCGGCAGTCAGCGAAATGGACGCGGCCGAACACGACCGCCTGCTTGCCGCCGTCTCCCATCTGCCGCATCTGCTCGCCTTTGCCTACATCCGCCAAATGCTCGATGCCCCCGAAGGCGCGCACGCTCTGCCCTTTGCCGGCAGCGGTTTTCGCGACTTCACCCGCATTGCCGCCAGCAGCCCCGAAATGTGGACCGGCATCGCCCTGGCCAACCGCCAAAGCCTGCTGCCGCTTTTGGAAGAAAACCGCCGCCAAATAGAAGCCCTGCACCAAATGCTGCACAACGCAGACGAAAACGCCCTGCACGAATACTTCCAAACCGCCAGCCGCCTGCGCGCCGAATGGGGCAAGGCAGCCTGAAACACACCCGCGCTTTCCATGCGTTGCAAAGTTTCGTAAAATACAAATCTTAACAAAACCGCTTCATCCCCAGCCAAAGGCAGCCTGAAACGGATTCCGAAAACCAAAAACGCAAAGGACGCAGACCATGACCGATTTAACCCTGTGGCAGAGTGCCGCGCTGCCCGCCACCGTGGACCACGTAATAGAACGCTACCACAACGGCCACCACCGCCAGCTTGCCGATGCCATCGCACTGGCAGAAAAAGTTGCCGCCCGCCACGCCGAAACCTTTCCCGCCGAAATCGTACCGCTTTTGCAGGAAATTGAAGCCGAACTGTCCGGCCACATGCAGAAAGAAGAACGGATGCTGTTTCCCATGATAAAAAACGGCATGGGGCGCAACGTAGGAATGCCCATCCGCGTAATGATGATAGAGCACGAAGAACACGAAGCCGCCCTTGCGCGTTTGAAAGAAGCTGCACACAACTTCACTCCGCCCGCCGAAGCCTGCCAAAACTGGCAGCGGCTCTATGCCGACTTAAAAGAATTTGCCGAAGATTTGGACGACCACATCCGCTTGGAAAACACCATCCTGTTCCCGCGCGCGCTCAACGAAGCCGTGTAACCCCGCATTCAGGCTGTGTCCGACCCGTTTCAGGCAGCCTGAAAACCATCCCACCCCGTTTTGGAGCCTTCCAATGAACAAAATCCTATCCGCCGCCCTTGCCGCCGCCCTACTGTCCGCCTGCGCCGCACAAACCGCCCCGCCATCCTCCGATGCCGCCGTCCAACTGGAACAGCAGGCAGGGCTGGCCGTGAACTGGATGCAGGAATCCGGCGAATACCAAGCCCTTGCCCACCAAGCCTTCAATGCCGCCCGCACCGCCTTTGATGCCGCCAAAGTGCCCGCCGGACGCAAAAAAGCCGTGGTGGTGGACTTGGACGAAACCATGATGGACAACTCCGCCTATGCCGCATGGCGCATCCAAACCAACACCCCGTTCAAACCCGACGACTGGACACGCTGGGTAAACGCCCGCCAAACCGCCGCCACCGCCGGCGCAGTGGACTTTAACAACTACGTCAATTCGCACGGCGGCAAAATGTTCTACGTTTCCAACCGCAAACAGGACAGCGAACTGGCCGGCACGCTGGACGACATGAAAACACTCGGCTTTCAAGGCGCGGACGAAAAATCGCTGCTGTTGAAAACCGGCAAATCCGGCAAATCCGAACGCTTCGCCCAAATTGAAGCGCAGGGCTACGACATCGTCCTCTTCATCGGCGACAACCTTAACGACTTCGGCGACGAGCCCTATCACAAAACCAACGCCGAACGCCGCCGCTTCGTAGAACAGAACAAAAACAAATTCGGCACGCGCTTCATCATGCTGCCCAACCCGACCTACGGCGACTGGGAACCCGGCATGGCAAAAGACTATTACTCGCTCAGCCCCGAAGCGCGGTTGGAAGTGCGCCGCAAAGCGCTGCGCGCCTGGAACGGAAAATAGGCAGCCTGAGACCTTTGCAAAATCCCCATCTTTGGCACATTTCTTCGCAACGCGCTTCTCGAACGCTTGAAAATATTTCAATATTCTCTGCGCGTTCTGCGATGCTGTTGCTTTGAACTGTACTTAAATCTGGGTTTTTGCAAGGGGCTGTACTAGATTAGCAGATATGTTACCCTCAAAATATGAAGATAACACACTGCAAATTAAAGAAAAAAGTACAGAAAGAACTGCTCCGTTTTTTTGTACTCGAAGTTACCGCCCGTTCCGCCGCCGATATTTTGGGTATCCATCCCAATTCGGCAGCACTGTTCTACCGTAAAATCCGTATGGTCATCAGCCATTATCCGGCCTTGGCTGCCGATGAGGTTTTCGAGGGCTCTGTCGAGTTGGACGAAAGCTATTTCGGCGGACGGCGTAAAGGCAGACGCGGTCGCGGTGCGGCAGGAAAAGTGGTTGTCTTCGGCATCCTGAAACGTAACGGACGGGTCTATACCGTTGTCGTAGATAATGCCAAGTCCGATACTTTAATGCCTGTTATCAAACAGAAAATCATGCCGGACAGCATTGTTTACACGGATAGCCTGAGCAGTTATGACAAGCTGGACGTAAGCGGTTTTATCCATCACCGCATCAACCATTCCAAGGAATTTGCCGACCGTCAGAACCACATCAACGGCATTGAGAATTTTTGGAATCAGGCAAAACGCGTCTTGCGCAAATACAACGGAATCGACCGCAAATCTTTCCCGCTATTCTTGAAAGAATGCGAATTTCGATTTAACTTCGGCACACCGTCCTGGCAGCTAAAAATCTTGCGGGATTGGTGTGGAATTTAGGGCTAATCTAGTACAGCCCCTTTTGCAAAGGTCTCAGCCTGAAACAAAAAACGCAAAAGAAAGCCGCACCCCGCAGAAAACGGGTGTGCGGCTTTTTGTTTTTGGCCGAGTTCCGGCACGATGCCGGTTTCCGAGGGGCAAGATGGAGACCTTTGCAAAGGCCTCAGATTCATTGCCCGCACCGTTTCAGGCTGCCTTACTCCGTGGCAAAGGCAGCCTGAAACCGCCGCCCGTCCGCCTGCCATTCCACAATCCAATCGCGCCGCCCCGAAGCGCAAAAAGGCAGATACACCCCGTCTGCCCGCCAAGAGCCGTCCGCCTGTTTCGCCAAACGGAAGCGGTTGGGCCCCATGTCCATATCCTTCATGCGGAACGAAGCCGACAGCTCGCGCACATCGGGCGGCACGTTTTCCGCCAGCAGCACCAGCGGCGCACCGTGTCCCGCTCCCAAACGCAGCCTGAAACGCGCCCCGTCCAAAAACAGGCAGCCCGAAACCGCCACGCCGTCTGCCGCGCATTGCGCCCGTGCAGCCGTTTCAGGCTGCTCCTGCTGCTGCCACCAAAGCAGGGAGGCAACCTTTGCCGCCGCAAACACCAGCAGTGCCACGCCAATCGTCAGCAGTTTTCCGCGCGGATAACGCGCCGTCTGTTCCGTCATCATTCCCGCCTTTCAGGCAGCCTGAAAAAGCCGCCATCATATAGCAAACCGGCTGGCAGCAAACGGACTCGCGCAAGACCGGTTTGCATAGGGCAAACACTTGCCGTCAATCTACCTATTTGATTTAAACAAGAATAATACAAGGCAGCAGGCCCATGCAGCGGCATTGCAATTTTAATCCGTGGCAAATCCACTATAATCCCCCGCTTCGCTTATTTTCCGGAAAACCCAACATGAACCGCATCGCCCAAACCTTCCAAGCCCTGAACGGCAAAAAAGCCCTGATTGCCTACCTCACCGCAGGCGACCCCGACACCGCCACCACACTCGCCGCCATGCACAGCCTTGCCGCCAACGGTGCGGACATACTGGAACTGGGCATCCCGTTTTCCGACCCCATGGCAGACGGCCCCACCATCCAGCGCGCCGCCGAACGCGCCTTGGCGGGCGGAACAACGCTTCGCGACGTGCTGGACACCGTGCGCCGTTTCCGCGAAACCGACAGCCGCACCCCCGTGGTGCTGATGGGCTACCTCAACCCCATCCACAAAATGGGTTACGAACCCTTCGCCCAAGCCGCCGCCCAAGCAGGTGCGGACGGCGTGCTGGCAGTGGACGCACCCGTTGAAAACATCAACCCGCTGCAAGACGCGCTCGCACGGCACGGCTTGGACACGATATTCCTCATCGCCCCCACCACCAGCGAAGAGCGCGCCGCCGCCATCGGCAAACGCGCCCGCGGTTTTGTGTACTATGTTTCGCTCAAAGGCGTAACCGGTTCGGCAAAATTGGATACCGATGCCGTTGCCGCCAAAGTTGCCGCCCTGAAAAAACACATCAGCCTGCCCATCGGCGTGGGCTTCGGCATCAGCGATGCCGCCAGCGCGGCAAGAATCGCCGCCGCCGCCGATGCCGTTATCGTCGGCAGCCGCATCGTCAAAGAAATGGAAGCAAACCCAGGGCGCGAAGCATCCGCCGTCGGCGAACTGGCCAGGCAGCTAAAAGCCGCCATCTGAAACCGCAGTGCGCAACAAAGGCAGCCTGAAAACCGCAAATGGGTTTTCAGGCTGCCTTTTTCTGCCGGACGGCAAACTGCAACGCGGCATGATAGCCAAACGTTCCCAGCCCCGCGATAACGCCGGATGCCTTGTCCGACAGATAAGAATGATGGCGGAACGGCTCGCGCGCATAAACGTTGGAAATGTGCACCTCCGTAAACGGGATGCCCACACCGGCAAGCGCGTCCCGTATCGCCACGCTGGTGTGGGTGTATGCCCCCGCGTTGATGACAATCCAGTCCGCCTGCCCGCGCGCACTTTGCACGGCATCCACAATTGCGCCTTCGTGGTTGCTTTGGAAGTGGCGCAGCGACACGCCAAGCGCGGCGGCGGCTTCATCCAGCTCGGCAGACAGGCCGGCAAGCGTCTGCGCACCGTAAAGATGCGGTTCGCGCGTGCCGAGCAGGTTGAGGTTGGGGCCGTTGATGATGAGAATGTCCATGGGTATTCCTTTGTTTGGCAAACGTATCGCGCTTTCAGGCGGCCTGAAAGCGCGGGCGGCATTATATAACCGGCACACATAAAGAGACCTTTGCAAAATCCCCATCTTTGGCACATTTCTTCGCAACGCGCTTCTCGAACGCTTGAAAATATTTCAATATTCTCTGCGCGTTCTGCGATGCTATTGCTTTGAACTGCGCTCAAATCTGAGGTTTTGCAAAGGTCTCATAAAGATTGCGACCTTTAAAAACCTCAGATTGATACGCACAACGCCGATTCCATAGGGCGGGTACTCGATGCCCACGCGTTTTCAGGCTGCCTTAAAGCAACGCGTGGGCAACAAGTGCCCACCCTACAAACCTCTCAAACAACTAGAATATATCCAATTGATTAAAATAAAAATAATAAAACTCTAAAACCGCATGGCGCACAAACGGCACATCAGGACAGATTCGCACAGTAGCATTGCGGTTTTAATCCACTATAATCCGCCTTTTATCCTTCCGAGCGAGGCATACCATGCCACACATCAGCAGCACCCGCAGCATCCCCGAACACACCGGCGTGCCGCGCCACGTCGCCATCATCATGGACGGCAACGGCCGTTGGGCAAAAAAACGCTTCCTGCCGCGCGTCATGGGACACAAAAAAGGGTTGGATGTTTTGGAAAACATCTGCCACATCTGCAACGATGCAGGTGTGGGCTATCTGACCGTGTTCGCCTTTTCCACGGAAAACTGGCGCAGACCGAGCGACGAAGTATCGTTCCTGATGGGGCTGTTTCTGGTTGCCCTGCAAAAGAAAGTCATCCAGATGAACGAAAAAGGCGTGCGCCTGAAAGTCATCGGCGACCGCAGCCGCTTCAACGCCGAAATCCGCCAAGCCATTACCGATGCCGAACAGCTCACCGCCGGCAATACGGGGCTGACGCTGACCATCGCTGCCGACTACGGCGGACGCTGGGACATATTGCAGGCCGCCAATGCACTGATAAAAGAAGGGAAAACCGAAATCAGCGAAAGCGATTTGGAAAGCCGCCTGATGCTGGGCAACGCCCCCGAACCCGATTTGTTCATCCGCACCGGCGGCGAAACCCGCATCAGCAACTTCATGCTTTGGCAAATGGCGTATGCCGAATTTTATTTCACCGATGTGCTGTGGCCCGATTTCAACGAAGCCGAAATGCGCAAAGCCTTCGTTTCGTTCACCCGCCGCGAACGCCGCTTCGGGCGCACTTCCGAGCAGCTTCCGCCCGAGCAGCAGCGTCCGTAACATCCCGTTTCAGGCAGCCTGAAAACATGAAACACATCTTTACCCCGCTTCCCCTCCTAACCGCCTTAGCCTTGTGCTGCGCCTGTACCAAGCAAGGTGCAGGGCAGCAGCCCGCCCAAACATCCGCGCCAGCGGCAAAAGCCTCCGCCCCGAAAACCCTGCCGCAGGTTGCGTCTGAGCCTACTGCCGCACCACAGGTGGCACACGATACGACCCCTGCCTCTGCCGCCGCACCCGTTCAGGCTGCCCCATCCGGCTGCCGCAACCTGCAACGCGTAACAGACATCAACCATCTACTGCGCCAGCTTGCCGACAACTTGGATAACGCCTGCCTGTTTAATACGAGCGTAAACAGCCTGAACAACACCCTTTTTGAACCCGACACGGCAGACACGGTGCTGTTTCCCGAGCTGGACCCGAATGCGGAAGACTACCGGCAGCGCATAGACTTGGCGTTTGAAGCAATCACCACAGGCGGACGCGCCATGCCCCCGCCCGAAAAATGGCAGGAATACATGCGGGAAATGGAAAAATACGTGGAAAACAGCATCGGCTTCCAACTATTGAAGGGCAGCAGCTCATTTTCCATGCAGGGACGCAAACCCCGCGAGACACGCGAGCTGCACGTCAGTGGCAACTTGGAAACCACGCCCCGCGACCTGTTCGGCAACATCAAAGATCTTCCGCCCGACCTCGCCGCACGCGGCATCACCTCCCGCAACAAGCACGGCGGCACATTCCGTCTGCCTGCCGACTGCAATCCCGACCGCCCCTTCCTGCTGATTGAGTTTGATGAAGCAGGCAGAAACACCAACGTCGCCGTCTATGAACGCGTTGCCGACCCGCGCCGCAGCGGATGCGGCAACGCCGTTTCAGACAGCCTGAAAACCGATCCGTAAAGAAACCGACCACCATGCTGAAACAACGAATCCTTACCGCCGCCGTCCTGCTGCCGCTGATGCTGCTGATGCTGTTTTGCGCCGGCAGCTTTTTATGGGCGGCATTTTCCGCACTGATTGCCCTGCTCGTGCTGTGGGAATACGGCCGCTTGGCAGGCTTGTCCGAGCGGCAGCAGATTCCGTATTTGGGCGGCACGGCATTTTTCATGCTGACCGCATGGGCGGGCGGCTGGGAACTGCCGCCGTTTGTGCATGTTATCGTGCTGCTGTTTTGGCTTGTCGTTATGCCGCGCTGGCTGTATCGCAAATGGCGCGTGTCCGCTTCGGCTTCGGGGCTGTTTGTCGGCTGGCTGCTGGTGCTGCCGTTTTGGTTTGCGCTGGTGTCGCTGCGGCCCGATGCAGAGGCGGCAGGCAGGCTTTTAGCCGTGATGGTGCTGGTGTGGCTGGCCGATTGCGGCGCTTATTTCGTGGGACGCAAATTCGGCAAAACCAAACTTGCGCCCAATCTCAGCCCGAAAAAAAGCTGGGAAGGCGCAATCGGCGGACTGGTGTTGGTGCTGGTGTACACAAGCTTTGCGCGCAGCGCAGGATGGCTTGATGTTTCATCGTGGCCGGCCGCCATGCTGGCCGCAGCAGTGCTCACGTTTGTCAGCATCGGCGGCGATTTGCTGGAAAGCTGGCTGAAACGCGCCGCCGGCGTGAAAGACAGCAGCAACCTGCTGCCCGGACACGGCGGCGTGTTTGACCGCATGGACAGCATGATGGCGGTGCTGCCCGTGTATGCGGCAATACTGGCACTGGTTTCGTGATTTCAGGCTGCCTTACCAACCCCACGGCGCAATAATGCGGAATAATAGAGCTTCTGAACGCTGCTTCACTAACGATAAGGCGGGCCAGCTGCGTTATCCCAAAGCAGCCTGAAAACGCGTGGGCAACGAGTGCTCATCCTACGAAACCCCATGGTACACATCAATTCCCGTGTAATTTGTCCGTATGCTCCGTTTCAGGCAGCCTGAAAACGCGTAATGCTGCCATATCACCTGCCGCCGCACCGTTTTACAGATAGCGCGGCAAGCCAACGCGGCAGCTCTTATTTCAATTCACCATATTTATTTCAGCCAACCGCAAAACCATGCCCGTATCCGACAAAATCAGTTCGAGAGCTTTGCAAAACCTCATCATTGGCCCATTTCTTCGCCATACACTGTGCAATGCAATGCTTTGAACCGTGCTTAAATCTAAGGTTTTCCAAAGCTCTCAGCTTGCGTAGGGTGGGCACTTGCTGCCCACGCGTTCTGCGATAAAGGCAGCCTGAAAACGCATCAGGCGGATATCATCGGTAAAACTGCAATCCATCAAACCATGCTCGTATTAGACAAAATCAGCAAATCGTTCAAACAGAAAACCGTTGCGCGCGAAATCAGCTTTGAAGTCGGGCGCGGGAAAACCGCTGCCGTGCTGGGGGCAAGCGGCAGCGGCAAATCCACGCTGCTCAATATCATCGCAGGGCTGGTGCAGCCTGATGGTGGCGAAGTGCTGCTGGGCGGCGAAAAGCAAAACGCGCTGCCGCCCGAAAGCCGCCATGTCGCCATGATGTTTCAGGACTTCGCGCTGCTGCCGCACCTAAACGTGTGGCAGAACGCCGCGTTCGGGCTGCGGATGCGCGGCATGGGCAAAGCGGATGCAAAACGGCGGGCCGAAGAAATGCTGGAAGAAGTCGGCTTGGGCGGCATGGGCGAACGGCGCACGGACGCGCTTTCAGGCGGCGAGAAGCAGCGCGTTGCCCTTGCCCGCGCGCTGGTCGGCAAGCCGAAAGTGCTGCTGCTGGACGAACCGTTTTCCAGCTTGGACACCGCGCTCAGAAGCCAGCTCCAACAGTTGGCGCGCGATATGGTTCGGCAGCGCGATATTCCCGCCGTGCTGGTTACGCACGACCCTGCCGAAGCCTGTTTTATGGCGGACAGCTTGGTGCTGCTGTCATCAGGCAGCCTGATTCAGCACGGTACGCCCGAAAAAGTGCTGCAACGCCCCGCCAACGCCGCCGCAGCGCGGCTGTTGGGCTGCATGAACGTGTCCGAACAACGCTATATCCCGCCCGAAGCCGTGCGCATATCGCCCGAAGGCACACAATGCCGCCTGCTGCATTGTTTCAGGCTGCCTGCGGGCTGGCGGATTACCGCGCAACACCCCGAATACGGCGAACTTTCCTGCTTTGCCGATGCGCCCGTGCACGACAGCACCTGCCGCATTGCGGTGGCGGAAACACAGATTGTCTGCTTTCAGGCTGCCTGAACACCGTGAACCGCAAATACATCCCGAAAATTCATTCGGCAATAAAATATCAAAATAATATATATCTAAGACCATATTTTTATATATACTGCCCATAAAAACCGCACAAACAAAACAAAATGCCAAATAATCCGACCAAGTGCTTGCCAAAACAATAAGCGCGGGTTATCTTGCCGTCTTTGCCAATCTTTACACAAAATCTGCCATGAACAGCCAAAACCAAACCGATGACGTCCGAATCCGCCGCATAGACGAACTTCTGCCGCCGATTGCCCATTTGTACGAACTGCCGCTAACCGAACATGCCGCAAAACTTGTCGCCGAAACCCGCCGAGCCGTTTCGGCCATCCTGCACGGCAGCGACAACCGCCTGCTCACCGTTATCGGTCCCTGTTCCATCCACGATACTGCCGCCGCATTGGAATACGCCGGCCGCCTGCTGCCTCTGCGACAGAAATATCAGAAAGAACTGCTTATCGTCATGCGTGTTTATTTTGAAAAACCGCGCACCACGGTCGGCTGGAAAGGGCTGATAAACGACCCTTATTTGGACGGCACATTCGACATCAATTTCGGCCTGCGCCAAGCCCGCCAACTGCTGTTGGAACTCAACAATATGGGCATGCCCGCATCCACCGAGTTTTTGGACATGATTACCCCGCAATATTACGCCGACCTGATTTCATGGGGCGCAATCGGCGCACGCACCACCGAAAGCCAGGTTCACCGCGAACTGGCTTCCGGCCTGTCTTGCCCGGTCGGCTTCAAAAACGGCACGGACGGCAACCTGAAAATTGCCATTGATGCCATCGGCGCGGCATCGCATCCGCACCATTTCCTGTCCGTAACCAAAGCAGGGCATTCCGCCATCGTCCACACCACCGGCAATCCCGACTGCCACGCCATCCTGCGCGGCGGCAAAGAACCCAATTACAGCGCGGAACACGTGCA
This sequence comes from uncultured Kingella sp., assembly GCA_963520685.1. Taxonomy (GTDB): domain Bacteria; phylum Pseudomonadota; class Gammaproteobacteria; order Burkholderiales; family Neisseriaceae; genus Kingella_B. Next base: position 16,511 of record CAUQSD010000018.1, on the reverse strand, counting down.
GGCCGCCGCCGCCGATTTGGAGAAAGCCGGCAAACCGCCGCGTCTGATGATTGATTGCAGCCACGCCAACAGCCGCAAAGACTACACCCGCCAGATGGAAGTTGCCGCCGACATTGCCGCGCAAATCCGCGCAGGCTCGCAAAACATCATGGGCGTGATGGTGGAAAGCCATTTGGTCGCAGGCCGGCAGGACAAGCCCGATGTGTACGGACAGAGCATCACCGATGCCTGCATCGGCTGGGACGAAACCGAAAAACTGCTCGCCCTATTGGCCGAAGCCAACGGCACACGGGTAGCTATAACCGGATAAGGTTTAACGCGTTTATATAAAGATAGTAATAAATTGCCGCCGCAACACAACAAAGCGGCATATGTGCAAGAGAAAGGCATGCCGTCCGATAAGGTTTCGGACGGCATCAGTGTTTTCAGGCTGCTCTTAAAAGCCCACGGGCAGCCTGAGAACAGGCGCAAAAAAGCCAAGTCCGCAGAAGGTTGGGGACTTGGCTTTTTTAGGCTGCCTGAAACGTGGTCAGGAAAACAGCCGCCGTGCCAATGCACTGTCGGGCTCAATGCCGACTTTGCGCATCTCTGCCTGCCGCGCACCGACATAAACGCGCACTTCTTTCAGCCATTCGGTAGAGAGTCGCTGCACTTGGTCGTCTACCAAATCCAAATTCAGTTTGCCCGACAGCCCGACAGCCAGATTCATAAATTCGTTGAAATCCTCTTCGGCATTGGGCACGCGCGTGATGTCAAACAACATGCTGAAACCTTTGTATGGCTGGCTGGTCAGCAGTGCTTCGGTAAACAGGCTGCCGTCGAGTGCGGCAATGGTGTATTTTGCCCCGTCTTTGCCTGCAAAAACGAATATGCCGTTATTGGTAAGCTTGAAGCCCGCTTTTTCGGCTTCGGCACGCAGTTCCGTTCCCAAAATGCCGGTGTTGGACACAAGATGGATGGCGATGGTCTGATCGACACGGGCGCACAGTTCGTCTAACGGGCGGGCTATTTCCAAAAAGTCGGGGATGCTGGTGATGCTGGCGATCCCGCCTATTTTTTCGGCGAACAGACGCACTTGGCGGGCGAAGTATTCCAATTCGCCTGTGCTGGCCAACCCTGCGCGGCTGACTGCTTGCAGGCCGACAATGAAGGCTTGGTATGACACGCCGGGAATCGGCTCGGCAGGCTGGAAGCGTCCGTCCAGCGTGCAGCCGATAATCTGGAAGCGGCGCGCGTCCGACAGGCGGGGCAGCGTAGCCAGTTCCTGCGGGGCGGAAAGGGCGATATAGCCCATGAAATCAAAGCGTTTGTCAAACCACAACAGTTCGCTGTTTTCCAAGTCGGATAGCGACATCAGCGGATGCGGAAGGCTGGCGGCAGCGGTTTCCTGCTGCCGTTGCGGATGGAGGTTGGGCGGGGTTTTCTTGGGCTGTTGCGTTTCAGGCTGCCTGTCTTCTGCGGTGGGGGCAGTGAAGATTGGGCGGGTTTCCCGTTCTGCTGTTGCTGCGGACGGCGGTGTTTCGGACTGCTTTGCTTCGGCAGCAGGTTGGCTCTGCGGTTCTGCGGGTTTGATGCTTGCGGGGCTGCGGCGCAGGGGAACGGGTTCGGGGTCGGCGGCGAAGGTTTTGCCGTCGCGCACGGATTGGGCGGCGGCATTCAAAAGTGCGTCTTGGTCGGCGTGCCCGAACTGGCTGCGGATTTTGTTGCGGTAAAGGGTTTCTTGGCGCATGTTGTAGGCGACAACGGCCAGCAGCACCAGCAGCGAGATGATGATAATGGTGAGAAAGATGTTCATAAATCGGCGCGTTCCGTGGGTTTTCGGTTCGGTTTGCGGTGCAGCAAGCGGCGTGCAAACAATTATGCGTTGCGGTAAAAGGGGCGATTATAGCGGATTTGCGCACCACGAGCAGCCTGAAACGGGGCTTGGCGGCTGTTTCTAAATGAAAAACAGCCTGAAAACGGCGGTTTGCGGTTTCAGGCTGCCTTTGCGGACGGATTCAGGCGGCGGGCTCTGCTTTGGCGACGGTTACCATGCTGGGGCGCAGTACGCGGTCGTTGAGCGTATATCCTTTTTTCAGGACGCTGACGATGGTGCCGGCTTCTTGCCCCGGTGCGTCCGCCTCCTGCATGGCCTGATGGCGGTGCGGGTCTAATTTGTCGCCCTGCTGCGCGGGTATTTCTTTGATTTGTGCGGCTTCAAAGGCGCGGTTGAGTTCGTTGAGTGTCATGCCCACGCCCATTTTCATGGCTTCGGCGTTGCCGCTTTCGTCTTTCATGGCCATTTCCAAATAATCTTTCACAGCAAGCATTTCGGTGGCAAATTTTTGGGCGGCAAACTTGTGGGCGGCTTGGATTTCTTCCTGATGGCGGCGGCGAAGGTTCTGCTCGTTGGCCATCAGGCGCAAATCGGCTTCTTTGAGTTGCGCTTCCAATTCGGCGGTGCGCTGTTGCAGCTCTTCGTAGGTCGGCGGCACGGTTTCCTGGTTTTTGGCAGCGTTTTCCGCATTTTCGGGAGTTTGGTTTTGTTCGGTCATTCTGTTGCCTTTTTTGAATGGGTTATTGAATTTCATGACTTGCTTTAACTGGGGTGTGTTCGGACGTGTTTCAAGTGGGCTGCAAAACAGCCGGACCAAATCCGGCTGCCGGCTTAAAACTGGCTGCTGTTGGCAATTTCTCTGAGCTTGGTTTCAACGAGTTGGGGCGTTGCGTCGCGGCGGTCTATCATCACATAGAAGAAAATCTGCGGCATACGCGGGGCGGGGTAGAAAATATGGTGATACCGTTTGGTGCTTATCCAGCCGATTTCCATGCGCTCGCCGTTTTGCAGGGATTCGGAAATGTGCTGTTTGTTGCGGAAAATCCAGATGGCGTTTCGTGTAACGATGTCAAAATCCACTTCCACACCGTCATGCGCCAAAAGTGTGCCGCTGGAAGATTCGATGATGGCTGCGCAGACTACGCCGTCAATACCGATAATAAGGCGGTGCATGATTTCGCGGTAATTGGTACGCATGGTGAAACTCCTTGTAACTGGTGGAAAATTTGAATTTTAGCAGAGGTTTGAAGGGATTGACGGAATTGTTTCAGGCAGCCTGAAACGTGTATTTTTGAACGTGCAGGCTGCTTTTCCCGCAAACACTCAAATCGGCGGAACAAAAGCAGCCTACACTTCTCAGGCAATCCTTTCAGCGGGCTCGGCATATTCCAGCAGCGGCAGCCCCGTGGCGAGGCTGATTTGTTTGGCCGTTACCTCCGCCGCCTGACGGTTGTCGCGCAACAGAAAATCCGCTTCCAGCAGCCGCACGTCTTTGCCGCCTTCTTGGCCCGCCAGCCAGATTTCGCCCAATTTCAAGCCCGCGCCGCCGTATTTCGTGCGGCAGTAGATGCCGCAAAACTCCGATAGCGCATAGTGTTTTTCAGGCAGCCATTTGAAACGGCGCAGGCGGTACACCGTCAGCGTGTCTTCCTGCACGTTGTAGCGCACCTTGTGCAATGTATGCCAATGGTACGCCAGCCGCCATCCGGCAAACAGCAGCACCGCCAGCCAAAACAGCCACTTTTGGCTAAATTCGAACCCGCCCAACAAAATCAACAGCACAAGCAGCAGAAACGGAATGCGCGAGAGCAAGGCGGCAAGCGAATACACGGCAAACTCTGTCTCACCCTCACTTCTCAACGCGGAACGTTCAGGCAGATGCGGCTGCGTTTCATGTCCCGCCTGCCTTGCCGCTTCCAAAGCCGCCTTGATTTCAGACGGCTGCCGCCCAACCGTTTGCCGTGTTTTCCCGCCGCGCCGCGCACGAAACACCGAGCGTACTTCCGATACCGCCACCGCCAATAAGCCGAGTGCCAGCAGTCCTGCGCCGAAATACAGCGGCTTGGGCAAGTCGCCGCTGTGCCAATCCATCGCCAAACGCAGCAGCCAAACCGCCAGCCCAGTCCATAACCCGGCCGCTGCCAAATTCACTGCCTGCCGCCACGCGGGCAAAATTTCCGGCTTCGGTGCGCGCAATTTGGACAAATCGGCCGCTGTTTCTTCTTGCGCGCGGATTTCCGTATTGATGACAGGGCGGTTGGCCAAACCCGTGGTGCGGGCGATATGGCTTTGGATATCGTCCAACCCTTGCAGCGAATCTTTGTGCGATAGGAAATTTTCCTCCAACACCAAATCGTTTTGCCCGTCTGCCGATTCCAGCCACAAACGCCCGTAATAACCGCGGTAGTCGTCCCGCACCTTCTCCGCCGCCACCGCCGCAAACATCGAAAGCGGATATTCCTGCTGCGCCTGCCAGCCCCAACGCCAGCGCCCTTGCAGCAGCACACCGCGTTCCTTGTCCAACCACAGTAAATCCCGCGCCGTGAACATGCGCCAATACAGGAAACCGACCAGCACTGCCCCGCTGAAAAACAGCAGCGCCACCGCCATACCGAACACCGCCCCCGCCAAGCCGCCGGAAATGTCTGACAGCACGTCCAGCCCGATCACGAGCTGCAGCAATACCCCCGCGCAGACCATGCCGATTTCCATCGCCAAATCTCTGGACGCGGCCGGATACAGCATCACGGTTTTGCGTTTGTCTTGATTCATCATCATGTGTCTTTCGTTTTTCAGGCAGCCTGAAAGTGCGGATTCCAACAGGGTTAGAACCGTGTGTGCGTTACGGCTGCATCAACCCCCTTGGCATACTGCCTGCCCGCCCCAAATCCCGCCGCCCTACCCCATTGTTATTTTAATCCGCCATATAAAACGCTCAGGCAAAGAATGCCACCCCGTACAACTTCAAGATTTACGGTTTCAATCCGGTACGGACAAATTTCCGTCCGTCAAAACGGTAAAACATGCGCTGCGGTTGGATAACATCATTCTTAACAACAGGGTGGTCGAAAGTGCGCGTGGCAGGGTCGTAGTGAAAATAGCCGCGCCGGACTACATCCGCATCCACGGTAAAAAAGTTGTGTTCGTAACTCACAGAATAGGAAGGCTTGTCGAGTGCAAACAGTTTCAAGGGCACCAAACGGCTGCCGCGGATTTCGTACCATCTGGCAAAACGCACGACTCGCGCACTGGTCACTTGATTGCTGCCAATCAGCAGATAAACGCGGCGGCCGTTGAGTCTGTCTGTCAAAATCTGCTCGGTAGTATCAAATTCCTCCCTGTGAAAACGAACCCTGCCGTGCACGTCTTTAAATCGGATTAGGGTAAGTTCGTTGTGCCATGTGCCGCTGTTTTGGGCGTCCCATGAAAAAGCCCGCATGGTGCCGACCGTGCCGGTATCGCCCAATCCCTCTTCCTTTGCGGCATGGAAAGGGCAGCGTTCCGAATCGGCGCGGCGCAAATAGTTTTTAAGGACGGACTCAAATGTGCGTGCGGCATGTTTCCGCTTGGCCGGATTGGGCGTACCGCTGTAATTGCCGTATCGTTTCATCGCACGATAGCTTTGGGCGAGTTTGGCATCTGCCTGGGCACAGGTTTGGGAAAAGGCCGGCAAAGCAGCGGCACAGGATGCAATAAGGGCGAAAAGCCGGATTGTTGGTTTTAGCATAAGAATCCTTTAATTAATGAGCAGGTTATACGGAATACCGACTATTGATACCGATGCGTTTCAGGCAGCCTGAAACGTATGTTTTTTAAACGTGCAGGCTGCTTTCCGAATCCCAAAAAGCAGCCTGCACCTTGCCGTTACGATTGAATCACCCGCGCCACCAGCGCTTTCTCCCGTCCGTGCATATTCGGAATCTGCACCTGAATGCCGTTGCCGGGTGCGGCATCCACGTTTTCGCCTTTGCGCTTCATTTCGGACAGTACGATGAGCTGGTTGCCTTTGGGGTGGATGATTTCCAGCGTGTCGCCCAATGCAAAGCGGTTTTTCACGTCAATCGTTGCCCAGCCGTTTTCGTCCACCGCGCTGATTTGGCCGACAAACTGGCTTTGCTTGGCGATGGAATGGCCGTATAGATAGTTTTGGTATTCCTGCGTTTGGTGGCGTTCCAAAAAGCCGCTGGTATAGCCGCGGTTGGCCAGGCCTTCGAGTTCGGCGAGCAGGCTGTAATCGAAGGGGCGGCCGGCCACGGCGTCGTCGATGGCTTTGCGGTAGGACTGGGCGACGCGGGCGACGTAATACACGGATTTGGTGCGGCCTTCCACTTTGAGGCTGTCCACGCCGATTTCGGCGAGCTTGGCGACTTGTTCGATGGCGCGCAGGTCTTTGGAATTCATGATGTAGGTGCCGTGTTCGTCTTCCATAATCGGCATGAGTTCGCCGGGGCGGTTGCTCTCTTCAATCAGGAAGACTTTGTTGGCGGCGGGGTGGCGTTTCTGGCCGTTGATGCCTTCAAAGGCGGCGTTGGCTTCTTCTTGGGCTGCCTGAAAATTGAAGCCGCTCAATGATTTCACGTCGCCCATTTCGTCCGTTTCGGTGTCGTGGACTTTGTAGTCCCAGCGGCAGGAGTTGGTGCAGGTGCCTTGGTTGGGGTCGCGGTGGTTGAAGTAGCCCGAAAGCAGGCAGCGGCCGGAATAGGCGATGCACAATGCGCCGTGCACGAATACTTCCAGTTCGATATCGGGGCATTCTTGGCGGATTTCGGCGATTTCGTCCATGCTCAATTCGCGCGACAGGATGATGCGTTCCACGCCGATGTTTTGCCAGAATTTCACGCCCCAGTAGTTGGTGGTGTTGGCCTGCACGGACAGGTGCACGGGCATGTCGGGGTATTTGTCGCGCACTTCCATAATCAGGCCGGGGTCGGCCATGATGAGTGCGTCGGGTTTCATGGCGATGAGGGGCTGCATGTCGGCGTGGAAGGTTTTGAGCTTGCTGTTGTGCGGCAGGGTGTTCACGGTGAGGTAGAATTTTTTGCCGCGCGCGTGGGCTTCGCTGATGCCTTGTTGCAGCACGTCCAGTTTGGCAAATTCGTTGTTGCGGGCGCGCAGGGAGTAGCGCGGGCTGCCGGCATACACGGCATCGGCGCCGAAATCGAAGGCGGTCTGCATGCGCTCCAAGCCGCCGGCGGGGAGGAGGAGTTCGGGGTGTTTCATTGTCCTGTTCCGTTAATGTGCGTTGGGTAATGTTATGGCGGATTAAAATCGCAATGCTACCGTGTTGGCTCGCCTTGACGTTATTTATGCGCCCTGCGGCGGCGGCCCTGTTTCATTCTGATTTTAATCCGCTATATTTTATCGTGTTTGTGCGGGTGGGGCAGCCTGAAAGCGGATTGGACGGTTTTCAGGCTGCCTTCGGGGCTTGAAACGGGCGGGCAGCAAGTGTCCACGCCACGAAAAAGCGGTGTTTGCGTATCTATTTTGTCGGCTGTATTTCTGATGATTGAATCAACGGTAAAGGCAGCCTGAAAACCACGAATCGGGTTTTCAGGCTGCCTTATTTTCTTGGCCGTTTTACGGTTTTACCACTGATACAGCGCGCCGGCACCCACGCCGAAGCGTCCGCCTGTGCTGGCGGAAACGTTGCCTTTGACTATCCAGTTGCCGCTGTCGGTCATGGCGGAAGCACCGATGGCGATGGCGGATTGCCCGCCGTAATAGCCGCTGCCGATGCCGATACCTGTTGCGCCCGGACGGGTTACTTGGGGTATCGAACCTTGTGCGATGGCACCTGCCACGCCGGCGTTGGCTTTTTTGCCGACTCGGTCTATATCTCGGCGCAAACCGTTACCCATATTGTTGAGTTGGTTGAGGTTTACCGCATCCGTGCCGTTTTCGGCGGGGGCAACGTTGGTGATGCGTCCGCCGCCGTTGTTCAGCCCGTTGGCACCGAGTATCACGGCGTTATCGGGATTTTCCGGCGTGGGCGAAGCGATGACGACACCTTCGCCGTTCACGTTGGTTGCGCCCGCCTGCAAACTGTGAACCTGCATATTGTCGGCGGTGGAAACGGTGTACACGCTTTGTCCGTTTTCCAAGCGTTCGGCAACTTGGATGTTTTGACCTGCCTCCACGCGGGTGCGGGCATTGAGCGCGGCTTGGCGCAATTGGGCAAGATTGACGGCATCGTTGTCATCCGTGCCGGCGGCAACGTTGCTGACGGTTTTGCCGCCTGCATTGATGCCCGACGCGCTGACGGTCGGGCCGCCGTTGATGCTCAAACCGGCGGCATTGAAGACGTTGCCGCCCGAGGTCACGCTGGTGACGGTGATGTTGTCTTTCATCGCCACTTTGATGCCGTTTGCATCGGCGGCGGTGCTGATGTTGCCGCCGTCGCCGTTCACGGCCAGCGAGTCGCCCAGTTTTCTGATGCCCGTGCTGCCGCTGTCGGCATTGAAGGTGAGGCCTTTGGTATCAACGGCGGTTTTTGCATCCGTGCCTTTTTGGATGTCGGCTTTGGTTTGGGCGGTCAAATCCACCGCGTAATCGGTTACGCCCGTGCTGCTGCGCGTGCCGGGATTCACGCTGACGGCGGACGAGCCGCTGACGGTGGTTTTTTCGGCATGCACGGTGTAAACATCCTGCCCGTTTAAGCCCCGCGATTTGTCAACGCTAACATTGTTACCCGCCGCCACTTCGGTTTTGGCGGCAGCAACGTTGCGGTTGATTTGGTTTTTCACATCAAAAAGCTGGCGGCCGTTTACGGCATCGGTGCTGGTGTTGGAAATGTCGCCGTCCTCCACGCCGGTGATTTTCAGGCTGCCTGCGTTGATGCCGGTTTTGGTTACGGAGGGGCCGCCGTTAATCGTCAAGCCGTTGCCATTGACGGTGGTGTCGCCCGTTTTCACGCTGTTGAACACGGGGTCGGACGAGAAACCGAGTGTTACCGTGCCGTCCGTGCCTTTGGCTGCGGTGAGGTTGGGGCTGGTGGAAACCACGTTTTGCACGGCACTTTCGGCTTTTTGCAGGCTGGCTTTGGAGGCGGCGGACAAATCCACAGCGTAATCGGTAACGTTGCTGCTGTTTTTGGCGGCACGCTGCACACTCACGGCTGCCGAACCTGCCGACACGCTCGCGCCGTCGGCATTGACGGTGTAGATGCTCTGCCCCTGCATACCTTGGCGGAAGCCGATGCTGGCAATGTTGGTGCCGCCTTCCAATTCGGTTTTGGCGGCGGCCGAGAGCCGTTTCACGTCGCCGATGTTGGCGGCGTTGCTGTCGGTGTTGCCGCCGCTGGCCAGATTGCTGATGCCGCTGCCGTTGATAACGGGGCCGCCGTTGATGGTGAGGCTGTCGGCAGTCAAATCCGGCGTGGTGGCAACGGTGATGTCCTTGCCGCTGTTGGCGATGGTGATGTTGCGCCCGTTTTTGAACGACACGGTGTCGCCCGCTTTCACGGTTTCGTTTGCGCCGCCGTTGGTGTTGAACTGCCAGCCGCTGCCGATTTTTTTAATCGCATCGTGCACGGTGTTTTCGCCCGTGTCGCCGATGTTGCTCATGCTCAATTCGCCTGTGTCGCTATCCAGTGCGGCATTGCCGCCGAGGATGTTTTTGGTGGTTTTGGCTACGTTGCCCAACACGTTTTGCGTGAGATAAAGCTGGCTGCCGTTGATGGCATCGGTGCTGGTGGGATTGATGCGGCCGGCGGCAACGTTGGTAACGGTGCGCTCCTCCCCAGCCGTGCCGACGCTGACGGTGGCAATGGGCGCATTGCCTGCAAAACCTCTGTATTTCAGCCCGTTCACTTGGGCTTCGTTTGTGCCGGTTGCGCCGTTGGCGGTTGCGCCCGCACCAAGTGCAACGTCTTTCAGGCTGCCTGCCGATGCGCCTTTGCCTATGGCAACGGTATCGTCGGCAGAAGCGGATGCTGTTTCGCCGATTGCAACGGCGGCCGCGCCTGATGCGGTTGCCGCACGTCCGAATGCCGCCGCTGCCCAGGCTTGCGCCTTGGCATCATTACCAAACGCGGCGGCCGCGCCTGCGCCGGCGTTCGCACCCGTGCCGACAGCAGTGGCGGCATATTGACCCGCTTCCGCGCCGTTTCCCAGCGCAGTGGCATTTTCATCTAAGGCTCTGGCCGAATTGCCGACTGCGGTTGAAGTTTTGCCTTCGGCCCTGCTGTTTTTGCCCAAGGCGGTGGCATCTTCGGCGGCGGCTTTGGCAGTGTTACCCAATGCGATGGCCCCCAATTGTTCAGCCTTGGAGGCCGAACCGATGGCGATGGTGTGCTCTTCTTTCGCCTCGCTTTCATAACCCAGCGCAATCGCCTGCGTGCCTGCTGCCTGCGCACCTTTATCTGCCGTTGAGTTGCCGCCGATGGCGATTGAATTTGCGCCCGATGCTTTGGCATTCTGCCCGCCTGCAAACGACTGCGCGCCCAAGGCTTTGGCTTCCGCCCCTAAGGCAGTGGCGTTCAGCCCTGCCGCTTCGGCGATGTTGCCGATGGCAACGGTGTTGCTTTCGGATATCTTAACCGCTTGGCCGATGGCAACGGCGTTTTGGATAGCAGTGGTGTTATTGAAGGTGGGGGTGTAGTCGGCCAGTGTTTCGGTGAGGCCGTCTACGGTAAAGCGTACGTCTTGTTTCGCCACGCTGGCGGAGGATGCGCCAAGCTTGATGTCGTTGCCCATCACGGTGTTGTTGCTGGATGTGCTGCCGATTAGGTTGCGGTTGCCCACCGACTGGTTGTTGCTGCCGCCGACAATGCTGAATGCGTTGTCGTTCATGTTGTTGTTGGACAGAGCCTGCGTCATACGCGCGGCCGAACCGCCGCCCGAGGCGCCGAGCGAAAGCGAATGGTTGCCGAACACCATGTTGCCCGAGCCGACCGCACTTGCGCCTTTGCCGGCGGTGATACTGCCCGAGCCGATGGCGGCTTGGCTGTTCGCCACGCCGTTAACTTGATGAGAAGCGTTTACGGTTGCATTGCCGCCTTTGACCACTGCCGAGCTTGAACCTGCCGCCATACTGTCAAAACCGCCCAACACTTGTACGTATGAACCGTAGGCGGACGTGGTGTCGCCGTGTGCTTTGGCGGCCAACCCCACCGCTGCCGACAGTGTGCCGAGCGAGGCAGCCTGATTGCCGATTGCCATTTTGTTGTTGCCGCCGCCGAGTGCGCGTGCCTGATGCCCAACCGCCATTGCGCTGCTGCCCGCACTGGGTGCCACAGTTGCGTTAGAACCGATGGCCATTCCGGCATTCAAACGGTTTTGGTTGGGATCGTTCGGATTGGCCAAAATGCGTGCAGACGGACCGATGGCAACGGCACTGCCGCGTTCGGCAAAGGAATTTGTGCCGATTGAAATGCTGTTGGTTTGGGCGGCTTTGGCATTTACGCCCGCTGCCAATGAATCGATGCCTGTTGCGCCGTCGTTGTTGTAGTTGGCTTTCTGTGAGCCGCCGTCATTCACGCTGTAATAGTGGGTTTGCCCGTTTTGCAGTTTGGCGGCCACGGCATAGAGCTGGCTGCCGTTTACGGCATCGGTGCTGGTTTGGGTGATGGCTCCGGGGGCGAGGTGTTTGATTTGGCGTTCAAAACCCGCTTTGCCGATGGATATTTGGTCGCCTTGTGCCACATTGTCTGCGCCCGCTGCGTTCAGGCTGCCTGCAAAGGCATCTGCCGCGCTTGTCCCGCCGTAGGTTACGCCGTTGATAACGGCCTGTTTGACGGAGACGGCAGCGGTGTCGGCTTGCGAACCTGCGCCCAGTGCAACGGCGTTTTCCAGACTGGCAGACGCGCCCACACCCAACGCGGTGGAAGAGGCGGCACTGGCGGTGGTTTTGGTGCCGAACGCGGTTGCCAGTGCGCCGTTGGCGGCAGCCTGAACGCCGACGGCCACTGCGCCTTCGCCCGTTTGGGTTTCAATGTATCTGTTGGCGGGGTTGATTAAATTGTTGCCGGTGAGTGTTTTGAATTTGCTTTGTGCGGCTGCGGAAACGGGGTCCAAGTCGTCGCCCCCCACCACTACGGACGCATGGCCGGCGGCGTGGGTGTTTGCACCGACGGCCACCGTCTGCCACCCAGTGGCTTTGGCCTGATGCCCGATGGCGATGCCTTGGTCGCCCTTTACTTGGGACTCCGTGCCCAGTGCAACCGCTTCTTTTTCCAGTGCCTGGCTTTTCATGCCGATGGCGATGGCATTTTTGCTGTTGGGAATTCGGGATTGCCGCGAATCGGCAACCGCGCCTTCGCCGATGGCAATATTGTTTGCACCGTTAGCGGCGGCGGCCGTGCCGCTTTCGGGGCTGATGGTGATGCTGTTGTGACCCGCGCCGTTAGCAACAATGGGTGCGGCCAGTGCGGGTGCGGTGAAGATGGCGGCGGCCAGTGCGCAGGCGGCGGGTTTGACACTGCGGGCGGATTTTCCGTGTGCGTGCGCCAGTTCGGAAACGGCACTGAACGACTGGGTTGATTCGTTCCAAACGGTTTTGTAGGTTTTGTTCATTTCGGTATCCTTTTAATTGGTTTAGCAGTATCAGCGGTCTTTTGTGAGACAAGAAAGACCACCCACACCATCTGGGCGCGGGCGGCTTGATATTTGTGCAGATTTTATAATAGAACCAACAAAAAGAAATAAATAGCCTGAAAAGGTTTTCTGAATAATCCGCGTCTGCGTTGTGCTGCATGATAGGCGGCAAGATGCGCAAACCGGTAACCATCAACAGACTCTGGTTCAATTTGGCGGGATAGGGCAGCCTGAAAGCGGTGAGTTTGGTTTTCAGGCTGCCCTGTTTGCTGCCCTATCGGGTGTTATTCCCCGCGCTCAAACGCGTCGATTTCACCCACTTTCGGTGCGTAGCTGCTTTGGGTGTCGTGGCGCAAATCCAGCCAGATGTCTGCCAGTGCGCAGGCAGCGGGGGCGGCGATGATGTTCTGTCCCAAGCACCAAATTTGTGCGTTGTAATTTTCCACCGCGCCGCGTACCGATAACAAATCGTGTGCCGTGGCGGCGCGCACGCCTTTGACTTTGTTGGCGGCAATCGCTGTGCCGATGCCTGTGCCGCAAATCAGAATGGCGCGGTCGGCGTTGTTTTGCGCAATTTCTCGCGCAGCGGCAAAAGAGAGCTGCGGATAGCTTTGCGCGGGGTCGGACAAATCTTTCAGGCTGCCGACGCGCGGGTCGTTTTGCAGACGGGCTTTGAGGGCGTTTTTGAGTTCCGTGCCGTTGGCGGGGGCGGCGATGATGAGTCGCATGGCGGTTTCCTTCTGTATAGTCGATTAAAATTGCAATGATACGGCGTTAGCTCGCCTTGACGTACTACCTGTATGCCTTGCGGCTCGCCGCCTTGTCTCATTTTTATTTTAATCGACTATAAAAATGGCGGGCGGGATGCCCTGCGGTGGGATTGCCGCCGCTTTCAGGCTGCCTTTCCATTGACAAAGGCAGCCTGAAACGGAACAATCCGCGCCTTTTGCAATATGAGACCTTTGCAAAATCCCCATCTTTGGCACATTTCTGCGCAATGCGCTTCTCTAACGCTTGAAAATATTTCAATATTATCTGCGCGTTCTGCGATGCTGTTGCTTTGAACTGTGCTCAAATCTGGGGTTTTGCAAAGGTCTCAATATACCGAAAATAAAGGGAAACGTAATGGATTTTGCCGATTATTTCGTCAATCTGGTGTTGAGTGCGATTTTGATTGTGGGCGCATACCAGTTTTATTTCTTCACCCAGCGGCATCCGCTGCGCAAGCCGGTTGTGTGGCGTTCCGAATGGGACGAGCGCATTCCGTTCCGCGCGGGCTGGTCTTGGGTATACAGCTTTCTGTATTACCCCGCCATTCTGTATCTCAATCTTTTGGCGGAGGACGCGCGCCAGTTCAACATGATGGCGTTCAGCTTCCTTATGCTGCTGTTTATGCAGATGGCGTTTTTCTGGCTCTATCCCGTTTCCACGCCCGCGCATTGGCGCAGTGTGAACACGGGCAAAACGTGGTCTGAAAAATTCCTGCTGTTCGTGCAGAAGTTTGACCAGTCCACCAACTGCTTTCCCAGTATGCACGTTTCGGTTGCCATGCTGACTGCCTGCCATGCTTATGCCGAAATGGGGGCGTGGGCGTTCCTGTTCCCGATTCTGATTGCGCTCTCCTGCGTGTTCACCAAGCAGCATTATTTGGTTGATTTGCCTGCGGGCGCGGCCTTGGGGGGCGTTGCCTATTGGCTGTATTTGGGGCTTTACTGATTTTCAGGCTGAGACCTTTGCAAACCTCAGATTTGAGCGCAGTTCAAAGCAATAGCATCGCATAATGCGCAGAGAATATTGAAATATTTTCAAGCATTAGAGAAGCGCATTGCGAAGAAATGGGCCAAAGATGGGGATTTTGCAAAGGTCTCAGGCTGCCTTCGGATGCGGAATGCGTGGGCAGAAAGTGCCTATCCACCCTACTCTGCTTTATTGAGATTTTCAGGCTGCCTTCCGTTTGCGCGGAGGGCAGCCTGAAACACGTTCTGCGCAGATTCGGCTTATAATTCCGTCCTTTAAACGAAACTTCCGCAAACCATGTCCCAGTCCGACCTTTGGCAGGCAGGCCGCTACCGCCCCGCCCGCCGCCTCGATTCGCCCAACTGCGAACCGCGCCCCGCAGGAGAAGCCGTGTCGCTCGTGGTGCTGCACAATATTTCGCTGCCGCCGTTTGAATACGGCACGGACGCGGTGGAAAAACTGTTCACCAACAGAATCAATCCCGCCGAGCATCCGTTTTTTGCGCAAATCGCGCACCTGCGCGTGTCCAGCCATTTCCTGATTGCACGCAGCGGCGCGGTGTCGCAGTTTGTGTCGTGCGACGAAATGGCCTACCACGCCGGTGCGTCGTCGTTTCGCGGGCGGGAGAAATGCAATGCGTTTTCGGTCGGCATTGAACTGGAAGGCTGCGATTTTGAGCCGTTTGCGCCCGTCCAATACGATGCGCTGCTGCCGCTTTTGCACGCGCTTGTCTGCCGCTATCCCATCACCGCCGTTACGGGGCATCAGGACATTGCGCCCGCGCGCAAAACCGACCCCGGGCATTTTTTTGACTGGAACAGGCTCGCCGCCGCAGGCCTGCCGGTAGATAGAAACGGAGGCGGCGATGCCTGAATGGCTGCAAAACGCATTGGATATACTCACCCACAACCGCTATCTGCGCACGGAGTGGGTTTACACGCTGCTGTGGATTCCCGCCGTGGCACTGGTGCGCAGGATATGGCTGAAAATGCGGCTCAACAGCCATGCGGACTGGGATTTGGAACATAAGCGGCGGGCCATGGTGGTGAGCCGCAATGTGGCGGTGATTGCGGGGATTTTGGGGCTGTTTTTGGTGTGGGCAAACCAGATACAGACGTTTGCCCTGTCCATGGTTGCGCTGGCGGCGGCAACGGTGGTGGCCACCAAGGAACTCATCATGTGCCTTTCAGGCAGCCTGCTGCGCGCGCTGACGCGGCAGTATGCCGTGGGCGACTACATTGAAATCAACGGGCTGCGCGGGCGGGTAATCGACATCAACCCGTTCAACACGCTGATGATGCAGATTGGTCCCGATGCCTACATCGGCAACTCGTCCGGCAAGACGGTGTCGTTTCCCAACAGCCTGCTTTTGGGACACGCCGTGCAGCGCGACAGCGTGTTGGGGCGGTATGTGGTGCACACGTTTGACATCCCCGTGCCGATACATCTGGATTCGGATGCCATCGTGGCGCGCCTTGCCGCCGTTTTAGAAGCGCGCTGCAAGCCGTTTGAAGCGGAAATCGCCGCCTATTTTGAAGCGGTTCAGGTGCAAAAGCTGTTTTTCACGCCCGCCGCGCGCGTCCGCATCAGCCGCGTGCCGCACGACGACAAAACCTACCGCATCGTTATCCGTTTCGCCTCGCCCATCGCCAAACGGCTGGAAATCCAGCAGGCCGTGCTGGACGAGTTTATCCGTGTGCAGTTCCGCCTGCTGAATCCGCAAAACTAGGGCGCACCCGTTTTCAGGCAGCCTGAAAACGCCCGTAACGCAGAAAATGCGCGGTTTGTTCGGCAACGGCGGCATCAAACAGCATTCCCGAATGCCCGTGCGGCACCAACAGCATCGGGCAGCCGCAAAACGCCGCTTCCGACAGTGCAACCGTGCCGTCGTTGGGCTTGGGCAGCCGCGCAAACAGCCGTCCCAACCCCGCGCGCCGCGTGCCGGCCACCAACCCGCAGGCTATCGGCAGCGGTTCGGCGGGCAGGCTGCCGTCCAACCCGCCCTGCCACGCTCCGCCGATTAGGGGCGGCACCAGACGGCGCAGGCGGCGGGCAGCCAGGCTGCCCTGATGCGGCGTGCCGATGGTTACGACGCGGCCCTGCATCAGTTCGGGCGCGGTGCGGACAAGCTGGCGCAGCAGCAGCCCGCCCAGGCTGTGTGCGACAAAATGGCAGGGCGCAAGCTGTTCGCGGCGCAGAAAATCCGCCAGCGCGGCGGCATGTTCGGCAAGCGGCGCGCGCGTGCTGGCATAGCCGAAATAATGCGGTGCAAAGCCGTGCGCGGCCAGCCGCGCGCCGAGCCGTTTCATCACGGCGGGCGAGGTGTGCAGGCCGTGGATAAGTAAAACGCGGGGTGTTTCCATTATCTTTGCGGGGCTGTACTAGATTAGCCCTAAATTCCACACCAATCCCGCAAGATTTTTAGC
>CAUQSD010000017.1:0-33117 GCA_963520685.1 uncultured Kingella sp. | reverse complement strand
GTACGTCAAGGCGAGCCAACGCCGTATCATTGCAATTTTAATCGACTATAAAACGGGCAGCAGTTTCAGGATAAACACCTGCAACCAACACGGTTTCAGGCTGCCTTGAAACAACGCGCGGGCGGTAAATACCCGCCCTATGGAAACCGGCATGGTGCGCATCAATTTTTACGCGTGCCGGCTATGGAGACAGGCCAACGCAGCCTGATGGCAATTTTAACCAACTATACCCGCGCCACGCTGCCCACGCCCTTCACTTCCCCCAGAGAAGCCAGCACGCGGGGCAGTTCTTCGGTCTGTTTCACTTCCAGCGTCAGGCGGATGGCGGTTTCGGTGTGGCGGCTGTTCATCTGCACGGCAGTAACATTGATTTTGTGGCGGGCAAGCGTATCGGACACATCGCGCAACAAACTGCTGCGGTTTTGTCCGCGCACTTCCACGTCAATGGCAAACACTTGGCTGCCGTCTGCCGCCGCCCATTCGGCACGCAAAATCTTTTCGGGCGACTGCTGCGCAAGATGCTGGAAATCGGGGCAGCCGATGCGGTGGACGGATATGCCTTTTTCCCGGGTAACGAAACCGGCAATTTCGTCCGGCGGCGCGGGTTTACAGCATTTGGCAAGGTTGGTGAGCAACCCTGCTTCGCCGTCAATCAGGATGCCGCCTGCACCGCCCGCCTTGATTTTGGATTTTTTGACCATGCTGGTTTCGCTTACCGGCTCGGGCGGCGGTTCGTTCAGTGCGCCGCAGGCTTTCTGGATGCTGCGGGGGGTGAGTTCGCCCTGTCCGATGGCGGTGTGCATTTCGTCCAGCGTTTTGAAGCCCAGTTTTTCGCACAGTTTGTGCAGATTGGGTTTCAGGCTGCCTTTGGCGAGAATTTTTTCCAGTTGGTTTTTGCCCTCCTCGCGCACGGTTTCGGCGTTTTGGGCGCGGATAAAGGCGCGGATTTTGCTGATGGCGCGGTTGGATTTCACCCAGCCTTCATACAGCCAGTTTACGGAGGGATTGCCTTCTTTGGCGGCGATGATTTCCACGCGCTGCCCGTTTTCCAGCGGGGTGGACAGCGGCACAATCTGCCCGTTCACCTTTGCGCCCCGGCAGCGGTTGCCCAAATCGCTGTGCAGGGCATAGGCAAAGTCAATCGGCGTTGAGCCGGAGGGCAGCGAGAACACTTTGCCGTGCGGCGACAGCACATAGATGGTGTCGTTGAAAAGTTCGGTTTTGAAGGCGGCAGCAAGGTCTTCTTTGCCGCTTTCTGCCATGTTTTCGCGCCAGTCCAAAAGCTGGCGCAGCCAGGCGATTTTCTGTTCGTAGGCGGAATCGCCTTTGCCGCCTTCCTTATACCGCCAGTGGGCGGCTACGCCGAATTCGTTGAACTGGTGCATTTCAAACGTGCGTATCTGCACTTCTATGCCTTTGTCTTCCGGTCCCACGATGACGGTGTGCAGCGACTGGTAGCCGTTGCCTTTGGGGTTGGCGATGTAGTCGTCGAATTCGCCGGGAATGGGCTGCCACAGGCTGTGGACGATGCCCAGCACGGAATAGCATTCGGGCACGGTTTCCACCAGAATCCGTACGGCACGGATGTCGAACAGTCCGTCGAAATCCAGCTTTTTCTTGACCATTTTTTTGTAGATGGAATAGATGTGTTTGGGGCGGCCGGCCACGTCGTATTTGATGCCGATTTTGTCCATTTCGTGCCGCAGGAGGGATAGGAAGTGGTCGATATATTCCAGCCGTTCTTCGCGTTTTTCGTCCAGCAGGTTGGCGATGCGGCGGTATTCTTCGGGATTTTGGTAGCGGAATCCTAAATCTTCCAACTGCCATTTGAGCTGCCACACGCCCAAGCGGTTGGCCAGCGGGGCGAAAATATCCAGCGTTTCTTTGGCAACGGCGCGCTTTTGCGGACTGTCGGGGCAGCCTGAAAGATACTGCATGGTGCGGGTGCGCAGCGCGAGCTTAATGAGCACGACGCGGATGTCGGACACCATGGCCAGCAGCATTTTGCGCATGGTTTCGGCTTGGGCGGCGCGCTCTTCGGGTGTGGCGAGGCTGTCCACTTTGGCAAAGTGGGTGAGCTTCTGCACATGGTCTATACCGCCCGTAAGCTCGGCAACGGTTTTGCCGCAAACTTCGGTGAGCGCGGTTTTCCAGCTCCCCTTGTCGGACGGATAACAGCGCGGCACGTCGGAGAGCACGGTGGCGGCTACGGCTTCGGGCAGCAGGTCCAACTGCGCCACCATTTCGGCGGCAGCCAGCACATGCGGCATCAGCGGTTCGCCGGAAAAAGTAACCGCACCGGCAGGATAGCATTCCTCGGCAAAACGAAGTGCGTCGGACAGCATTTTCCGGACGGGGGCAGACTGGGCGGCGGCATAGGCAGCATAGGCTTGGCGGGCTTGCTCCAAAGTTGTGTTTTCGCTCATATTCGTTCTCGTTTGTCTCTGTTGTCGGCGGAATGGGGATTATAGGCAGGATTCGGCGTTCAGGCAGCCTGAAAACCGCCAAACGACCCTTTCAGGCTGCCCTAATCCGCCATTTGCTCCTGCATAAAATCTATAAAACTGCGGACTTTCGCTTTCACAAACTGCCGCCCCGCATACACGGCATAAAACGGCGGCTTCGGCATCGGACATTCTGGCAGCAGGCGCACCAACCTGCCGGAAGCAAAATCATCCTGCGCCAGCCACGCGGGCAGATAACCCACCCCTTCGCCCGCACGCACCAACGCCGCAACCATCTGCGTGTGGTTGCTGCGCGCAACACAATGCCCAAATGCCAGCACGGTTTTCTCTCCCTGCCATTCGGTTTCCGTACGCGACAAATCCACATAATTCGGCAACACGGCAGTGTGCCCCGCCAAATCGGCAGGCGAGTGCGGGATGCCCCGGCGCGCCAAATAATCGGGCGAAGCGGCAAGGTAAAACGGAATGCTGCCCAGCCGTTTGGCAATCACGTTATCCGTCAGCGTATCAGACAGGCGCAGCCCCAAATCCTCGCCGTCGCTGTTCAAATCCACGTGCCGGTTGGTCAGCGTCAGCTCCAATTCCACATCGGGATAGCGCCTGCGGTATGCCGCCATCATGCGCGCGAACACATCGCAGGCAAACCAAACGGGCGCGCTAATCCGCAGCGTCCCCTGCGGGTTGGCCGTGCCCGCACCCGCCTGCTCCGCCGCCTGCGCCAAAAGTTCCAGCGCATACGAACAATCGCGGTAATACGCCTCGCCCTGCTCGGTTGGTTTCAGGCTGCGGTTATTGCGATAAAGCAACCGCACACCCAAAGACTTTTCCAAATGGGCAACATGCTTGCTCGCCATCGGCACGGAAATGCCCACCCGCTCCGCCGCGCGCGTAAAACTGCCGCTCTGCACCACTTGGCAAAACACTTTCATGCTTAATAAAGTATCCATTTCCGCTTTCCGAATATTTAAATTGAATATGGTATTTTACTGCTGTTTTTGGATCAGAATCCAAATCAGTAGGTACATTTTCCTTGACTCTAAACACGGAATCCCTTAATGTAACCAAAATCTTAAAGGAGTTCTATATTATACTGGCAGTCTGAGCAATTACGACAAGTCGGACGTAAGCAGCTTTACTCATTACTGAATCAATCATCCCAATGAATTTACAGACCGTCAGAACCACATCAACGGAATCGAGAATTTTTTGGAATCAGGCAAAACGTGTCTTACGCAAATACAACGGAATCGATCGCAAATTTTTCCGACAGTTTTTGAGGGAATGCGAATTTCGGTTTAACTTCGGCACACCATCCCGACAGCTTCAAACCCTGCGGGATTTGTGTGGAATTTAGGGCTAATCTAGCACAACCCCTTTTATTAAGTATAAATTATTAATTCTCAGAGGTTTTATTTATTATGTTTAGACAAACTAGTAAATTATTACTTTTATATTTTTTTATTACCAGCACACCCTCACCCTTTAAATAAAATTTCAACCCAAAGTAAAACATACAAAAAATATAACTCTCATCCACCTTCAACTTCAAATAAAGAAAGTAAATTTAATATGAAAGAATTAGAAATTTTAACAAAGGCTCTTTCCGAAGAAAAGAACCTAAAATTGCAAATTTGGTCTTGGCCTCGAAATTTAAATAGCATTATACCTATCAAAGAAAATGTTTTAAAGGAAAATAACTATGGTCATATTTAAGTTACTAAACATAATTTAATCATGGGCGTGTTAAATGAATTGACTACTAGAATCGAAACATCTGATTTGGCTTCATCTAACATTCAGAAATACGGTTTAAATACTACTGAGGTATTATTTGAATTTTATGGAAGCAACGATAAATTACTTTTTTCTGTAAGTTTAGATAAGGGTCTTGAGATAGGAAAAGGTTCTTATCTGCAATTTAAAATTGTCAATAGTTCAATAGGTCATGATAAAAATTCACCTATATTTCATGTGAATAATTTTGACCAACTAATAGAATTAGTAAGAATTCTTAATCAACCAGGAGAATAAGTGATGCCAAATCTAAATAATGATGGTAAAAGGGTAGAAGTTAATGGTTTTATTGTACGCAATTCAGATGGCAGCAAAGTTACTGAAGAACAAATTCGCGCAGTTCGTGATGCCCTAGATTATGCAAATAAAAGCCCCACCGCGACTAATGTCCGCAATGAAGCTCAACAAAAAATTAAGGAAATAGTTCTTACCAATGAAAAGAATGGTTATTACATTCCAAAAAATTTTAATTATTCAGGATATAATAATTGCAATTGCAATAAATTCTCCGCAGAAGATTTAAATACCGTTTGGTGGAATCTAAATTTTAGAATAAAAGTATATAATACTAAAACAAGTGAAACTGGTTATCAATCTCCCACTTTAACTTTATTTCATGAATTTTCTCATACTATAGATCCAACTATAGAGAGGGAACCGAAGATTATGCACAATCTCCAAATCCTTATCTTAGAGATATGAAGGACTCTCATGAGAAATTTGCAACTGAAATGGAACAGAGAATAGCAAAAGAGCTAAATGAGCCTTCTAGATATACCTACAATGGTGTTATAGGTTTCGACACTCAAGCTAAATCTGTACTAGACCATAGTAAGTCTACTACAAATATAAAAAATGGAACTTTACATGAAATGTCTTATTCTAAAAGAGAAAATGAGAATTTAGATTCCATTCATACTGAAGATAATATTATCCGAAATCTATCGACAACAAATAAAATAATGGAAACTTCACATCAAGTTATCTTTGACAAAGATTTAATGAATATTAAGTCTGAGAATTTTAAAGAAAATAATTATCAGAAATCTATAACAATTGATAGACATATCATCTATGATACTAATAATGGAAATTTATGCAAATTTGAAGAAAAAATAACAGAATTAGGTAAGAACAATTTTGATTATGATAAAAATAATATATCTAACGAAAAAATAGAGTTAGAATCGCTAAAAACCAATAATAAAGTAATGAGTACAAAAGTAGAGTTAATGTCTTTGCCTGATAATGTTCCTACAATTGCCGTCAGTAATATAGGTATTCTTCAGAAATTGGAGAGTAACAATCTGAATCAGAAAAATGATGCGGAACAAGATAATAACATTACACCATCAAAAGACATGGACTTCTCATAAGTTATTATCTTTCTGAATTTTTCTCATTGAATCCAGGCAGCCTGAAAATCTTAACGGGGTTTTCAGGCTGCCTTAATTTAACGGAAATTCGGAATAAACCAAGGTGGGGGCATTCGCTGCCCACACGCTTCATCTTCCAAAGCAGCCTGAAACCGGCATTGTGCCTGTACGCCTTGCGGCTCACAACAGAACACCCGCCGCTTGATTTTCAGGCAGCCTGAAACCATATGGCGCGGGTTGCCGATAGCAAAATACAGGAAAATCATGAACCAAAATCTTAGAACCCGCTTCATTTTTGACGACCTGCCTGTGCGCGGGCTGCATGTGCGTTTAGACGGCGTGTGGCGGCACATCGCGGAACAAAAAAACTATCCCGCGGCCATACGCCGCACCTTGGGCGAACTGCTCGCTGCCTGCGCCCTACTCTCCGCCAACCTGAAATCGGACGGAAGCACGCTCATCGTGCAGGTGCAGGGGCGCGGCGCGCTGAAAATGCTGGTGGCGGAAGCCTCGTCTGCCAACACCGTGCGCGCCACTGCCCGCTGGGACGAAACCGCCGACATCTCCGAAGATGCCGCCTTATCTACGCTTTTGGGTGACGGCGGCACATTCGCCATCACCGTCCAACCCAAAGACGGCGACCCGTGGCAGGGCATCGTGCCCTTGGAAGGCGGCAGCATCGCCGAAATGCTGGCGGGGTACATGGCACGCTCCGAACAGCTTGAAACTTTTATTACTCTTGCCGCAGATGCAGAACACGCGGGCGGGCTGCTGCTGCAAAGGCTGCCTGAAAAAGAATTGGACGACACCGCATGGGAACACGTCTGCACGCTTGCACAAACCACATCCGCCGCAGAGCTTTGCGGCTTGGATGCGCAAAATCTGCTTTACCGCCTGTTCCACGAAACGCCGCCGCGTGTATTCCCCCCTGATGAGCTGGAATTTGCCTGCACCTGCTCACGCGGCAAAGTCAGCGATATGCTGCTGATGCTGGGCGGCGAGGAAGTCGGCAGTGTGGTGGCAGCGGAAGGCAGCATCACGGTGGACTGCGATTTCTGCAACCAGCACTATACTTTTGACGAAAACGATATCAACGCCCTCTTCGGCACGGACGTGGTTGCCGCCGCCGCACAGGAGCGACACATCCGCAAGACCGTGTAGCCTGCTTTCAGGCTGCCACACGCAAAACCGCCCGCAAAGGTTTATCCGATGCGGGCGGTTTTTTGGGCTGAGACTTTGCAAAACGTTGGACTTGCTTTCCGCGTGGGTAACAAGTACCCATCTCATGATACTAAAAGCGGAGGAATGTACCCCAAACGGAGCTCTATAAAGATTTCAGGCTGCCTGAAAATCCGGTTAAGCCTTATCCAGCTCAAATTCCTTATGCAGCACGCGCGTTGCCAGCTCCATGTATTTCTCGTCAATCAGCACGGAGACTTTAATTTCAGAAGTGGAAATCATCTGGATATTGATGTTTTCCGCCGCCAATGCGCGGAACATCCGTGCTGCCACGCCGACGTGCGAACGCATCCCCAAGCCGACGATAGACACCTTGCACACCGTGTCGTCGCCGCTGATTTCCATGGCGCCGATGCTGTCGCGCTGATGGCGCAGCAATTCCAGCACCGCCTTATAGTCGCCACGCGGTACGGTGAACGAAAAGTCGGTTGTTCCTTCGTTGCCCGCATTTTGGATAATCATGTCTATCTCAATATTGGCATCCGCCACTGCGCCCAAAATCTGATAGGCAATGCCGGGACGGTCAGGGACGCCACGCACGTTGATGCGTGCTTGGTTTTTATCAAAGGCGATGCCCGATACGACTGCTCTTTCCATGCTTTCGTCTTCCTCAAATGAAATCAATGTGCCGCTGCCGCCCTCTTCAAGGCTGCTCAAAACGCGCAGGCGCACTTGGTATTTGCCGGCAAACTCCACCGAGCGGATTTGTAAAACTTTGCTGCCCAAACTTGCCAGTTCCAGCATTTCTTCAAACGTTACCGTTTCCATGCGCCGCGCTTCGGGAACAACACGCGGGTCGGTTGTGTAAACGCCGTCCACATCGGTGTAAATCTGGCATTCGTCCGCCTTCAATGCGGCAGCCAGTGCAACTGCGGACGTGTCCGAACCGCCGCGCCCGAGCGTAGATACGTCGCCCGCGCTGCTGATGCCTTGGAATCCCGCCACAATCACCACACGCCCCGCCTGCAAATCGGCGCGCATCCGTTCGTCGTCTATGGATTCGATACGCGCTTTGGTATGGGCGGTGTCAGTTCTCACGGCAACTTGCCAACCCGTGTAGCTTTTTGCGTCCACGCCGATGTTTTTCAACGCCATCGCCAACAGACCGATGGTTACCTGCTCGCCTGTTGCCAGCACCACGTCCATCTCGCGCGGGTCGGGCGATTCCTGCATTTCGTGTGCCAGTGCCACCAGGCGGTTGGTTTCGCCGCTCATGGCGGACACCACCACCACCACATCGTGTCCTTCTTCGCGCGCCCGTTTCACGCGCTTGGCGACGTTTTTGATGCGCTCGGGCGAACCGACCGATGTGCCGCCGTATTTTTGTACGATTAAAGCCATTGTGCGTTCCTGTCTGAAACTTTTGCGCACGGACGCAGCTTGGGCGTGCCGCCGCAGAAAAGGGGCTGATTATAGGCTTTATCGCGAATTTGTAAAGGTATGTAATGATATTTTCAGGCAGCCTGAAAACGTGCCGCATGAAAAAGCCGCCCTTAATTCGGGCGGCATATCCAAAATACCGGCAGGTTCTACAACGCCAACGCTGCAAAACAATAAACCACTATCCCGGCAATCACCACATATCCTGCCGCATAAGGCATGGCGGAACGCAAAAACGCCCCTTCCTGCCCCTGCTGTTCGCACGCGGCGGCGGCAATGGCAATGGATTGCGGCGAAATGATTTTGCCGCCTGTCGCACCTGCCGTGTTGGCAGCGGCGAGCCAAGCCTTGTTTATGCCGATTTTGTCGGCAACCGTGGCCTGCAATTTGCCAAACAGGATATTGGAAGACGTATCGCTGCCCGTGGCAAACGTGCCGATTGCGCCAACCAACGGAGCAAACAGCGGATACAGGCTGCCGGTTGCATCCACCAAGCCGTTGGCAATCACCGCAATCATGCCGCTGTGGCTCATAATCGCACTCATCGCCACCAAACTGATAATCGTGATGCCGGACGATTTCATCTTAACCAGCGTATTGCCCAAAATCTTGAACTGTCTGCCGGCTGACACACCCTGCACCAGCCCGCCGATAAACGCACCCAAAAACAGCATCAGACCCGCGTTGGACAACCAGCCGAAATTAAACGTTTTGCCTTCCGCATAAATCGGTAGATGAATTTTGCTTACCAGCGTGCTTTTCAAAAAGCCGCTAACCGGACCGGAAAGCGGGCTGGCCAGCAGGATAAACACCAAAATAAAACCGTACACCGCCCAAGCCTTGCCGATTTGCGCGCCCGTCAGCGCGGGTTTGGATGCACCGGCATCTTTTTTCTCAGTGAACTTCGCATACACCACGATAAACACAATGCAGGCAATGCTGCCCAAAATCGCCGGTGTTTCCGCACCGATGAAATACGCCGCCGCAAACTGCACCGCCAGCGACAGCCCGCCGACCACTGCCGACAGCAACACATTGGGCACAATATATTTTTTTGCCGTATCCGCCAGCGTCAGGATGACAAACGGCACCAGAAACATCAACGCGGAAAGCTGCAAAATCACATCGCCCGCCAATGCCTGAACCTGCTGCGCCGGCACATCCGAGCCAAACACTTCCTTCGCCAGCGTCAAAACCGGCACGCCCACCGCGCCGAAGCCTGTCGCCACACTGTTGCCAATCAGGGAAACCAGTGCGGAAAAGCGCGGCGAGAAACCCAACCCGATTAAGATTGCGGCAGGAATCGCCACCGCCGTACCAAAGCCCGCCATGCCTTCCAAAAGCCCGCCGAAGCCCCACACAATCAGCAGCACCTGAATCCGCTTGTCGCTGGAAATGCTGGTGAACTGCTGTTTAATCACTTCAATCTGCCTGCTTTCCAACAAAATGTTGTAGCTGAACAAAGCCATCAGGATGATGATTAAAATCGGAAACACCGCTTTGAGCACGCCCTCGGCAAACGCCCAGCCCACATAAGCCGCACCAAAACCTTCCGGCGGCGCAAACCCCGCCATATTCGGCACGGCAAATATTGCCACCAAGGCAGCAGACAAGACCGCCAACAGCGCGCTCTTGTCGCCGCTCATTTTCAAAAACACCATCAGCACAATCAGCAGCAGGATGGGAAACACGGAAAGGAAGATACTCATATATACACATCTCTTATCTTAGAATAAAGGTTATCAGGCTGCCCAAACGCGGCCGCCCTGTATCCCGGTTGTTATCGGAAACAGGCTGCAACAAAGTGCAGCCTTACGTAAAGTTTGCGATTTTTATGTAATAGTCTGTAATCTGTCAAGCAGCAAGTGTTAAA
Source organism: uncultured Kingella sp. (assembly GCA_963520685.1). GTDB lineage: Bacteria > Pseudomonadota > Gammaproteobacteria > Burkholderiales > Neisseriaceae > Kingella_B. Next base: position 22,990 of record CAUQSD010000017.1, on the reverse strand, counting down.
AAGGGCAAAGCACACAGTTAAGGCAGCCTGAAAAGCCTGCCCTTCCCATCCGCGCTATAATCCCCCCGTTTATCCCGCCGCGAGCCAGCCATGAACGAACCGCTATTCCACACTTCCTGCCCAAGCTGCGGCGCACCCGTGCAAGTTTATTCCGCCACCGCCGTAACCGTAGTATGCAGCTATTGCAGCAGCCTGCTCGTGCTGCAAGACGGCAGCCTGAAAGACACGGGGCGCGACAGCGCGCTGCTGCAAGATTTCAGCCCCCTGCAAATCGGCACGCAGGGGCGTTTCGGCGGCGAAGGCTTCACCATCATCGGACGGCTGCAAGCCCGTTACGACGCAGGCGTGTGGAACGAATGGTATCTGCGTTTTGACGGCGGCAGCCACGGATGGCTGTCAGAGGCAGGCGACATCCACACCATTCTCAAACCCGCCGAAAATCCGCCGCCCGCCCCCGATTTCGCCGAAATACAGGCAGGCGAAACCACGCTGGACTACGGCAAACCCTTCATTGCCAGCGACGTGCGCGAAATCACCCTAACCAACGCCGCCGCGCAGGGCGAGCTGCCGTTCAGGCTGCCTGAAAAGCTGCAAAACAAAGTTGCCGACTGGCGTTGCGAAAACGCCTTTCTTACACTGGATTACGCCGCCTCCCCGCCCGAAGCCTTCATCGGGCGCACCGTAAAACTTAACGAACTCGCCCTGCAACACACGCGGGACGAAGCCCAAATCTGCCAAAGCGCAGGCAGCCTGAAAGGCAGCCGCCACAGCGAAAACTGCCCAAACTGCGGTTCGCCCGTGCAATGGCTCGCAGGCCTCACCCCCACCGTCGTCTGCCCCGCGTGCGGCAGCGATTTGGACACATCCGAAAACCAAGCCAAACTCATCGCCGCCGATGCCATGCGCCGCGCCCAACAGGATGCGCTGCCCCTGCCCATCGGCACAACCGGCCGAATCAGCGGCAAAACATACACCGTCATCGGCGCAATCCGCCAAGAAGAACTGGAAATAAGCGATGCCCGCGCCGCCCTGCACGGCCATCCCCCGCAAGGCATCGTTCCGCAAGGCTGGTGGCGCGAATACCTGCTCTATTCCCCCGTTGCCGGCTTCCTATGGCTGGTAGAAACCCCCGAAGACGGTTGGAGCGTCTCCGAAACCCAAACCGACTTCCCCGCACTGGACGGCACGGGCACACCGCGCCACGCCGAAAAAATGTACGACTACGGCGGGCGCGTCAGCTTCGCCGCAGGCGCGTTCTACTGGCACATCCGCGCAGGCGACATCACCCTTTACAGCGACTACGCCAAAGGCGGCGGCAAACTCTCCGCCGAACGAACCCTTCACGAACTCGCATGGAGCAGCAGCCAGCCCGTGCCGTTTGCCAAAATCGCCGAGTGGTTCAAGCTGGACACGTCCGCCCCGCAATACAGCGCGCAGATGTCTGCCGACCCCGTATCGCGGCAGATGGTCTGGCTGATGATAGGCATCTTCGTCATCATCAACATCCCCGCCTGGCTGCAAATGAACGGCGACAGCTTTGAGCTCTCCGCCATCGTTTCAGGCATCGTCATCTGGCTGCTGTGGCGCAGCGGCGGCCAAGGCAGCGAAGACGGCGACGACGACTAACCTCGTTTCGCCCCCCTCCATCCCACCACCCTTTCAGGCTGCCCTTCCCCAAAAAAGGCAGCCTGAAAACCACCCGAAACGCAAAACCATGCCCGAACTTCCCGAAGTAGAAACCGTCCTGCACGGCATCGCCCCACACATTACCGGCAAAACCGTTGCCGCCGTCCGCATCCGCCAGCCCAAACTGCGCTGGCCCGTCCCACCCGAACTGCCGCAGATTCTGGCCGGCGAAACCGTGCGCCAATGCAGCCGCCGCGCCAAATACCTGCTCATCCGTTTTGATACCGGCGTCCTGCTTGTCCATCTGGGTATGTCCGGCAGCATACGGATATACCGAAGCTCCGCCCCCGAACCCGGCAAACACGACCACGCCGACATACAGTTCGCCGACGGCACACTGCTACGCTACCGCGACCCCCGCCGCTTCGGCGCAATCTTGTGGCACGCAGGCGCGGCGGAACACCACCCCCTGCTGCAAAACCTGGGGCCCGAACCCCTCACATCCGCCTTTTCAGGCAGCCTTCTGCACAGCAGCCTGAAAAACCAGTCCCGCCCCATCAAAACCGCCCTGATGGACAACGCCACCGTTGTCGGCATCGGCAACATCTATGCCAACGAAAGCCTGTTTCAGGCTGCCATATCCCCGCTTCGCCCCGCCAACACCCTCACCCAAGCCGAATGCGAAACACTCGTCCGGGCCGCCAAACAAATCCTGCGCCGCGCCATAAAGGCAGGCGGCAGCACCCTGCGCGACTTCGCCGACAGCACCGGCCACAGCGGCTATTTCCAGCAGGAATACAAAGTGTACGGCCGCAGCGGCGAAGCCTGCCCCCGCTGCGGCGCACCCATTGTCAAAACCACAATCGGACAGCGAGGCACATTCCACTGCACCAACTGCCAAACCTGAATCCCCGCCTTTCAGGCAGCCTGAAAAAATCCCACAGCATTTTGTTAAGCGGTGTTAAAATTCCCGCTTCTCCCCGCCCCAAGCACAGCGGACTTCCACAATCCCAGCAGATAGGACACACCAATGTTTACAAACAAATGGCTGGCAACAGCACTCTCATGCACCGCATTCGCACTGGCAGCCTGCGGCGGCGGACAAAACGGCGGAACCACAGCCAGCACCCCCGCACCCACTCCCGCACAGGCCGCATCCGATTCAGGCATCAAAATCCTGCGCGTTGCCACCAATGCCGAATTTGCCCCATTCGAATCCCAAGACGAAAACAAAAACATCAAAGGTTTTGACATAGACCTGCTCAATGCCATGGGCGAAGTAGGCGGATTCAAGCCCGAATTCCGCCACCAGCCGTGGGACAGCCTCGCCCCCGCCCTCGCCAACGGCGACGTAGACGCAATTGCCGCCGCCGTAACCATCACCGACGAGCGCAAAACCACCATGGATTTCACCCAACCGTATTACAAAGTTACCCAAGTCGTTCTCGTTGCCCCCAACAAAGACGTAAAAAACGTAGAAGACTTGAAAAAACTCACCAAAGTCGGCGTAGTTTCCGGCAACACCGGCGATCTTGCCGCACAAAAAATCTTCGGCCCCACCAGCCAAACGATTGCCCGCTTTGAAACCGCCCCGCTGATGATTAAAGAAGTGGAAAACGGCGGCGTAGACGCAGCCATCAGCGACAGCGCAGTGATTGCCAACTATGTAAAAAACAATCCCGACAAAGGCTTCAAAATGGTAGAAATCCCCGATTTCACCGAAGAGAACTACGGCATCGCCGTACGCAAAGGCAACACAGAAACCCTGAACATGCTCAACGATGCGCTTGCCAAAGTTCGTGAAAATGGCAAATACGCCGAAATAGAAGCCAAATACTTCGCCAAATAACGCAGCGCACCCAGCCCTGCTCCAAACCTTTTGACGTATTGCCCTGCAAAACGTCAAAAGGTTTCTGCGTTTGCAGTCCAAGTCTTGCAATTTCTGCCGCGCACGCCATATAGCGGCAGGGAAACCATACCGAAAAACCTGAAAGCCCCGTGCTATCGCAGGTCAAACTGCTGCCCGCCCACACCACGCTGCCCAAAAACACACAGCAGAACGCCTCCCCGCAACGCGGCGCCAGCAACCGACACCCAACGAAAGCCAAATATGTCCAAAAACACCATGCCCAAAAACCAAGAACACCAAGAGCCTCAGGAAACCGAAATCCAAGAAGCGCAGGAAACCCAAGACCAAGCCGAAGAAACCGTTATCGGCCGGCCGCTCACGCCCGAAGAGCAGCGCGAACGCCTGCGCCGCCTGATTATTCTCGGCAAAGAGCGGGGCTTTATCACCTACGCCGAAATCAACGACGCACTTCCCGACGACATGTCCGATGCCGAGCAGATAGACAACATCGTCAATATGATACAGGGGCTCGGCATCCAAGTAACCGAAGAGGCTCCCGATGCCGACACCCTGCTGATGAACGACAACAGCACCGCCATCACAGACGAAGACGCAGTTGCCGAAGCGGAAGCCGCACTGTCGCAGGCCGATTCCGAATTCGGCCGCACCACCGACCCCGTGCGGATGTATATGCGCGAAATGGGGCAGGTTGACCTGCTGACCCGGGAAGACGAAATCGTCATCGCCAAAGAGATTGAAAACGCACTGAAAAACATGGTGCAGGCCATTGCCGCCTGCCCCGGTTCAGTGGGCGAAATCCTCGCCCTAATCGACCAGATTAAAAAAGACGAAATCCGCGTAGACGAAGTGGTGGAAGCCATTATCGATCCCGAAACCGCCAAAGCCGAAGTGCTGCTTAACGAGCTGGGGCTCACACATCTGGACAACAGTGTGAACACACACCACGCTGCCGAAGCGGACAATGCCGCCGAACACAACGATGAAGACAGTGATGGCGACGCGGAAGACGACGATACCGACGGCGAATCCGAAGCCGATATGGAAGCACAGAATCTGGAAGAGCTGAAAACACAGGTGCTGGCGCATTTCAAACAGATTGAAAAAAGCTACGGGTTGATGATTCGCGCGCTTAGCAAAAGCGGCAGCGGCAGCGCAAAATATTTGGAACACCGCAACAACATCTCGCAGCGGCTTTTGGAAGTTCGCTTTTCCACCCGCCAGATTGAAAAATTCAGCGAAAACCTGCGCACCCGCGTGGATCAGATTCGCAGGCTGGAACGCGAAATCCGCGACATCTGCATCGACCGCGTCCGCATGGACCGCGACTACTTCATCACCAACTTCATGCCAAACGCCACCAATTTGGACTGGCTGGAAGAAGAAATCGGCAAAAAGCACGCGTGGAGCGAAGCATTGGACCGCTTCCGTCACGCCATTTTGGAAAAACAAACCGAAATGGCAGAATTGGAAAAACAGGCACACATCTCCATTGCCGAGCTGAAAGAAATCAGCAAAAACATGGTGAAAAGCGAAAAAGAAACCGCCGCCGCCAAGCAGAAAATGATTCAGGCCAACCTGCGGCTCGTGATTTCCATCGCCAAGAAATACACCAACCGCGGTTTGCAGTTCCTCGATTTGATTCAGGAAGGCAATATCGGCCTGATGAAGGCAGTGGACAAATTCGAATACCGGCGCGGTTACAAATTCTCCACCTACGCAACATGGTGGATACGGCAGGCGATTACACGTTCCATTGCCGATCAGGCACGCACCATCCGCATTCCCGTGCACATGATTGAAACCATCAACAAAATGAACCGCATTTCGCGCCAATATTTGCAGGAAACAGGCGAAGACCCCGATTCCGCAAAACTGGCGGAACTCATGGAAATGCCCGAAGACAAAATCCGCAAAATCATGAAAATCGCCAAAGAACCGATTTCCATGGAAACACCGATTGGCGATGACGACGACAGCCATTTGGGCGACTTCATTGAAGACGTAAACAACGTTGCCCCCGCCGATGCGGCCATGTATTCCAGCCTGCGCGAAGTAACCGCCGACGTATTGGAAAGCCTCACGCCGCGAGAGGCCAAGGTGCTGCGGATGCGTTTCGGTATAGACATGAACACCGATCACACGCTGGAAGAAGTAGGCAAACAGTTTGACGTAACCCGCGAGCGCATCCGCCAGATTGAAGCCAAAGCCCTACGCAAACTGCGCCACCCGACCCGTTCCGACAAGCTCAAAAGCTTTTTGGACAGTGAGGACGCCAAATAAACGCCGCGCCCGTTTCAGGCAGCCTGAAAGCAGTTTTTCAGGCTGCCTGAAACTTCAACGCAAGGAAACTGCCCATGTCCCAAATCATCATCAAAACCCCCGAAGAAATCGAAAAAATGCGCGAACTCGGCCGCTTAGTGGCCGAAGCGTTGGATTACATCGGCGATTTCGTCAAGCCCGGCATCACCACCAACGAAATCGACAAACTTGTGTACGACTACCACGTAAACGTGCAGAGCGGCTATCCCGCGCCGCTGAACTACGGCAATCCGCCGTATCCCAAATCCTGCTGCACTTCTGTGAACCACGTCATCTGCCACGGCATTCCGGACGACAAGCCGCTGAAAGAAGGCGACATCGTCAACATTGACCTCACCATCAAAAAAGACGGCTTTCACGGCGATTCCAGCCGCATGTTCGCCGTGGGGCAAATCAGCCCGCAGGCGCAGCGCCTGATTGACATTACCCACGAATCCATGATGGCGGGCATTGCCGCCGTGAAAGCAGGCGCAACACTGGGCGACGTGGGCTATGCCTGCCAGCAGGTGGCGGAAAACGCGGGCTATTCCGTGGTGCAGGAATTCTGCGGGCACGGCATCGGCCGCGGTTTCCACGAAGCCCCGCAGGTGCTGCACTACGGCCGCAAAGGCACGGGCCCCGTGTTGCAGCCCGGCATGATTTTCACCATCGAGCCGATGATTAACCAAGGCAAACGCCACCTGCGGATTCTGGACGACGGCTGGACGGTGGTCACCAAAGACCGCAAACTTTCCGCGCAGTGGGAGCACGAGGTGCTGGTTACAGACACCGGCTGCGAAATCCTCACCGTCTCCCCCCGCAGCGGCCGCCCCTGATGTTTCAGGCTGTCTTGTTCTGCGGACAGGCTGTGTTTTTCACGCATGGCGCACCCGAAGGCAGCCTGAAAACAATATCCCCATAAAACACAAATGCTTATATTAAAAAACCTTGTCTATTGGCTGATACTCAGCGTTTCCGCCGTCATCATGTTTTTTATTGCGCTGCCCGCCCTGCTCATCCCGCAGGGGGTGAACAAAGTCGGGCGCGGCTGGGCACGGCTGCTGCTGTGGTCACTGAAAAACATCATCGGCTTGAAATACCAAGTTACCGGTACGGAAAACATCCCCGCCGCCCCCGCCATCATCTGCTCCAAACACCAAAGCGGTTGGGAAACCCTCGCCCTGCAAGAAATATTTCCCCTGCAAGTGTATGTCGCTAAAAAAGAATTGTTTTGGATACCCTTTTTCGGCTGGGGCTTGAAGCTCGCCAAAACCATCGGCATAGACCGAAAAGCAGGCGGCAAAGCCATGGAGCAGCTTAAAGAACAGGGCATGGCGCGCAAAAACGAAGGCTTTTGGATTGCGATTTTCCCCGAAGGCACGCGCATTCCGCCCGGGCAGAAAGGCAAATACCGCCTCGGCGCGGCACGCATGGCCAAACTGTTTGAGATGGACCTTGTTCCCGTTGCCCTCAACAGCGGCGAATATTGGCCGAAAAATTCCTTCCTCAAATACCCCGGCACCATCCAAGTCGTCATCGGCCAACCCGTGGCCTACGCCTCGGCAGACGAAGCCGGCCTGATGAAACGCTGCGAAGACTGGATAGAAGCGCGCCAAGCCGAAATCACCCGCAAGGCAGCCTGAAAATGGATGTTCTCTCCTGCACCGTAGGCGGGCAGACCGTTGCCCTGCACATCCGCCGCACGGCCAAGAAAAACATCATTGCCCGCCCGCGCGATACAGGCAGCCTGAACGTCAGCATTCCCCCGCGCCTGCCGCTTGCCGCCGTGTCGCAATGGGCGCAGACCAACCAAAACGCGCTGGCGGAGCTTCTGCGCCATGCCTGTCCCGCATCCGCCCGTCCCGCATCTGCTCTGCCCGCGCAAATCCTGTTCGGCGGACACTGGCACAGTGTAAAGCCTGCTCCCGTTTCCGGTTTGGCGCACGACCCCGCCGCCAGAATGTTCAGGCTGCCCGCACACCTCACTCCGCAGGCCCAAACCGAACTGCTGCGCCGCCACCTGATTCGCACCGCCCGTGAAACCCTGTTGCCAAAACTGGCCGCGCACGGCACACGCCTGCGCCTCGTGCCCGCCGCAGCCGCGCTCACCAACGCCAAAACCCTGTGGGGCGTGTGCCGCAGCCGCACCGGCATCCGCATCAACTGGCGGCTGGTCGGCGCGCCCGAAAACGTGCAGGACTATGTGTGCATCCACGAGCTGTGCCACTTGGCGCACCCCGACCACAGCCCCGCCTTTTGGACGCTGGTGCGCCGCTGCTGCCCCGATACCGACCACGCAAAGGCATGGCTGAAACGGCACGGCAGCGCATTGTTCGCACTAGGCTGACAAGCGGTACCGCGCCAATTTCCGCAGAACGGGCACTTGTTGCCCACGCAGCTTCCATCAAACACCAAACCCGATTATCCGCTGCGCAGCCTTTTCAGGCTGCCTGAAAACCACAAGAGAACCATCATGACGAAAACCCAAAAAACCCTAATTTCCCTTGCCGCCACCCTTGCGCTGGCCGCCTGCGGCAAGGAAGACAAACCCCTATCACTTCCGCAGCCGCCCGCTGCCGCATCGGAAACCTTCATCACCCACACCGAGCCGCCCAAAGCAGACGGCACCGTCGGCATGATGCTGCCCGATTTCGCCCGTCTGGTGGCGCGCGAAGGCGGTGCGGTGGTCAATATCCAAGCCGTGCGCGACCAAAACGGCGACAGCGGCGAAGAAGAATCAGACGACCCGTTTTCCGAATTTTTCCGCAGGCTCACGCCAAACGCGCCCGACTTTTCGGATGAAGGCAGCAGCGAAGCCGCCAATTTCGGCTCGGGCTTCATCATCAGCCCCGACGGCTATATCCTGACCAACACCCACGTCATCAAAGGCATGGACAACATCAAGGTTACGCTCAACGACAAGCGCGAATATCCCGCCAAGCTGGTCGGCTCGGACGAAAAATCCGATGTCGCCCTGCTGAAAATAGACGCAGCCGACCTGCCCACCGTAAAAATCGGCAACCCGGAAGAACTGAAACCCGGCGAATGGGTGGCCGCCATCGGCGCACCGTTCGGCTTTGAAAACAGCGTAACCGCAGGCATCGTTTCCGCCAAAAACCGCACCCTGCCCGATGACGGCTATATGCCCTTCATCCAAACCGATGTCGCCATCAACCCCGGCAATTCGGGCGGGCCGCTGTTCAACCTGAAAGGCCAGGTAGTCGGCATCAATTCCCAGATATACAGCCGCAGCGGCGGCTTCATGGGCATTTCGTTCGCCATCCCCATCAACGTAGCGGTGAATGTTGCCGACCAGCTCAAAGCCACCGGCAAGGTGCAGCGCGGACAACTCGGCGTCGTCATCCAAGAAGTCAGCTTCGATTTGGCAAAATCGTTCGGGCTGGACAAACCCGCCGGCGCACTGGTGGCAAAAGTGGTTTCAGGCAGCCCCGCCGAACAAGGCGGCATCCAAGTCGGCGACATCATCCGCAGCGTAAACGGCAGCGAAGTGCGCTCGTCGGGCGATTTGCCGATGACCATCAGCTCGCTCGCACCCGGTCAAACCGTCAAACTCGGCGTGTGGCGCAAAGGCAAACTGCTGGAAATCGCCGTCAAACTCGGCAACCAGGGCGAAGCTTCCGCCAAAGCCGAACGCGAAAAAGCAGGGCGCGGCAACAGCATAGGCGGCTTTGAATTTGCCGCAGCAGGACTATCGCTGACGGTGGAAAGCGACAACAGCATCGTAGTGAGCGGGGCAAAAGGCATCGCCTACCACGCAGGCCTGCGGCGCGGCGACATCCTGCTGGAAGTTGGCGGCCGCCCCGTGCACAGCCAAGACGACTTCAACGCCGCCGTTGCCGAAGCAGGCAAAAATATCCCCATGCTGGTAAAACGCGGCGGCAACACACTGTTTCTTGCCGTCATTCTGCCCTAATCGCATTTCAGGCTGTCTGCGTTTTCAGGCAGCCTGAAAACTTTCTTTCACCCCCATAAGGACTTCCGATTATGACCACACAGAGCAACAACCCGAACAAACAGCCCGAAACCCCGCTGATTGCCTTCCCCACCCACTTCGACCTGAAAATCATGGGCGCAAACCACCCCGATTTTGCCGCCGAAATCCTGAAAGCCGTGCAAACCCACGCGCCCGACACCACCGAAGAACACGTCAAACTGCGCCCCAGCGCGAAGGGCAACTATCTGGGCGCAACCGTTACCGTGTACGCCGAAAACCAAGAACATTTGGACAACATCTACCGCAGCGTGACCTCGCACCCGATGGTGAAAGTGGTGTTTTAACGGCTGCCTGAAAGCTGAAAGCCGAAAACGCGCGGGAGGATGTATGCCCGCGCGTTTTTCATGATTATGTACTTACCATCCGACACACGTATTGATACACACAACACCGTTTCTCGTAGGGTGGGCACTTGCTGCCCACGCGTTTTCAGGCTGCCTTTGAGAATAGAACGCGTGGGCAACGAGTGCCCACCCTACCTGTTTTTCCAATCCGTTAATGCCGAACGCCATCTGCTACATGGTTATAGTTGATTAAAATTACAATAATACAGCGTTGCCGACGCCATTCCGTATCATCCGGCACACGTAAAAATTGGCACGCACAACGCCGTTTCTCGTAGGGTGGGCACCTGTTGCCCACGCGTTTTCAGGCTGCCTTGTGGGATAGAACGCATAGGCAAAAATTGCCCACCCTAAAAATGTATTTATAGCCAATAGCCCAACATAACCGTTTTTGGATACATCAACCTTTCAGGAAGCCATAATGAAACCCAATCGGAAAAATAGAAACAATAGGCAAGCAGATGAATATGCCGATAAAGTTCTGTCGCGCACAAAATATATAATAATAGGATTTATTGTCCTAGCATTCATAAGTGAATTAGTCTTTCCTAGTCCCGTCCGTAATTATGGGCAGCCTGAAAAATTTGTTGCCGACGAATATGGCAGAAAAATTGAGCTGGAAGCGAGACTGATAGAGACGTATTCTGTCGGAGGACGGGTTATGAACAAATCATATTCCCCGCAATTGTATATTTATTTGTATGGCGAGCGGATGAAATGTTTTTTTCACGAAGGTGATATGGAGCTGACCCGTACTCTGCGAGGCTATTTGGGCAATAAAAAAATAGAGCTTTCGGAGGCAACGCTGGCCATTGCCGACGGCCAAAAAAGTATCTTTAAAAAAATGCGGATTAGATACTGCTCTATAAGAAAAATTAAATTTAAAGATTTTAGCGATGTCGAAAATCTTGCTAAAATGGAGGCAGATAATGTGCATCTTTACGGTGTAGATAACAGAACCTTGTATAATAGCAAGCTAGAAAGATACAAGAAGCTTTTTTATTGAAATTTTAACCCCTTATTAGGAGCATATCATGGCAAATAAAGTTATTACCCTGCTGCTTTCTCCCGCCCAGTTGAAAGCGTTTTTGGAAAAATTTTTCCCCGTAACAATTGAGCAATACGGTTCCAGCGTAAGCGGGCTGAATAACGCCATCAGTTCCGATAACCCGACATAAAACCTTCTTCAAATATACCTACCTTTACAGGAAACCCATAATGAAACCCGTAAATAAAAACACCAAGCAAATAGATGACGATGACGACGATGGTAAAGAGTATCCGGCTTTTAAAATTGCAATAATAGGGCTTATTGCCTCAGTTTTTATAAATAAATTAATTTTTCCCAAACCTATCTATAATTATGGGCAGCCTAAAAAATTTGTTGCCGACGAATATGGCAGAAAAATTGAGTTGGAAGCGAAGTTAGATAGAGGTACTGGTAATACAGGACGAATTGTTCAAACAACATACTCCCCGCAACTGTATATTTATCTACATGGCGAACGGATGATGTGTTTTTTTCACGAAGATAATATGGAGCTGACCCGTACCCTGCGTGGCTATTTAGGTAACAGAAAAATAGAGCTTTCGGAGGCAACGTTGGCCATTGCCGACGGCCAAAAAAAAAGTATCTTGAAAAGAAGGCGGATTAGATACTGCTCTATTACCAAAATAAAATTTAAAGATTTTAGCGATGTCGAAAATCTTGCTAAAACGAGGGCGGATAATAGACATTTTTTTGGTGTAGATAACAGAACCTTGTATAATAGTAAACTAGAAAGATACAAGAAGCTTTTTTATTGAAATTTTAACCCCTTATTAGGAGCATATCATGGCAAATAAAGTCGTTACCCTGCTGCTTTCCCCTGCCTGAAAATGCGAAACACGTAGACAGAAAATACCAACCCTACCTTACTATTTATTACCGTAAAAATTTTTCTTATCTTATATGTATTTTAATTTCCGGACTATTAAAAGAATACGCTAACCAATCATGTGAAACTTTGCCAAATCCTTTTAGCCTTAAAATATTATTAAATAGATAAGATTCTAATACTGAACCAAATAATTCAATATTTTCCCACGTAATATCATAGTATTTCCCTAAATTAGAAAAAGGTTTGTCCGCTTTAAATCCCATACCATAGAAATTATCCCAATCGGATATTTCAATAACCACATTTTCTATAAAATTTTCTGATTTTATATCATATATTTCAGCAAAATTTAACTTTATGATGTTATTATTGGAACTAATATACATTTCATTAAGTAAACAATCTGCAAATTGTATTTCATTAAAATTCATGTTTAATCCTAGATTTTATTTTGTTTTGAAAAAATTCCCGTAGAATGGGTGTATGCCTACGCGGTTTCAGGCTGCCTGAAAATACAAAACGTGTGGGCAGCAATATCCGCCCTACTTTACTCTAACCACTTCCGTAAACAAGGGAAACAGGCTCCATCTCAAAAAGCAGCCCGCCCCCATCCAAAGGAAACCCCATGAACACACTCGGCATTATCGGCGGCATGTCGCCCGAAAGCACCGCCGCCTATTACCTGCACATCAACCGCCGCGTCAACCAAATCAAAGGCGGCAACCACAGCGCGCCCCTGCTGCTGCACAGCGTCGAATTCCAACATATTGCCGACTGCCAAAAAAGCGGCGACTGGCAGCAGGCCGGCAGCCTTCTTGCCCAATCCGCCCGCACCCTGCAAAACGCCGGCGCGCAAGGCATCCTGCTCGCCACCAACACCATGCACAAAGTCGCCGCCCCCATTGCCGCCGCCGTCAGCGTCCCCTTCCTGCACATTCTCGACGCCGTCGCCCAAGCCGCCCGCGTACAAGGCAGCACCACCGTCGGCCTGCTCGGCACGCGCTTCACCATGCAGGACGGCTTCTACACCAGCGGGCTGGCCGAACGCGGCATCCGCACCCTCGTCCCCGACGAAGCCGAACAGGCCGAAATCCACCGCATCATTTTTGACGAACTGTGCACCGGCCAAATCCGCGAAGACAGCAAACGCCGCTACCTGAACGCCATCGCCGCCTTGGCCGAACGCGGCGCACAGGCCGTCATCCTCGGCTGCACCGAAATCGGCCTGCTCGTGCAACAGGACGACACCCCCGTCCCCCTGCTCGACAGCACCGAAATCCACGTGCAGAAGGCGGTGGAATTTATCGTGCAGGCAGCCTGAAACCCAAAAAGCAGCCTGCAACCGCCCCTCTCGCGGGAGAAGGCAAACCTGAACGGGCGGCAGTCATTTCAAAGGCGGAACATGGCGTATCGCCGCCATACCCACTCTGAAAAGCAGCACCACGGGCACGCACATCGGTTGGCTGAATCACAGATTCAGACCGATGGCAGCCTGCACCCAAGATGACCGCAAATCCAAAACTCTCCCCCGCAGGAGAGAGCAGATTGCCGAAGCCCCGCCGGTTGCCGCATAGAATGAAAAGTGCAGGCTGCTTTTTGAATTTGAATTTTGTTGAGACCCCGCTTCCAGATATTGCCCAGAATCCCGTCTGAAAGGCAGCCTGAAAACGAGCAAAGCGAGTTTCTGCGGAGCTAAAATGAGCGAAGCGAATTTCTGCGAAGCTAAAACGCAAAAGCAGCCTGCACCCCAATCCAACCCCAAACAAAGGAAACCCCACCATGAAAAAACTCCTCCTCCCCCTCCTGCTTGCCGCCGCCATCCTGCCCGCCCAAGCCGCCGACTACTTCCTGCCGGATGCCGAATGCGACGGCAGCGCCAACGTCCGCGCCGCACCCGACACGCGCAGCAAAATCCTCGCCGAGCTGGATTCCGAAAGCCCGCAACGCAAAATCCTCGGCAGGCAGGGCAAATGGTTGCGTGTCCAACTAAACGGCGGCCGCACGGGCTACGTCCACCAAAGCCAGGGCTATATCGTGCAGAACTACATTGTCGCCAGCCCCGACGGCTCAGCCAACGTCCGCCACAACGTAATAGATGAAGGCCAGCCGATTACACGGCAGTCTGAAATTATCGCCACCCTGCCCAACGGCACGCGCGCGCAGATTATTCCGAAATTGAACAGGGGCGACTGGCTGTATTACACCAATCAGGGTGCCTATACCGAAAAAAACGAATACGGCAACAACGTACATATTGACGGCTATATCCACAAAAGCCAGCTGCGCCGCGCCGATTAGGCAGCCTGAAACGCAAAAAGCAGCCTGCACCCTAATCCATCCCCAAAGGAAGCCCCGCCGTGAAAAAACTTCTCTTCCCCCTCCTGTTCGCCGCCGCCATGCTGCCCGCCCAAGCCGCCGACTACTTCCTGCCTTACACTGAAGCCGACGGCAGCGCCAACGTCCGTGCCGCGCCCGACATGCACAGCAAAATCCTCACCGTGCTGGATTACCGTAGCCCGCAACGCGAAATCCTCGGCAGGCAGGGCAGCTGGTTTCATATCCGAATGAATAACAGCCGCACGGGCTACGTCCACCAAAGCCAGGGCTATATCGTGCAGAACTACATCGTTGCCAGCCCCGACGGCGCGGCCAACGTCCGCAGCATCGATCCTGGCTACCCCGTCGGCCGTGCCCCTGTCATCAAAACGCTGCCCAACGGCACACGCGTGCAGATTGTGCCGGGTTCGAGCAAAGGCAGCTGGCTGCTATATGACAATCAGGGCGCATACACCACCGAAAACGTTGATGCCTCATTTCAAGGCTATATCCACAAAAGCCAGCTGCGCCGCGCCGATTAGGCAGCCTGAAACGCAAAAAGCAGCCTGCACCCCTCCAAAGGAAACGCCATGAACATCAAAAAACTAGGCAAAGCCGAATACGCCCCCACCTTTGAAGCCATGAAAACCTTCAACGCCGCGCGCACGTCCGACACCGAAGACGAAATCTGGCTGGTCGAACACCCGCCCGTGTTCACCCAAGGGCTGGCCGGCAAACCCGAACACCTCCTGCTGAGCAGCGACATCCCCGTCGTCCAAATCGACCGCGGTGGTCAAATTACCTACCACGGCCCCGGCCAAGTCGTCGCCTACACCATGATTGACTTCAAACGCCGCCATGTGAGCGTGCGCAAAATCGTCTCCGCGCTGGAAAACGCCGTCATCGCCACACTGGCCGAATACGGCATCCCATCCGCCGCCGACCCCGACCGCCCCGGCGTGTATGTCGGCGAACGCAAAATCGCCTCGCTCGGGCTGCGTATCAAAAACGGCGCGGTGTATCACGGCCTCGCCCTGAACGTGGACATGGACTTGTCGCCCTTCCACCAAATCAACCCCTGCGGCTATGCCGGCATGGAAATGACCCAAATCGCCGACTATGTCCAACCCTGCCCCGCATGGGACGAAGTGGCCGACAAACTCGCCGCCCATTTGACGCGCGAACTGGATTTTCAGGCAGCCTGAAAGCAACCTGCGCAAAGAAAGCCCCCAATGACCCTATATCAAAAACTCCAAACCGCCCAAAGCGAAGAAGACGTAAAAGATGCCTATATCAGCGCGCTGAAGCTCAAAAAAGTTACCAAAGGCCTGATAGACATCCAAACCGAAGAAATCTGGTTTGAAGCCAAACACAAGCCCACAGACGTATACACCATGTTCACGCAGCTTTTGTATTACGTCTGCCACGCATATCACGAAGGCAAAAACATGAAATCCCTGTTTTTGCCGCCGCTGCTCTGCGTCATCGACAACGAAAAAGCCGCGCTCATGTCCACCGCCAGCATTACCCCCGTCTTCGGCGACAAAAAAATCGCATGGGGCAAATCCGCCAGCCAAGTCAGCCGCGAACTCATCGCCCAAGTCTCGCCCTATATCAACGACCACTTCATCGTTTACCGCATGGCCGAAGACGAGGCCGCCTTTTTGCAGGCCGTGCGCGACAGCATCAAAAACGGCGGCATCGTCCGCACCCAAATCACTCCCAACAACCTCAAACCTGTCTTCGACCGCTGGGTGGAACTCATCGGCGCGGAACTCGGCGATTTGCCGAACCCCGCCGACTACGCCCTGCTGTTTTACGCCGACATCATGCACGACGGCAACAAATCCGTTATCAGCAAAGATTTGGACACCCGCCTCATCCCTAATTTAGACGGCAAACCCGCCTTCTCCCTGCGCGGCAAAATCCTCGAACTCGCCAGCGAAAAAGGCTACCGCGAATTTTGGAACATCTACCACCGCCCGCCCGCCGCAGAACACCGCAACTATCTGCTCGAACGGCGCGATCAACTTATCCCGCTGGACGAACGCCAATTCAAAGGCGCGTATTACACCCCGCTCAAAGTTGTGGAAAAAGCCTATGAATTATTAAGCGAAACGCTCGGCAGGAACTGGCAAAAAAACTACATCGTCTGGGACATGTGCTGCGGCGTGGGCAACCTCGAAACCAAACACGGCAACCTGCGCAACGTCTTCATGAGCACGCTGGACACCGCCGACATCAACGTCATGCAGACCGGCGGCCAATTCCCTGGTGCCAGCCGCTTCCAATACGACTACCTGAACGACGACATCGCTGCAGACGGCACAATCGACTACTCGCTGACCGGCAAAATGCCGCCCGAACTGCGCGCCCATATTCAGGCAGCCCGCACCGACAAAAAGAAAAAGATTCTGGTGCTGATTAACCCGCCGTATGCCGAAGCGACGAGCGCGGATACCGTGAGCGGAAAGGGGAAAAACAAAACAGGCGTTGCGAAAACCAAAGTCGGCGAACACATGATGGACGGCTATGGAAAAGCCAGCAACGAGCTTTTTACCCAGTTTTTGGCACGCATCCAAAAAGAACTGCCGAACGCAGTTGTGGCTATGTTCAGCACCTTGAAATACATTAACGCTCCAAATTTTGAAGAATTCCGCCAACAGTGGCAGCCCGAATTTAAAGGCGGCTTTGTCGTACACAGCAAAAGTTTTGACGGGCTGAAAGGCAATTTCCCGATTGGCTTTCTGATTTGGGATTTATCCGAAAAGCAGGCTGAACAACAGGAATACGTTTTATCTGCCTATACGCACCGTTTGGAGAACGCAGGCAGCAGAATATTTGCGGCCGAGAAAAAAGACAGAATGCTGAATGTGTGGATAGACAGACCGCGCGCGAATAACATGTTGTTAACTGTGCCGTTAAAAAACGCCCTATCTGTTTATACTTCGAATATACGTGTATCTACTTGGTCGGATAATGCAATAGGTTATTTAACCGTCAAAGGAAATGATTTACAAAATGCAGGGAAAGCAACACACATAATGTCGTCTTCCTATGGAAATGGAAACGGTATATATGTTACGCCCGACAACTTGGAAAAAGCCGCCGTCGTCTTTGCCGTACGCCGCGTCATCAAACCCACATGGCTCAACGACCGCGACCAATTCCTACAGCCGCACTTCGGTCTGGAAGGAAGGAAGGAAGGAAATTATACCGAAATTCCGCAGGAATTCGCCCTCGACTGCCTGCTGTACATGCTCTTTTCCGGCAGCAACCTCACCGCAGGCACGGCCAAAGACGCGCTGGAATGGAACGGCAGAAAATGGCAGCTCACCAACCACTTCATCCCCTACGACGAAGCGCAGGTGGGTTTCAACGGCAGATTCCAATCGCATTTCATGAGCGACTATCTGCGCGATAAAACACTCTCCAAAGAAGCCCAAGCCGTGTATGACGAAGGCCTGAAACTGTGGCAGGCCTTCTACCGAGCCGACATCGAACGCAAAATCCGCGACGAATACCTGCTCGACAAAAGCGGCGCAGGCTGGTACCAAATCCGCAACGCCCTGAAAAAGGCCGCCCCGCAAATCGACTTCGCCCCCTTCGAAACCGCCTACGCCGCCCTCGCCGCCAAACTCGAACCGCTGGTGTACGAATACGGCTTTTTGAAAGAATAGGCAGCCTGAAAAAAGCAATCTGCACCCCAAAAACAAGGACTCCCCATGACCCCCACACAACACACCGTACTCATCACCGGCGGCGCCACCGGTATCGGCTTTGCGCTGGCGAAAAAATTCCATGCAGCGGGCAACCGCGTGATTTTGGTCGGACGGCGCGAAGACGTGCTGCGCCAAGCTGTAGAACAACTTTCAGGCAGCCTGCACGATAACGGCGCACGTTGCGGATATGCCGTCGCCGACGTTTCCCAAGCCGAAGACCGCGCACGGCTGGCGGCGCAGTTTCCCGAAACCAGCATTCTCATCAACAACGCCGGCATCCAGTTCACCAAACGGCTGGACGAACAGACGGACAACGAAATCGCGCAGGAAATCGCCGTCAATCTCACCGCGCCCGTGCAGCTCACCCGCGCCTTCCTGCCCGTGCTGGCAGGCAAACCGCAGGCTGCCGTCATCAACGTGTCATCGGGCTTGGCGGTGGTGCCCAAGGAAACCTGCGCCGTTTACTGCGCCACCAAAGCCGCGCTGCACAGCTTTTCGCAAGTGTTGCGCTGGCAATTGGAAAACAGCGGCATCCGCGTGTTTGAAATCTTGCCGCCCATGGTCGCCACGCCCATGTCCAAAGGCAAAGGGCACGCGTACCTGAAAATTTCGCCCGACGAATTGGCGGACGAATTCTGGCGCGATTTTGAACGCAACCACTTTGAAAGCATGATTGGCAAAACGAAGTGGCTCTATTGGATTAACCGCTTCTCCGCACGGCTGGGGCAGCGGATTATGCGGAAGGGTTTGTAATTTTCAGGCAGCCTGAAACACACCGGCATCAAAACCCATATTGCCAAACTTTCTTTTTAGGAGATAAAAATGACCGACGCACACAAAATCTACACCGCATGGACGCAGATGTGGAACGGTAATCTTGATATTGCCGACGAACTGTTGTCGCCCCATTTCAAAGCCCACCTGACCGCCGACTCCACTCCGCCACCCGCACCCGTTACCGACATTGCCAGCGCGAAGGCTTGGATTGCCACCATCCGCGCCAAAGCCGATTTGCATTACGAAATCATGCTCGGCCCGTTTTGCGACGGCGACATGATTTCCGCCTATTGGCGCGTTACCGCCACGCTCGGCGGCAAAACCGCCGTCAAAGTCGGCACGGATTTCCTGAAAGTCAAAGACGGTAAAATCACTGACTGCTGGACGATGAACAACAACGCTGCGCAATAAACCAACCCGTCAGGCTGCACAATCCCATGCTTTCAGGCTGCCTGAAACCATGTTCAGGCTGCGTTCCAACCGTCAAAAGCAGTCCGCAGGGCGCGCACCAACCGCCATAGTGGATTAAAATCGCAGTATTCCGCGCTACGGCGTGCCCCGCCTTAACGCACTGCCCAAACACCTTGCGGCTCGCCGCCTTATCCCGTTCTATAGTCGATTAAAATAAAAATGAGACAAGGCGGCGAGCCGCAAGGCGTACAGGTAGTACGTCAAGGCGAGCCAACGCCGTATCATTGCAATTTTAATCGACTATAATTTGATTCACTATCAAAGCAACACCATGTCCGCCAAACTCCTGATGCCCGCCGCCGTCATCGCCCTATCCGCCTGCCAAATCCCCGCACCCGCCGCGTTCGACGCCGAAGGCAGCCTGAAACCGCCGCAAAGCAGCACGCTGCAATATACCGAACGCACCCTGATTGTGTTCTACGACTCTGCCGTCGGCAGCGAACCCTTGCTGCAAGCCGTGAAAGACTACGGCGCAGAAGTCGGCTACCAATACAAAAACCTGAACGGCATCAGCATCAACCTTGCCGAAGGGCAGGACATTGAAGCCGCGCAACGGCATTTCCGCAACGTGCGCGGCGTACTGTCCGTGTCGCGCGACGGCATCATGCACCTGCACTGAAAGGCAGCCTGAAACCCCTCCATCCACACATTTCCAAAGGAAAACCATGGCAAACGAAACCACCAACCCCTTAGACAACAGCCAAGGCGTCAAACACAAAGGCGCCAGCAAAACCGCGCGCATCCCCATCAAAGTCGTGCCCTTGCAGGAAAAGCTGAAAAAACCCGAGTGGATTAAGGCCAAAATCCCGACCGGAAAGAAATTCTTTGAAATCAAAGACGTTCTGCGCAGCCAAAAAATGCACACCGTGTGCGAAGAAGCCTCCTGCCCCAACATCGGCGAATGCTTCAGCCACGGCACCGCCACCTTCATGATTATGGGCGACATCTGCACCCGCCGCTGCCCCTTCTGCGACGTGGGACACGGCCGCCCCAACGAACTGGACAAAGACGAGCCGAAACACCTTGCCGAATCCGTGGCCGCCATGAAGTTGAAATACGTCGTCATCACCTCCGTGGACCGCGACGACCTGCGCGACGGCGGCGCACAGCATTTTGCCGACTGCATCAACGAAATCCGCAAAACCAGCCCCAACACCAAAATCGAAATCCTCGTGCCCGATTTCCGCGGCCGGCTCGACATCGCCCTGGACATTCTGGCGAAAAACCCGCCCGACGTGATGAACCACAATCTGGAAACCCATCCGCGCCTTTACAAACAGGCACGCCCCGGCGCGGACTACAAACACTCGCTGGAACTGCTGCGCCGTTACCGCGAAATGATGCCGCACATCCCTACCAAATCCGGCATCATGGTCGGCTTGGGCGAAACCGACGACGAAGTGCGCGAAATCATGCGCGATATGCGCGAACACGGCATCGAAATGATTACCGTGGGGCAATATCTGCAGCCGTCCGACGGCCATTTGCCCGTGCTGCGCTATGTCACACCCGAGCAGTTTAAAGAATTTGAAAAAGAAGCCTACGCCATGGGCTTTACCAACGCCGCCATTGGCGCAATGGTGCGCAGTTCCTACCACGCCGATATGCAGGCGCATGATGTGCTGGAAGAGCAAAGCAAACGCAAAGGCGGTTGCGGGCATCATTAAGGCATTGGCGATTGGCGCGGAAACAAAAAGGCAGCCTGAAAACGGTTTGGAATACGTTTTCAGGCTGCTTTTTTATTGCGATACCAGTTTCACATTTTCAGGCTAAAACCTTTGCAAAACCTGTAACCGATGGAGCGTCGGCGGCTCGCCGACATCTTGTTAAATCAGTCATGCGATGTTCAATAAGCAATGACAGCGAGCCGCCGCTCCATTTTAGGTTTCAGGCTGCCTTATCACACAAGGCAGCCTGAAACGCTTGTTTACCAGTATCCCAATGTTTTCCACCACAGCAAACCGATGGTGCAGAAAATCAGAATTTCCACCACGCTCATCACAAAGCCTGCAATCCACCATTCGCCCATGGTGGTGTAGCCCGAATTATAGATAACGGGCGATGAGCCTGATGCGTAGTGGGTGAGCGACATCATAATGCCTGTGCTGGCGGCGAGAATCAGCGCGAACAGCATGGGCGGTGCGCCCAAATGCAAGCCCACGGCGTAGAACGCGCCGAGCATGGCGGTAACGTGTGCCGTGCCGCTGGCAAACATATAGTGCGAATAAATATACACCACAGCCAGCAAGGCGCAGCCTACCACCCAGCTTAAACCCATGCCTTGAATTTGTTGCCCCATCATGTCGGAGAACCATTTAATCAAGCCAAGTTTATTCAGGAAGGTTGCCATCATCACCAAGGCGGCGAACCATACAATCGTGTCCCACGCACCTTTTTCTTTGAGCACATCGTCCCATGTTAAAACGCCTGTGAGCAGCAGCAACGACAGCCCCAAGAATGTGGTGGTGGTGGCATCCACTTTAACGCCAAACAGTATATCGGGAACGCCCGCCCACAATAAAAGCAACACGGCAAACACGCCCAGCATGATTTTTTCGCCTTTGCTCATGGGCCCCATTTCTTTCAATTTGGTGCGTGCCATTTCGGGCGCATCGGGCGTGCTGGTGATTTCGGGTTTATACAAGAAGAACAAAATAATCGGCATTACCGCCATCGCCATCAAACCCGGTACCACCATTGCGGCAAACCATGTGCCCCATGATAGGTGGATTTTGCTGTCGGTGGCTTTGGCAATTAAATCCACCGCCAAGGGGTTGGGCGCGGTGGCGGTTACGAAAATCAGGCAGGAGATGATGTTGGCGTGGTAGTTCACCAAGGCAAGATAACGCCCGATTTTGTTTTGCGTACCTTTTTCGGGGTTGGAATCAAAGCTGGCGGCAATCGCTTTCATAATCGGGTGCACAATCGCGCCGCCGCGTGCGGTGTTGGATGGGGTAACGGGCGCAATCAGCAAGTCGCACAAGGCTAGGCTGTATGCCACGCCGATGGTTTTTTTGCCAAATAGAGAAAGGAACAAATAGCCGATGCGCGAACCCAGCCCTGTTTTGAGCAAGCCGCGCGAAATCATGATGGCGATACCAATCATCCAAATCAGCGTGCTGTTCAGGCTGCTTAATGCGTCTTTGGCAGCTTGGGCGGATGGATTTTTGATGGGTTTGCCATCTGCGCCCATTTCGGGCACGGTTACTTGCAACAGCGCAACAATGGTCATCGCCAGCACCGCCATTGCGCCGATGGGCATGGCTTTGCCGATGATGCCCGCAATCACGCCGATAAACAGCGCGAGCAGATGCCACGCATTGGGCGCAACACCCTCGGGCGCGGGGATGAACCAGAGAATGAGTGTTAAAACGACCGCGACAGCGGCGGGGATTGGTTTAAAACCCATGATTTCACCTCGTGATTTATTGTTAATGAAAGGGGTTGGGGCTTTTCAGGCTGCCTTGGGCTTGCCATTAGGCAGCCTGAAATGCCATTTTAGCAAACATAATTTAACTCTTAAATAACCTATTTTGCCTTGATATAACTTAAATTAACGTTGCTGTTGTGTTTTCAACCTTGCGCATTGCGCTTCGGTATAACCATTTAGCTCTGCATAAGTCCGCATAGCTAAATCAAAGATTAAGAAGCTAACTAATACCCAAATCAAA
>CAUQSD010000016.1:0-33348 GCA_963520685.1 uncultured Kingella sp. | reverse complement strand
GCTAAAAATCCTTCGGGATTGGTGTGGAATTTAGGGCTAATCTACGTCAGCCCCTAAAAAAATGTTAATTTGTTGTAAATTTTGATACAAAATTTGCTATTACCGAAAACGGGTTACAGAAAACTGATTTGCATTTATACGAAACGAACCTCTGAGTCACCACCTGCCAACAAAATACCGCTTCTCCCACCAGCTTTGCGCCGGCAAGAGGAAGCGGTTCGTAATTTCAAGAAGATTGAATTAAAACAGGAAAACTGTTCCTAAAATTTTCAGGCTGCCCGATTACACGGCCTGCGCATCGTAGCCGCCGTCTTCCACTGCTTCGGCAAGTGCGGCAGGGTTGGTTTGTGCGGGGTCGTATTCCACAACGGCGCGTGCGGATGCCAAATCCACTTCGGCTTTGGATACGCCTGCCGTTTCGGTGAGGATGCGGGTTACGCTTTTTACACAGCCGCCGCAGGTCATGCCTTGGATGTTGATGGTTGCTGTTGCCATGATGTTCTGCCTTTCTGAAAAGGTGTTGGAAAACACGGACTATAAACCTTTATCCTGAGGAATGGTCAAGCGGCAAACCAATGCGGGGGTGGAATAAGCAGCCGCAATTTTACTTTTGCGCGATATTTTCTTTCGCGTCTGCGGGAACAGGCAGCCTGAAAGCGCGCAGGCAGAGACCTTTGCAAAACCCCGGATTTGAGCACAGTTCAAAGCAACAGCATCGCAGAACGCGCAGAGAATATGGAAATATTTTCAAGCGTTCAAGAAGCGCGTTGCGAAGAAATGTGCCAAAGATTGGGATTTTGCAAAGGTCTCAGGCAGCGAGTGCCCACCTTGCGAAACGGGCATTACGCGTATTCATTCTTATGCGTGCCGGCTATGCAAACCTTTAAACCGGTTTGCCGTTTAGCCTTATTCCGCACCTGTATTAAATTGTGATGGAGGGGGATTTGCTGCCTGCGTATCGCATCGCAGGGCAGCCTGAAAGCGGGCTGTCGGCTGCAATGGGGGGATTATTCCGCTTCGTCCACGAAGGCGTGGCGTTTTTCGTGATAGCTCTCTTCGGCTTCGCCGCGATGCCAGTAGGGAACGGCGTAGCAGCGGGCGGCGGGAACTTGCCAGCAGCGGCGGGCGTGGTTGCGCAGGGTGGTAATCAGGGAGGCTTCGCCGGCCAGCCACAGATAGCTTTCGGCATTGGGTTCGGGCAGCGCGGCAAAGCCCTCGGCAAGGGCGAGATAGTGTTCCGCTGCGCCGTATGCAACGTGCAGACGTAGTTTTTCAGGCAGCCTGAAAGCGGGCAGGTCGGCGGGTTCGGGCAACAGCAGGAAGATGTCGCCGTTGCAGTCGGAGGGCAGAGTGTCGGCGAGTGCGCAAAGGGCGGGCAGTGCGGAGAGGTCGGCGGCCATCAGGTAGCGGCGGGCGGGTTTGAGCAGGGGATTGGGTCCTACGGGGGCGGACAAACCGACAACCTGCCCGGTTTGGGCTTGTTCGGCAAAGGCAGAGGCGGGGCCGTTGTCGCCGTGGCGCACGAAATCTATGGCGAGGGTGCATGCGGCATTATCCAGATGGCGCAGGGTATAGGTGCGGGTGACGGGTTTTTGCGCAGGGTCTGCCCAACGCGGGCCGCGCGGGGTGATTTCGGGCAAAACGGGAATTTCGCCGGGTGCTTTGGGCAACAGCACTTTGAGATGGGCGGCGGCACAGGTGTGCGGATAATCCGCCAGCTCGGGGCTGTGGAAGACGATGCGGCGCAGGTGGGGGCTTAAATCGTGCACGGATTGGACTTGGACGTGGCGCGGACGTTTGGGATTGGGCTGGGTCATGGGTGTTTGCCTTGGGTTAGGTTGCGGAGGGGATTTCAGGCTGCCTTGAAACACAAAACGCGCGGGCAGCACCAAAGACACGTTTGCAAAGGTTTCAGGCTGCCCTTTCGTCAGACTGTCTTAAAACAGCCCGCTGATGACGCCGTTTTCGTCCACATCAATCCTGTTGGCGGCGGGGGATTTGGGCAGGCCGGGCATCCGCATCATGTTGCCGCACAACACCACGATAAACCCCGCACCGGCCGACACGGTAATGCCGCGCACGTGGATGGTGAAGCCTTCAGGGCGGCCGAGCAGTTTGGCGTTGTCGCTCAGCGAATACTGCGTTTTTGCCATGCAGACGGGCAGTTTGTCCAAACCCAAACGTTCCAAATTGGCGATTTCGGCGGCGGCTTCTGCGCTGTATTCCACGCCTGCCGCGCCGTAGATTTTGGTCGCAACCGCATGGATTTTGTTGCGGACGGAATCGTTTTCGTCATAAGCAAAGGCGAACCGGTTTTCTCCGCCGTCAATCGCGGCAACCACTTTGCGCGCCAAATCTTCGCCGCCTTCGCCGCCTTTTGCCCACACTTCGGCCAACGACACTTCCGCGCCCGCTTGGCGGCAGGCAGCCTGAACCGCCGCCAGTTCGGCATCGCTGTCGGACACGAAACGGTTGATGGCGACAACCACGGGCAGGCCGAACACGTTTTTCAGGTTGGCAATGTGTTTGAGCAGGTTGGGCAGACCGCGTTTCACTGCTTCTACGTTTTCCGCACCCAAATCGGCTTTATCCACGCCGCCGTTGTATTTCAGTGCGCGCACGGTGGCGACGACCACGGCGCAGTCGGGGCGCAAGCCTGCCAGCCGCGATTTGATGTCGCAGAATTTTTCCGCGCCCAAATCCGCGCCGAAGCCCGCTTCGGTTACGGCATAGTCGCCCAAATGCTGCGCCAGCCGCGTCGCCAGAACGGAATTGCAGCCGTGGGCGATGTTGGCAAACGGGCCGCCGTGCACAAACGCGGGGCTGCCTTCAATCGTCTGCACCAGATTGGGTTTGACCGCGCCTCTCAGCAGTGCCGCCATGGCGCCCTGTGCGTTTAGGTCGCGGGCGAAAACGGGTTGGTTATCAAACGTATAGGCCACCAGCATGTTGCCCAGCCGCGTTTTTAGGTCGGCCAAATCTTTGGCCAGGCAAAACACCGCCATCACTTCGGAGGCAACAGTAATATCAAAGCCGTCGGGGCGAATCACGCCGTCCGTGGGCTTGCCCAAGCCGCCGATGATGTTGCGCAACTGACGGTCGTTCATGTCCACCACGCGCCGCCACAGCACGCGTTTGGGGTCGATGCCCAGCGCATTGCCCTGATAGATGTGGTTGTCCAAAAGTGCGGCGAGCAGGTTGTTGGCTGCGCCGATGGCGTGGAAGTCGCCCGTGAAGTGCAGGTTGATGTCCTCCATCGGTAAAACTTGGGCATAGCCGCCGCCCGCTGCGCCGCCTTTGATGCCGAACACGGGGCCGAGCGAGGGTTCGCGCATGGCAACCACCGCCTGCTTGCCGATGCGGTTGAGCGCGTCGGTCAAACCAATGGTAACCGTGGTTTTGCCTTCGCCCGCAGGCGTGGGATTGATGGCGGTTACCAAAACCAGCCGCCCCTGCTTTTCAGGCAGCCTGAACGCGTCTTGCGGGTTGATTTTGGCTTTGTATTTTCCGTATTGCTCCAACCGGTCGGGCGACAGGCCGAGTTTGGCGGCGATTTCGCCGATGGGGCGGATGGTTGCGGCTTGGGCGATGTCTACGTCTGAGCGCATGGGATGTCCTTTTGCGGGTTGGGAAAATTCTGTTTCAGGCAGCCTGAAAACGGGAAAAGGGATGTTCCGGCGGGGGATTGTATAGCAAACGTAAAGATATGGGGAAACTCCGGCTTGCCGCACCGGACGGATTTGCACTTGAAACAAAGCGGAAAAGCGGTTTTCAGGCTGCCTGAAAACGCATTTTTTATACAGAATTTTACACAAAACAAACCTTATCCTTTACAATCCGCGCATTTTGAACCAACCATAAAAACAAAGGCTTTCCATGACCAATCATTTGGGTTTTCCCCTTGAAACCGTTGCGGTTTTCATAATCCTGTCGGTGGGCGCAATCGCCATTGACCTGTTCGCACACAAAGAAGACAAACCGATGTCGCTCAAAAGCGCGGCAATGTGGTCTCTGTTTTGGGTGTTTGTGTCCGTCCTTTTCGGGCTGTTTCTGTGGCTGCGCCACGGCAGCGAGGCGGCAAGCCTGTTCTTCACGGGCTACGCGCTGGAAAAAGTGCTGTCGGTGGACAACCTGTTTCTGATGATGGCGGTGTTTTCGTGGTTCAAAATCCCCGAAGGAATGCGCCACCGCGTGCTTTACTGGGGCATCATCGGTGCGATTGTGTTCCGCATGATTTTTGTCGCCATCGGCGCGGGGCTGCTGGCCGCCAGCGCATGGGTGGAACTGGTGTTCGCAGTCATCGTTGCCTACACCGCCTTCGCCATGCTGAAACAGGACGAAGGCGGCAAGGAGGAACAGGAAGATTATTCCGAGCATCTGGCCTACCGCTGGGTGCACAAGTTCTTCCCCGTGTTCCCCCGTCTGGTCGGACACCATTTCTTTTTGAACGGCAAGGAATTGGAGCAGGCACGCGCCGATTATCCCGACGTGCATTTGGAACTGGCGGGCGAAGATACAAAACACCCCGAGCAGAACCATCCGCACGCCATGAAGAAAGGCCAATGGGTCGCCACGCCGCTGTTTTTGTGTCTGGCGGTGATTGAACTTTCGGACGTGATGTTTGCGTTTGACAGCGTGCCGGCGGTGATTGCCGTGTCCAAAGAGCCGCTGATTGTATACAGCGCGATGATGTTCGCCATTTTGGGTCTGCGGACGCTGTATTTCGTGCTGGAAGCCCTCAAAGGCTATCTGGTGCATTTGGAAAAAGCGGTGATTGTGCTGCTGTTCTTTATCGCGGGGAAACTGGCTCTGTCGTCCACCAACCATCTGTTCCACCACGGCTTTGACATTTCTCCGAACCTGTCGCTTCTGGTGGTGCTGGTCGTGCTGGCGGCAGGCATCGCAGCCTCGTTCCTGTTCCCAGAGAAACCAGAAGAAGCCAAACAGGACGGCGCACACCACACAGATGGCGGCATCTCTGTTTCGCAGGAATCGGCTGCCGAACCCGCCGAAAAACAGGCGGCGGACGATGCTTCCCCCGCTGCCGACACGGGCGCGGCCTCCGATGCGGGCAGCGCAGATGGCGGCAGCAGCGACTGATACCGTCTTTCAGGCAGCCTGAAAAGATGGCAAAACAGGCAGCCTGAAAACAGTGCAATGCGTTTTCAGGCTGCCTTTTTCTGCGGCATTTAAGCGGCTGCGCCCACGGCACGCACCTATGCCCACGCAGTTTCAGGCTGCCTTCGGAGCGCGCGGGCAGCGTATGCCCGCCGTCCCAATCACAGAAGCCCCCCGATTTTCCAGTCATCCCGCCTATATTAAGGAGCAAACCATGGCAGTAACCCTAAGCAAAGGCCAAAACGTATCCCTCAGCAAAACCGACCCCTCCCTAAAACACATCCTTATCGGCCTAGGCTGGGACGCGCGCAGCAGCAACGGCGAAGATTTTGATTTGGACGCAAGCGTGTTTATGGCCGCCGAAAACGGCAAAGTTCCCGACGATGCCCATTTCGTGTTCTACAACCAACTCGTTTCCCCCTGCGGCTCGGTAACGCATACGGGCGACAACCTGACGGGCGACGGCGATGGCGACGACGAAAGCATCATCGTAGAACTGGAAAAAGTGCCCGCCGGCATCAAATCGCTGTTCGTCGCCGTAACCATCCACGACGCACAGTCACGCCGCCAAAACTTCGGCCAAGTCAGCAACGCCTTTGTGCGGCTGGTGAACCACGAAACCGGGCAGGAAGTGCTGCGCTTTGACTTATCGGAAGATTACAGCACCGAAACCGCCATGGTGTTCGGCGAAGTGTACCGCCATCAGGGCGAATGGAAATTCCGCGCCATCGGACAGGGCTACACGGGCGGGCTGGCCGCGCTGTGCGCCCGATACGGCGTGGATGTGGCCTAAAACGCTCTTTCAGGCAGCCTGAAAATCCGAACAGAGCGTTTTTATTGAAAGCATGCAATGAAATTTAAATTGAGCACCGCCATAGGCAGCCTGAAAATATTCGCCGCATTTTTGGCAGCGGCCTGCGTCCCACAGCAGCAGGCAACGGCAGCCGGCGACCCCGCATACGGTTATGTTGTCGGCAATTTTTCAGACAGCGAAGGCAAAAACAGCGTGCCCGTCAAAATGCCCGAAGGCTTTGTTTCCCTTTTGGAATACAACGACTCTCCCGGATTGGATCCGGAAAAATGGCGGACATACAAACCCTCCAAGCGCACCTTCCAATCGCCGATTATGTCGTTCGGCATAGTCGTAAACTACAAAACGGGCGAAATATTTGACAGCAGCCAACATCCAGTCGGTACGGCAGAAAAATGGAGAGAACTGCCCGATTCGCCTTGGGTGAGTGTGAGCATCAGCAGCGGCATAGATTATCAAAAACCGCCGCACCTTAATAAATATCTCGAATACATCGAAACGTTTAAAAAGGACAAAAAACCCGAATATTTCGCCACCAAGCTGCCTGAAAAACGGTACGGATTAACCGTTTATGCCAATCCGAACATCAATCCCGCCACAGGCAGGCCATGGACGGATAAAGCAGATTCCATAAGCTATTATTTTGCATTTGATGATAAAGGCAATGTGGTATCGGCGATAGACTGCTCCAATAGGGATGTGCCGCACCCGCCATGCGAACACCGTTTTGATGTCCCCGATATCAATGTAAATATCAGGGTACTCTATGACCATTTCCATCTGGAAGACTGGCAGCGGATAGAAGCAGGTGTCAGAAAAGCGGTTTACAGCCTAACCCGGCATCCCGATGCACTGGCTGCCGCAACAAAAAGTAAAACTGAATAATTTTTCAACCAAACTACTTTAAGAAAACGACTATGGGACAAAAAGTAACCATCCAAGAACTGCAAGCCTATCGGCAGAAGATTGAGAATGCCGAATCACCCAAAGCGCAATTGCAGGCTGTTATCGCCATGTATCGTGATATGCAGTCCAAGGGCTACACTTATGCAGGCTGGGCAAAAGGCGTGGCAGCCGAAGACAACATCACCGGCAAAAGTGCGGTTCAGTTTATGAAAAGCACTGCTGCCGCATACCAAAAGAAAAGTGCGGATTCATGGCAGTTTGGCGAATTGGTTGCCATCAAACGCGATATGGCATTCGGTTATTTGGATACGCTGATTGAAAATGCGAAAGGCAAAGGGTATGTAACCCAAGACCCCAACTTCCAAAAGATTCGTAATTTTCACGAAAAGGCATTCACCCAAAACGGGTTATCGCTTCGGAACTGGACGCTGGAAGCACCAATGCAAATTATTAAAAAATGCTACGGCGGCACTGCGGCACAAGAAGCCATTTGGGAAAAAACACTGTCCCCCACCGAGGGAGACGGTGCAGATGCGGTAGCAGCGAGTACCGCTCTTGCCACCATCATGGTGGCCACAGCGGCAAACCCCAGCAGCATCCTGCAACCCTCACTGCCCGAAGCAACCCAGCATCTGCTGGAAAAAGCGGGGATTCGTTCAAATTATCGCTATCCCGATTTTCAAGATCGTGTCATAGCTGCGGAATGGCTGAGGCATATGCCGATTAAGCCCGCATTGGAAGGCGTATGGGAACAGGGAAAACAGCTTATAACCCCGCCCGCCAAACCTTCTAACCCATACGAACCCACCCCAACCGAATGGCGGAATCTTTATAACAATCTTTACAACATGCAAAGGCTCGGCGCAATGATGGACGGCTCTTCCCCCGCCGATGCCGCGCCAAACGGCTTGGCGGCAAACAAAGCCCTTTTTGAGAACGGGAAAATTCCCACATTTGAGGATACTGTGGAATTGTTTGTCGGCGCAGTCGGTACGGACACCCTAAAAGCCGCCATTCAGAACGAAGCGGCAAAAACTGTCCCTGCCGCCGAAATGACAGCAGACCACACGCAAAACGATTTCGGCATGGCCTGACCGACACCCGTATTACCGGCTTTCAGGCTGCCTTCACAAATGCCTGTCCCCCTTTCCCCAACCCACTCACAGGAGTACACATCATGGCAATCAGCCTGCAAAAAGGCGGCAACGTCAATCTGAGCAAAGAAGCCCCCGGCCTGTCCAAAATCCTCATCGGCTTAGGCTGGGACGTGCGCGCCACCGACGGCGCAGATTTTGATTTGGACGGCAGCGCGTTCCTGCTTTCCGCATCGGGCAAAGTGCGTTCCGATGCCGACTTTGTGTTCTACAACCAAAGCAAATCCGACAACGGCGCAGTGGAACACACCGGCGACAACCGCACCGGCGCAGGCGACGGCGACGACGAAGCCATCATCATCAACCTGCCCGCCGTGCCCGCCGATGTAGAAAAAATCGCCATCACCGTAACCATCCACGACGCAGACGCGCGCCGCCAGAATTTCGGACAAGTATCCAGCGCGTTCATCCGCTGCGTGAACGCCGACACCAACGTGGAAATCGCCCGCTTTGACCTGTCGGAAGACGCATCGGTGGAAACCGCCATGATTTTCGGCGAAGTGTACCGCCACAACGGCGAATGGAAGTTCAAAGCCATCGGGCAAGGCTTCAAAGGCGGGCTGGCCGCACTGGCACAGCATTTCGGCGTAAACGTGTAGGCGCACGTTCAGGCTGCCTTCCGAACAAAGGCAGCCTGAAACCGCCTTCCGAAAAACAAGGACAACCCATGCCCACCTTCACCGTAACCGGCAGCGACGACCCGTTCCTGCACGTTGCCCTGAAACAAGGCGAAAGCATTTCCTGCGAATCGGATGCAATGGTGATGATGGAAGACAATCTGGACCTGCAAGGCAAAATGCAGGGCGGCCTGCTCAGCGCACTAGCGCGGCGGCTCGTCAACGACGAAAGTTTCTTCCAACAGCACATCACCGCCACCCGCGGCGACGGCGACTGCCTGCTCGCCCCCATGATGCCCGGCGGCATAGAAGTGCTCGATGTCGGAGCAACGCAATACAAAATTGCCGACGGCGCGTATATGGCGGCAAGCAGCGGCGTATCCGTAACCGCACAGACGCAGCAGCTCGGCACAGCCCTGTTCGCCGGCACGGGCGGCTTCTTTATCGGCCAGACCGCAGGCAGCGGACAAGTCGCCGTCAGCGGCTTCGGTTCGCTGTTTTCGCTGGACGTGTCGCCCGAAAATCCGATGACCATAGATAACGGCCACGTTGTCGCATGGGACAGCCGCCTGAACTACCAAATCGCATTGAGCACCAACCGGCAAAACAAAGGCCTGCTCGGCAACATCATCAACAGCGTTACCAGCGGCGAAGGCATCGTCCTGAAATTTTCGGGCAGGGGCAAAATCATCATCTGCTCGCGCAACATAGGCAGCTTTTCCTCATGGGTGGCCGCCAAATCGTCAGTAGCCGGCTAGCCGCCTCCCCTTCCCCACCAACCCTCCATTAAAGGAAAAAACATGGCAGTAAATCTACAAAAAGGTCAAAAAATTTCATTGGAAAAAGAAGCAGGCAGCAAGCTCAACTCAGTCGTAATGGGTTTGGGCTGGGATGCAGCCAAGAAAAAAGGCTTCTTAGGCGGCCTGTTCGGCGGCGGCAACAACGCCGTTGATTTGGACGCATCCTGCTTTATGTTCGACGACAAAAACGAACTGATAGACGTCGTCTATTTCAACCACCTGCGCAGCGAAGACGGCTCGGTCCAACACAGCGGCGACAACCGCACGGGCGACGGCGACGGCGACGACGAACAGATTGCCGTTGCCCTCAACCGCGTGCCCGCCGACATCAAATCGCTGGTATTCACCGTCAGCAACTACACCGGACAGGATTTCAGCCAAGTGGAAAACGCCTTCTGCCGCCTGATTAACGGCGACAACGGACAGGAAATCGCCCGTTACGACCTCTCTGCCCAAGGCAACCACACCGCGCAGATTATGGCCAAGGTTTACCGCCACAACGGCGAATGGAAAATGCACGCCATCGGCGAAAACAGCCAAGGTGCCACTCCCGACAAAATCATTCCCAAAATCCTGCCGCACCTGTAAACACGTTTCAGGCTGCCCGTTTTCAGGCAGCCTGCCCACGCACGGCACAGGAGCAACACCATGGACGACTTCCGCCGCATCTACACCCAGTGGCACGAATACGCCAAAACCCGCAACATCCCCGCACTCATCGCCCTTTATGCCGACGATGCGGAATTTGAAAGCCCGCTCGTCCCCGCCATCATGAACACCGACAGCGGCATCCTGCGCGGGCGCGCCCAAATCCTCGCTTTTCTGGAAGAAGGCACACGCCGCCGCCCCAACCAGCTCGTCCGCTGGCACCGCAGCGGCACATACTTCACCGCAGGCGACACCCTGATTTGGGAATATCCCCGACAAACCCCCGAAGGCGACCAAATTGATATTTTGGAACTCATGCAGCTCGCAAACGGCAAAATCGCCCGCCACCGAATCTATTGGGGCTGGTTCGGCACGCAAATGCTGACGAACTCAGCCGTCAAGGCCGCCAAGGCAGCCTGAAAACACAGCATCCCCCAACCCCTCACAGGAGAACCATCATGCGCCGACTACCCGTCTATCTGCTTATCGACACCTCAGGCTCCATGCACGGCGAAGCCATAGAAGCCGTACGCAACGGCCTGCAAGTGCTCGTATCCGCCCTGCGCCAAGACCCATACGCACTGGAAACCGCCTATCTCTCCGTCATCACCTTTGACAGCAGCGCACGCCAAATCACCCCCCTCACCGAACTGGTGAACTTCCAAACACCCGACATCCAAGCCGGCGGCACCACCGCCATGGGTGCAGCCCTCAGCCTGCTTGCCGACTGCATCCGCCGCGAAGTCGTCCAAGGCAGCGCGGAACAGAAAGGCGACTGGAAACCCGTCGTATTCCTGCTCTCCGACGGCGCGCCCACCGACAGCATCGCGAAGGGCATCGCCGACATGAAAACCGTCAAAACCGGCGCATTCGTCGCCTGCGCCGCAGGTGCTTCCGCCGACACCAACACCCTCAAACAAATCACCGAAACCGTCGTCGCGCTCGACACCGCCGATGCCAATTCCATCAAAGCGTACTTCAAATGGGTGTCCGCCTCCATCTCCGTATCTAGCCAGAAAATAGAAAACGGCGGCAAAGAAGTCAGCGGTTTGGACGAGCTTCCCCCGCCCCCGCCAGAACTGAATGTCGTGCTGTAAGCGCAGCACACCAGCGGCTGCCCCGCCTTGGGGGCAGCCTGAAACCGCACAGGCATCATCCGCCCCACAAAAACGAAAGGACTCACCGATGGCCATCTCCCTGCAAAAAGGACAAGGCGTAAACCTGCGCAAAGACACGGGTTACGATCTCACCCGTCTCACCATCGGCTTAGGCTGGGACATTGCCCCCGCACAGCCCGCCCATGATCTTGATGCCATTGCCTTCGTGTTGGACGCGCAAGGCAAAGTCCGCAATCTCGGCAAAACCGGCACAAACGGCCGCCCCACGCTGGAAGGCGGCGATGTTGTCTTTTACAACTCGCTCGTCCACCCCAGCGGCAGCATCCGCCTCAGCGGCGACAACCGCAGCGGCTCGCAGGGACAGGGCGACGACGAAACCATCACCGTGGATTTGGACCGCCTGCCCGACAGCGTTTCCGCCATCGTTTTCCTTGCCGCCATCTTCAAAGGCCGCGAACGCGGGCAATCCTTTGCCGACGTAAACAACGCCCATATCCGCGCCCTAGACGCGCAAGGTCGGGAAATCTGCCGTTACCGCATCGGCGGCAATGCCGCCAACGCCGCCCACCGCGCCATCACCTTCGCCCGCGTGGAACGCGATGCCGGCGGCTGGGTATTCCGCGCCATCGGCGAATTTGCCGAAACCGACCGCTTTGTTGATTTGCTCAAAGCCTATCTGCCCTACTAACCCCCTTGGGGCAGCCTGAAAACCCGTCTGAAAAGGAAACCCATGTCCCGCCGACTGCTCACCTATATCTGCATCGACACCTCCGGCTCCATGCGCGGAGAACCGATAGAAGCCGTAAACAGCGGGCTGCACGCCCTGATGGCTTCGCTGCGGCAAAACCCCTATGCCTTGGAAAGCGTGTGGCTCTCCATCACCACCTTTGACAGCCAAATCAAAACCGTGCTGCCGCCCACCCCGCTGGAACAGGTTTCCCTGCCCGAAATCGTCTGCCCCGAAAGCGGTGCAACCTTTCTCGGCGGCGTGCTGGAACACATTGCCGAAGCCGTTCCCCGCGAACGTATAGCAGGCACGGGGGAACACAAAGGCGACTGGCGGCCCATCCTCATCCTGCTCACAGACGGCAAACCCACCGACCTTTTGGCATACAGCGAAGCCGTTCCCCGCATCAAAGCACTCGGTTTCGGCAACATCGTTGCCTGCGCCGCCGGCCCCAAAGCCGATGCGTCCTACCTGAAACAGCTCACCGACAATGTGGTGTCGCTGGATACGATGGATGCCGCCTCATTCGCCAAATTCTTCCAGTGGGTGTCTGCTGCCGTTGCCCAAAACAGCGTCAGCGCAGGCAGCCCCGCAGGCGGCAGCGAACTGCCCCCGCCCCCGCCCGAAATCAACATCGTGCTGTGATGCCGCTTTTTCAGGCTGCCGCCGCCCGCGCCAAGGCAGCCTGAAAACCCAAACCCTTTTTTCAGGCTGCCTGCCAAACATTCCCCCCTTCCCGAAAGGACACACCCATGCGCCGTCTCCCCGTGTTTCTTGTGATAGACGTATCCGAAAGCATGATTGGTCCGCCCCTGCGCCAGATGCAGGACGGCATCGCCCGCCTGATTGCCGCCCTGCGCCAAGACCCTTACGCGCTGGAAACCGTCCATCTCTCCGTCATCGCCTTTGCCGGCGTGGCGAAAACCCTCGCCCCGCTGGTGGAGCTGCCCGCCTTTTATCCGCCCCGTCTGCCCGTCGGTGCCGGCACTTCGCTCGGCGCAGCCTTGCAGCACGTCATGGACGAAATAGACCGCTGCGTCGTCCCCAACGCCCCAGACCGCAAAGGCGACTACAAGCCCCTCGTCTATCTGCTCACCGACGGCGGCGCAACCGACAATCCCCAAGCCGCCGTTGCCCGCTGGCAGAACGGTTACGCCCGCCGCGCCACCCTCGTTTCCATCGGCATCGGCCCGTTTGCCGACCTTTCCCTCCTCAGCGGCATCAGCCACGCCACCCTCCGCCTGGAAAACAGCAGCGAAGCCGATTTCCAAGCCTTCATCCGCTGGATTTCGCAATCCGTGTCCGCCCAAAGCCGCAGCCTCGGCACAGATGCACCCATCTGCTTAGACAAAGCCGAAACCCCCGTCCTCTCACTGGTGAAAGACCTGCGCGAAGCCGCCGCCATAGACGAAAACTACGTCATCATCAGCGGCCTGTGCGCCAAAACCCGCCTGCCCTATCTGATGAAATACGAACGCGCCCCCCGAATGGACGACGTGCCCTTTTTCAGCAAACAAGCCCCGCAAGTGTACGGCTACACCGGCGTTTATCCCGCCGAAGCCGACTATGCCGACTGGTCCGACACCCGCGTAAACACCAACAAAATCGCCGCCTCCGCGCTGATGGGCGGCGGCGGCTGTCCCCACTGCGGCGCAGCCTTCGGGCTGGCCCAATGCAGTTGCGGCCAAATCTTCTGCGTAGACGGCGACGGGGAAACCCGCTGCCCCGGCTGCGGCAAACAAGTGCAGATGTGCGCCGCAGAAGGCGACTTTGACATAGCCAGGTCGCGCGGCTAAACAGTTTCAGGCAGCCTGAAAACCGCTCCCGGGCAACCGACACCCAAACCAAAGGAATCCGATGAATCCCCAAGACCTAAACCACTGGCGCAACTGGCTGGCGCAAACAAACCCGCAGGAATGGGCAAACTTCGCCGAACGCCATGCCGCCGAACTGGCCGCCGTGCAAACCGCATGGGCGCATTACCAAACCGAAAAAGGCAGCCTGAAAGCAAACGGGCAGCCCGAAAGCCACGTAGCAGACACCGCCCCCACGCCATCAGACGACACAGGCAGCCTGAAAACCGAAGCCGCGCCCGAAAACACACCGTCCGCCGCTGCCCCGCAAACGCAACCCGAAGCCGAAACCCAAGACGAAGCCCCCGCCCCGCCCCAAACGCCGCCCGAACCGGAAACCGCCCCTCCCGCAGATTCAGGCAGCCTGAAAGCCGACCCCATGCCCGCACCCCGCATCCTTCCCCCCCTGCCCAACGCCCGCGCCGGCGAAGCCTACCGCGCCCCCCTGCCCCCCTCCGCCGCCAACGTTACCATTTCCCCCGCCGCCTGCGGCCTCGTCTGGAACGAAGCCGACCACAGCATCAGCGGCACACCCGCCGCCGCAGGCGACGTAGAAATCCGCTACACCGTCCCCGAACACGGCGCGCACACCCCCGTCCGCCAAACCCTCTACATCAACCCCGACCCCAAAAGCCTGTGGCAGGACAAACCCAGCGACCCCGCCGCCCCCTATGCCAAACCCGACCGCGCCGGCGAAATCCAAACCACCCCAAGCGGCACACTCATTGCCGCCCGCGTGCGCGGCCGCTCCCACGCCCACAACGGCACCCACTGCGACGACGACTACACCATCCGCCACCACCCCCGCACCAACCTCCACTTCCTCGCCGTATCCGACGGCGCAGGCAGCGCACAATATTCCCGCCACGGTTCCCGACTCGCCGTCCAAGCCGCCGCCGACACCGTCTGGCAGCTGCTGGACGACCCCGCCCAAGACTTTTTCAGGCTGCCCGACTACGACACCGCCAACCAAAAACGCGTCCTTTCCGCCCTCATCCGCCACGCCGCCTACCAAGCCTACGCCGCCCAAGTAGAAGCCGCCCGCACCGAATCCATCCCGCTCAAATCCCTCTCCGCCACCCTGCTCATTACCCTCGTCCTGCCCACAGCAGGCAAATGGCTGGTGGCCGCATACTGGGTCGGCGACGGCGCAGCCGCCGTATGGCAGCCTGAAAGCCGCACCGCCTGCCTGCTCGGCAGCCCCGACGGCGGCGCCTATTCAGGCGAAACCGTCTTCCTTGCCGCCGCCGAAGTATCCGGCGAAAAGCTAGACCAACGCACCAAAACAGGCGAATCCCCCATCCCCCCCGTCCTCATCCTGATGACCGACGGCGTGTCCGACCCCAAATTTGAAACCGACGCAGGCCTCACCGACAACGCACGCTGGAACGCACTGTGGACAGAGCTGCAAGCCCCCCTGTCCGCCCCCGACCCCGCCGCCGCCCTGCAAAACTGGCTGGACTTCTGGTCGCCCGGCAACCACGACGACCGCACCGTCGCCCTGTTCATCCCCAACCACAATAAGGCAGCCTGAAAACCCAAACCACGGATTCCCCCATGTCCCAGCCCAAACTCATCACACTCACCGCCACCAACGGCCAAACCATACAGTTCATCGACGAAATCAAAGCCCAAGGCGGCATGAAAGACGTCATGTTCTCTCCCGACAAAAGCTACGTCGTCGCCTTCTTCCGCGAAAAAGCCGACCCCGCCACCCGCGAACGCCTCGAACAAATCACAGGGTTATACCGCGAACGCATCTTCAACCAAGAAGGCGGCGAATACCTCAAAAAACTCTACTGCTGGCCCACCGCCGTCGTAGAACACAACGGCAGGCTCGGCGTCGTCTCCCCGTTTTACCGCGACTGCTTCTTCTTCAAATACGGCAGCCTGAACAACGACATGCTCGGCATCAAAGGCAAAGACAAAGACGGCAAATGGTTCGCCAGCGCATCCAACCGCAGCCGCTTTCTCGACCCCCGCGAACTGGGCGACTGGATGACCCACCTCAAAATCTGCATCATGCTCGCCCGCGCCGTGCGCCGCATGCACATGGCGGGACTCAGCCACAGCGACCTAGGCTACAAAAACTGCCTGATAGACCCCGTCAGCGGACAAGCCTGCCTGATTGATATAGACGGGCTCGTCGTCCCCGGCAAACACCCTCCCGCCGTTGTCGGCACACCCGACTTCATCGCCCCCGAAGTCGTCGCCACCGCCCACCTGCCCAAAGACGACCCCAACCGCAAACTGCCCAGCCGCACCACCGATTTGCACGCGCTCGCCGTATTGATTTACATGTATCTGCTATACAGACACCCCCTGCGCGGCGACAAAATCTGCGACCCCAACGACAGCCAGCGCGACGAAGAACTCAGCATGGGCAGCCAAGCCCTGTTCATCGAACACCCCACCGACCACAGCAACCGCATCAACCCCAAAAACTGCAAAAGCAGCGAACTGCCCTGGAAAGACACCGCCAAAATCCCCTACACCGTCTGCGGCCCATACATTGCCGAACTCTTCCGCCGCGCCTTTATAGACGGACTGCACAACCCCGCCGCCCGCCCCACCGCAGACGAATGGGAACGCACGCTTGTCAAAACCGTCGATTTGCTGCAACCCTGCGCCAACCCCAATTGCACCCAAAAATGGTATGCCTTCGACAACAAAGTCAAACCCGCCTGCCCCTTCTGCGGCACACCCCATTCAGGCAGCCTGCCCGTGCTGAACCTCTATTCCGCCGCCCCCAACGGCAGCTACCGCCCCGATAACCACCGCATCATGGTATACAGCGGCCAATCCCTCTTCAAATGGCACGCCGACACCAACGTCTTCCCCAACGAACGGCTCACTCCCGAAGACGCAAAACGCGTAGGCTACTTCGTGCAGCACAACGGCGACTGGTGGCTGGTAAACGAAAACCTCCCCGACATGCACGACGCACGCACCAAAACCCCCATCCCCGTCGGCAGCAAAGCCAAACTGGAAGAAGGCGCACAAATCCTGCTCAAAAAAGGACAAGGCGGGCGGCTCGTTATGGTGCAGATGGCAGGCGGCTAGAGACCTTTGCAAAACCTCAGATTTGAGTGCATTTCAAAGCAATAGCATCGCAGAACGCGCAGAGAATATTGAAATATTTTCAAGCATCAGAGAAGCGCATTGCGAAGAAATGCGCCAAAGATGAGGATTTTGCAAAGGTCTCGGCTAGTTTCAGGCTGCCCTGCAACACAAAACACCGGCAACAGCCCCCCGCCCCACCCCCAAATCCCTTATAATCCGCCCCCTTTCCACCTTACCCAAAAACCGAACCATGACCAAAATCACCTCCGAAAAACGCATGAACGTTGAAAGCTTCAACCTCGACCACACCAAAGTCAAAGCCCCCTACGTCCGCCTCGCCTGCGTAACCGACGGCGACCACGGCGACACCATCTACAAATACGACCTGCGCGTGTGCCAGCCCAACCAAGACCACATGGAAATGCCCGCCCTGCACTCACTGGAACACCTGCTCGCCGAACTCTCCCGCAACCACTCCGACAAAATCGTCGACATCAGCCCCATGGGCTGCCAAACCGGCTTCTACGTTACCCTGCTCAACCTGCCCGAATACCAAGATGCAGTTTCCCTAATAGAAAAAACCCTGCACGACGTACTCGCCGCCACCGAAGTACCCGCCTGCAACCCCGTTCAGTGCGGCTGGGCCGCCAGCCACAGCCTGGAAGGCGCGCAAGCCATCGCCCGCCGCCTGCTTGAACACCGCAGCGAATGGGAGAACGTATTCGCATGACCCGACCCATCGGCATCATCGGCGCAATGGCCGCCGAAGCGGAATATCTCAAAAACCGCCTGGGCAGCCTGAAAACCCGCACCATCGACAAAGCCTTCACATTCCACACAGGCACCCTGCACGGCCGCCCCGTCGTTCTCAGCCAAAGCGGCATCGGCAAAGTAAACGCCGCCATCGCCACCGCCCTAATGATTGAACTGCACGCCCCAAGCGGCATCATCAACACCGGCAGCGCAGGCGGCATCGGCGCAGGGCTGAAAGTCGGCGACATCATCATCGGCACAGCCGCCCTGCACCACGATGCAGACGCAACCGCCTTCGGCTACGCATACGGACAAATTCCCCAGCAGCCCGAAAACTACCCCTGCGACCCCGCCCTGATGCAGGCCGCAGAAGCCGCAGCAGGCAGCCTGAACCACAACGCCCGGATTACGCGCGGCATCATCGCCAGCGGCGACCAATTCGTCAGCAGCGCAGCCGCCGTAACACAAATCCGCACCCGTTTCCCCACCGTGCAGGCAGTGGAAATGGAGGCCGCCGCCATCGCACAAACCTGTTACCAGCTCAACACCCCATGCGCCATCA
This sequence comes from uncultured Kingella sp., assembly GCA_963520685.1. GTDB lineage: Bacteria > Pseudomonadota > Gammaproteobacteria > Burkholderiales > Neisseriaceae > Kingella_B. Next base: position 15,218 of record CAUQSD010000016.1, on the reverse strand, counting down.
TCCGCGCCGTTTCCGACAGCGCCGATGACGAAGCACACATCAGCTTCGACGAATTCCTCGCCACCGCCGCGCTGCATTCGGCACAAATGGTAGAAGCACTGGTAAAAACACTGTGAACACGGCAGACCAAGCTTTCAGGCTGCCCAACCGCCAAACGCCCCACAGTTAGGCTATTAGATATACATCCGCAGGGTGGGCACTCGCTGCCCACGCGTTCCCCCAAAGGCAGCCTGAAACCGCGTGAGCATGGATACCCTTCCCACACAGGCAATGCGCCAAAGCAACCCAACACAACAGCAGGGTGGTTTCCATCAACCATAAAACCCCCAATTCCCTTTCTCCACACCCTAACATAAGGAAAAAACATGGCAAAAAAAATCAGTATCCTCGTCGGCAGCCTGCGCAAAGGCTCGTTCGCCCGAAAAGTAGCGCAGAACGTGATTCCGATGTTCCCCGCAGGCTATGAAGCCCAAATCGTGGAAATCGGACACCTGCCGCTCTATAACTTCGACTACGACGACCCCGCCGAAATCGATTTTCCCACGCCCGAAAGCTACACCGCCTTCCGCGAAACCATCAAAGCGTCAGACGGCGTACTGTTCGTTACCCCCGAAAACAACCGTACCGTGCCCGCCTGCATCAAAAACGCCATAGACATCGGTTCCAAACCCAATGCCGATGTGGCATGGAAAAACACGCCCGCAGGCATCATCAGCCATTCGGTCGGCAAAATGGGCGGATACAGCTCGCAGAAAAACCTGCGCCTTGCCCTGTCCTATTTCAATATGCCGCTGACAGGGCAGCCTGAAGTATTCTTGGGCAATTCACCCACGCTGTTTGACGAAAACGGCAAACTGCTGGAATCCGCGCGCGGCTTTGTGCAGGGCTATATTGACCAGTTCGTTGCACTGGTTGAAAAAAATCCCAAATAAGCAGTAAAGCCAAAAAGGCAGCCTGAAACCCCGTGAAAGGTTTTCAGGCTGCCTTCTTATACGGTGAAGCCGATACGCACCATGCTGATTTTTGTAAGGTGGCACTCGTTGCCACGCAGTTTCAGGCTGCCTTGGAACAACGCGCGGGCAGCAGCCACCCTACAAATTTATGGCGGATTAACCAAAATACGCCAAGGTGGCGAGCGGCAAATCTCCCAAGCAACACAGCAACGCAAGCACGCTTAGGCTGATTCACTGAGACCTTGGCAAAACCCCAGATTTGAGCGCAGTTCAAAGCAACAGCATCGCAGAACGCGCAGAGAATATGGAAATATAGTCGGTTAAAATAAAAATGAGACAAGGCGGCGAGCCGCAAGGCGCACAGGTGGTACGTCAAGGCGAGCCAACGCCGTATCATTGCAATTTTAATCGACTATATAAAAAATTCGCGGGTTTACCAACCCAACCTACCATTTGATAAAAGGCTGCCTGAAAACCGTTAAACACAGTTTCAGGCAGCCTTCTCTATTCAGCGTTTAAACTACCGAACGCTTATTTCTTTTTCTTTTGCGGCGGCAAGTCGGTGCAAGTGCCGTTGGCCACTTCCGCCGCCATACCGATGCTTTCGCCCAGGGTCGGGTGCGGGTGGATGGTTTTGCCGATGTCTTCCGCATCGCAGCCCATCTCAATCGCCAGGCAGATTTCGCCAATCATGTCGCCCGCGTGCGTGCCGACGATACCGCCGCCGATGATACGGCCTGTTTCCGCATCGAAAATCAGCTTGGTGAAGCCTTCGTCGCGACCGTTGGCAATGGCGCGGCCGCTGGCAGCCCACGGGAACACGGCTTTGGTGATTTTGATGCCGTCGCGTTTGGCGATTTCTTCGGTAACGCCCACCCAAGCCACTTCGGGGTCGGTGTAGGCCACGCCCGGAATCACGCGCGCGTCGAAGTAGGCTTTGTGGCCGGCGCAGTTTTCGGCTGCCACATGGCCTTCGTGCACGGCTTTGTGCGCCAACATGGGCTGGCCGACCACGTCGCCGATGGCGTAGATGTGCGGCACATTGGTGCGCATTTGTTTGTCCACTTCAATGAAGCCACGTTCGGTAACGGCCACGCCGGCTTTTTCGGCGGAGCAGAGTTTGCCGTTCGGCGCACGGCCGGCAGCCACCAGTACCAAGTCGTAGCGTTGCGGCTCTTTCGGCGCTTTTTCGCCTTCAAAGGTGACGTAGATGCCGTCGGGTTTGGCTTCCACGGCCACGGTTTTGGTGTTGGTCATGATGTTGTCGAAGCGGTGGGCGTTCATTTTCTCCCATACTTTCACCAAGTCGCGGTCTGCGCCCTGCATCAGGCCGTCCATCATTTCCACCACGTCCAAGCGTGCGCCCAGCGTGCTGTACACAGTACCCATTTCCAGGCCGATGATGCCGCCGCCGATGACCAGCATTTTTTCAGGCAGTTTGCCGCCGTTTTGGCGCAATTCCAGCGCGCCGGTGCTGTCCACAATGCGTGGGTCTTCAGGAATGAAGGGCAGTTTCACCACGCGGCTGCCCACGGCGATGATACAGTTTTTGAAGGCGACGGTTTTTTTCGCGCCGGTTTCTTTGGCTTGCTCATATTGGGCGGATTCAGTGAGCGACACTTCGATGTGGTTCGCACCCACGAATTGGCCGTTACCTTGGATGATGTCCACTTTGCGGGCTTTTGCCATGCCTGCCAAGCCGCCGGTGAGTTTGGCGATGACTTTTTCTTTGTAGCCGCGCAGTTCGTCCACATTGATTTCGGGTTCGCCGAATTTGATGCCGTTTTTCACCAAGTGTTTCACTTCGTCAATCACGGCGGCGTTGTGCAGCAGTGCTTTGGACGGAATGCAGCCCACGTTCAGGCACACGCCGCCCAAGGTGCTGTATTGCTCGATGATGGCGGTTTTCAGGCCTTCGTCGGCAGCGGCAAATGCGGCAGAGTATCCGCCGGGGCCGCCACCCAATACCACCACGTCGTATTCGGCATCGGCAGAACCGGCAAATTGTGCAGCCTGCGGTGCTGGCGCAGCGGCTTTGGGAGCTTCTTGGGCAGGGGCGGGCGCTGCGGCGGCTTTCGGCGCTTCGGCAGACGCACCGGCGGCCTCGATGACGGCAATCACACCGCCTTCGGAAATTTTGTCGCCCACTTTCACTTTCACTTCTTTCACCACGCCTGCGGCTTCGGCAGGAACGTCCATGGTGGCTTTGTCGGTTTCCAATGTAATCAGCGTGTCGTCGATGGCGATAGTGTCGCCCGCTTTGATTTCTACGGCGATGATGTCCACGTTTTCGTGGCCGCCGATATCGGGTACTTTCAATTCGATTAAGCTCATGTCAAACCTTTCTGTTAAATGGCTGTTGCGTTTTACAAATAAATCAGGCCATTGGGGCAGCCTGAAACAAGACGGCGGGATTATACGCCAATTCGTGCTGCCTGCGCGGGCGGGCTGCGGCAGATTATGATGCGGGTCAAACCTGTTTTCAGGCTGCCTTAGGCAGGGTCAGAAACCGTTTTCCATCATGATTTGGCCGGGAATTTTGTTGCGGTGCATGGCAAAACCCATACCGAGCAGGGTTTTAAAGGTGTCCTGTACCATGTTCGGATTGCCGCAAACCATGAAGCGGCTGCGTTCTTTGTTGAATTCCAACCCGAATGCTTGGGCAAGGCTGCCGTTTTTCAGGCTTTCAGGCAGCCTGAAATGCAGATGTTCCGCATCGGCTTCGCGGGTGGTAATCGGAACGAAGCGCAGCTTGCCGTAATACTCGCCCACCAGCGGGTGCTCGGCGAGTTCGCGAATAGATTCGTTGAATATCAAATCGGTATTGTGTGAAACGCTGTGGGCGAGTGCGAGCGTGTCAAAACGCTGCCAGATTTCAGGCTGCTGCAAGACGGATAAAAACGGGGCGATGCCCGAACCTGTGGACAGCATAATCAGGTCGCTGCCATCTGGGAAACGTTCGGGCAAGAAGAAGCCCTGTGCGGTTTTGTCCAGCAGGATACCGTCGCCTTCCTGCATTTGGGCAAGGCGGGCGGACATGTCGCCGCCGGGTATCAGGATGGCGAAAAATTCCAGCGTGTCGGCGTATTGCGCGGAGGTTACGGAATAGGCGCGCCAGATAAAGCCTTCGCCTTGGCGGAAGCCGAGTCTGGCAAACTGCCCTGCGGCAAAACGGAAGCTGTCGGGACGGCTGACGGCGAAGGTGAGGTGGGTGGGGCTGTGGCGTTTTATCCAGAGGATTTTTTCTTCGGTGAACTTGTTTTCCTGCATGGTGGTTTTCCTTGTACGGATGCGGAAGGCAGCCTGAAAACGGTTTAACGCAGGCCGCCTGCGGGCAGCTCGGGCAGGCCGGAATCGCTGTCTGCGTTTATCGTGGATGATGCGCTGCGGCAGGCCAGCCGTTGTGCGCTGCCGTCTGCGCGGGTGATTTCCACGCGGTACGTTTCTTCAAAACCACCTTGTGCGGACGATTTTTCCAATCTAAGCGCAACGTATTTCGTGTCGTTGTGTTTGAAATGGATGGTGGAATTCTGCCCCTGCCGGTAAACCTGTGCGGCGGGCTTTTTCGCATCCAACAGGGTTTTGCCCTCCTGCGTGAGGGTAATCCGCACGGTTTTGCCTTGTTTGGCGATGCGGAAAACGCCCTGCGCACCTGCATCGCAAACGTATAAATCCTGCGCCTGAGCTAATGGGGCGGCAAGCAGGGCGAAGATAAACAGATGGGGTTTCATGATGCTCTCCTAGTGATTGGTGAAGAAAGATTTAAAACTGTCCGAAATAACTAGAGAATTCAAACCAGAACGCTCCCCATGATAAAGAGCCGCTTAATCCGACACAAATAAAACAAGCCCATCTAATTCGTTGCAAGTATTGCCGTCAAAACGGCTGACCAATTGGCCAGCATATCAGTGGGCTTGCTCATTTACAAATCAACCATAGTACGTATTCTTCCAAAGAGTAAAATCACATCTTTCAAAAAATTAGCAAAACAGGATTTTTCCTAGTTATCTAAATTCCACAATCTTATCTCAGATAATCCGCTTACCGAATAAAATATATCATTCGGTAAGCAGCCTGAAAATATAGTTAATTAAAATTGCAATAATGTAGCATTGCCAACGACTTATGTATTATCCGTGCACGATAGGAGTTGTCACTTTATTTCATTTTTAATCCGCTATAAACACTGCTATTTCTTACGAACCGGATGAGGTTCTCCAAGCATATGTTTCAGCTTCAAAAAGCGGGGGTGGTATTTGAGGTAATAACAATGGTTGAGAATAAGGCCGCAGCCTGAACCTTGTGCATAACATGTAATATTCTCACAAATATTGTGCACCCGTTTTTCAAATACTTTTTGTTCCCGTTTAAATCTTGCTATTTTGCCGTTGCTAAATCCTTTTTTTCTCATCCTGGAAGGAACACTGCGGAAATAGCTTTTAATAGTATTCACTTTTTCTACATAGCAAAAAGCATCCTCTCCAACACTACCATAATTGCATGGAATGTCTTTTCCTCTTGAATTAGATTGGTTGGCAACGGAATAGTGGGCATAAGCCAATGTGGAGCTTAACAAAATAGTAGCTGCAATTAAAGTGGTTTTCATTTTTCCCTGTATCATATTAATTACTTTTATATATATAGAATGGCAAGAAATTTTGGTATTTTTCATCTATAAAAGTTGCCTGATAAGAAATATCAGGCAACTTTTTTTTATAGCTGTTCTTCCAAATTATTTAGAAGTTTTAAACGCTCCAAATTAAAATCCATTTCGCACAAAGAACCAACGGGTGAACCAATCAAAGAACCTTCTAATGAGCATGTTTGGTTTTTATAGTCTGCCCAAGATTTTTGGGAAAGCATAAACAGAAATGCCGAATCCTTATCCCGATTGGCTATTTTTCGGTAGATTCTATAATAAACCAACCTGATATCCCTATTTGTTTTTTGAACAATATTGTCTGCACAGCCAATAATCGTTCCATTATTAATTGTTGGGATAGTCCTAACACAGTGGGCATGCTCTTTTTGGTATTCCTTAGGCGTTTTGGAAAAGGTAGGTAGTGATAAAAACAATAAACAGAAGTATATATTCTTCATTTCTATAACTTCTTTATACCTGAAAAAGCATATGTTTTTGCGGCAGAGTCGGTTAATCCTTCACGTTCAGCTTGTTGATATCTGGCACGAGCAAATTTTAATGCTGTTTCAATCTCTTCTGGTTTGTGGTGAGAAGAATTAAATTTGCTTTTATAGGCACTCTGTCCACGAGATGCAGTATAATTGCCTGTTTTTAAGCTAGCAGAAAGTACAGGAAGTGATGCCCATTCTCTAGCTAGATCATCTCCTGCGGCAGCTAAATTTGAATGTTCTCCAGTAACATATCCTCCAGATTTTCTATTATAAAATAAAGTTTCTCCCATTTTTTCTTGCATACTGGGGTCAAATTTTTACATCCCAGAAAGTTTCATTTTTGTTTTTATTTCATTTAACGTTCCTCTTTTTATTTGAAATTTACCAGCCGCGTTAAAATCTAATGCATTTTGTCTGCGAATAACTTCATTTATTGTCATTTGACTCAATCCTTGGATTATAGATGATTTATATCCATGTTTTTCTCCTAGATTGACAGAATCATATCCATCTTTTCCACCTTCATGAGAGCCAGTAATTTCAGAAAAAGATCTTGCAGAATATAATTTAGTTGATGGTTCTGATTTTTTAACAGCCTGCACCACAATCGTTTTGCTCGCTTTCGGGTCGCATCTGCCGGCTGCCTTGATGGTAAATCTACCTGATTTCGGCATGGTAAAGGCAAAGGTGTTCCCGTTTTGGGCGGTCTTTTCCAATTTTGCAGCATTGGGCACAACCCAAGTTACTTCCTGATTGGCACTGATGATGACGCGCTCTCCACCTTTCAGTTTGGCGAGTTCTTTGGCGGTGGTCGGTTTATCGTTCAGTTTGGCGGTGAATTCGATTTCTTCGCACACGGCATAATGGTAGTTGTATTCCGGCCCCATTGTTGTGCCGCCAAAGAAACTGGGGGTGGGAAGATTGCAGACATCGAGTCCTTCATCCTTGGTTTCAAAATACCCTCCTTTGTATTTTTTAATCATTTCCGCGCAGTGCTGTGCGGGCGTTTTCCCGTTCAGTGTTTTGGCAACATCCATTTCTACTTGTCCCGATGCGGCATGTCCTCCGTATATTGTTTTAACAATGCCGTTCCCGTTTTTATCTTTTACGCGATATTTTTTAGCCATTTCAGCTATCCTTTCTCGTTATAGTCGATTAAAATTGCAATGATACGGCGTTGGTTCGCCTTGACGTACCACCTGTACGCCTTGCGGCTCGCCGCCTTGTCTCATTTTTATTTTAATCGACTATAAATTGCAAAATACTTTCTGCCGCAGCAGTTGGTAGCCCAAATTTAATTATAAACAGAAATCGGCAGGCGGCTGTTGGTTTTTCAGGCTGCCTGAAACCGCCGCTGCCAGTCTGCCATGCGCTGCGCGGCTTCGGCGCATTTTTCTTCTTCATCCACCAGCGCGATGCGGACATAGCCTTTGCCGGGATTGCCGTGTTCGGTATCGCGTGCGAAAAAGCTGCCGGGCAGCACCAGCACGCCCGTATCGCGGTAGAGGTTTTGGGTGAACGCCAAGTCGTCGCCGTCGGGTACGCGCAGCCAGATGTAGAACGAGGCTTCCGGCATGGATACGTCAAACGCCTGCCGCAGTATCGGCACGGTGCGGGCAAATTTACGGCGGTAGCGCGCGCGGTTTTCTTCAACGTGTGTTTCGTCGTTCCAAGCGGCAATGCTGGCATACTGCACGGGCAGGCTCATTGCGCTGCCGTGGTAGGTGCGGTAGAGCAGGAAAGGCTGTATCAGCTTTTCATCGCCCGCCACAAAACCGGAACGCAGTCCGGGCACGTTGGAGCGTTTGGACAGGCTGGTGAACATAATAAGCCCGCCGAAACCGCGCCCTGCTTCTGCCGCCGCTTGCAGACAGCCGACGGGCTTTGCGCCTTCGGGATAGATTTCGGCATAGCATTCGTCGGCTGCGATGATGAAGCCGTATTTGTCTTGCAGGAAGAACAGATGCGCCCAGTCTTCACGCTGCATCACGCTGCCTGTGGGGTTGTCGGGCGAGCAGACAAGGACGATTTTGCAGCGCGCCCATTTTTCGGCGGGAACGCTGTCCCAATCCGGCAGAAAACGCGGGGCAATGCTGTTTGCATAGACGATTTCGCCGCCCGCCAGCAGCGTTGCGCCTTCGTAAATCTGATAAAACGGATTGGGGCAAACCACCACGGGCTTTTCCGCCGCGTTCGGATCCAAGGCAGCCTGAACAAAGGAAAACAGGGCTTCGCGGCTGCCCAGCACGGGCAGAATCTGCGTATCGGGGTCAATGCGCAGGCCGTCATAGCGGCGATGCAGCCAACCGGCGCAGGCTTGACGCAGTTCGGGCAGCCCCACGGTGAGCGGATACTTCGCCAGCGCGTCCAGCGACTGCGCCAGCGCGTCTGTCAGCACTTTGGGCGCGGGGTGTTTGGGTTCGCCGATGTAAAGCGGGATTTCAGGCTGCCCTGCCGGCGGCACAATGCCTGCCACCAGTGCGCGCAATCGGGCGAAAGGATAAGGGTTCAGTTCGCTTAAACGGCTGTTCATGCTGGGTTCTTTCAGAAAAAGGGAGTGCGGATTTTAGCACGTATGGGCAGCCTGAAATGCCGTGCGCGCCCTTTCTGTTTTACAAATGAAAACAGTTTTTCACATATTCCGAACCTGTGTTACAATTTGACGAAAATCAAGTTTTGCGCAGCACTGCCCTAACCCGACAGCGGTTTAGGGAAATTTTTTACCCCATTTGATTGTAAATTTTTATTGATATAATATTTGATTACTATGAATGCGCCACTTTATTTCACCCGCGAAGAAGTCGTTTGGCAGGAAGTGCCGGACGAAGTTTCGCTGGCGTTTTTGGTTTCAGGCTGCCCTTTGCGCTGCAAGGGCTGCCACAGCGCGGATTCATGGAAAAGCGGCTTGGGGCAGGCGTTGTCGGCGGATTATCTGCGCAACCGGTTACGGCGGTATGCCGGCATGCTGACCTGCGTGCTGTTTATGGGCGGCGAATGGCAGCCTGAAACACTGCTGGATCTGCTGCGGCTGGTGCGCAACGAATTCGGGCTGAAAACCTGCCTGTACACGGGCTATGAGCGCGACGAACTGCCGCCCGCACTGCTCCCCGAACTGACATTTCTGAAAACGGGACGCTGGATGGCGGAACGGGGCGGGTTGGACAGCCGGATAACCAACCAGCGGTTTGTGGATTTGCGCACGGGCGAAGTGCTGAACCGTTTGTTTTGGAAGTAGCGGAATACGGGTTGGGTCAAGACATTCTGCTGCCGGAAACAGGCAGCCTGAAAGACAAAACCATGCCCGATACGCAATACTGCCTGCAAGGCTTTGCCGCTTATCGGCAAAACCGCCATGCGCAAGCCATGCGGTATTTTCAGCAAGAGCCGCCCGCCCAGCCCCCTCACCGGCGAAGAAGCGCAGCAGACCGCCGCACGGCTGTTGCAGCAGTTTCAGGCAGCCTGAAACCCGTCGGGTTTGCAGCCCCGCCCACCGTTTACCCCGTTTGCCGTTTCGGATTTCAGGCAGCCTGAAAACGGAAACGGCAGACATTTTCCCACCCACCCGCACATATTGGAGAACCATCATGCTTCGGCTGTATCCCGAACAAATCCAATCCAAACTTTCGTTTATCGACCGCTACATCGCCGCGCACAACGCAGCAGACGGCTCAACGATGGATGCGAACGCCAACGTTACGCAGAAAAACATCGCCACCATGGAAAACGAGCTGCTCAAAGACATACTGGTGCAGATTAACCGCGCCCAAGTCTCGCGCAAAATTGCCGCACTGTTCGGCGACGGTCTGGCGCGCGAATACGTCCGCCAGATTGAAGCGCACGAAATTTATGTGCACGACGAAACCAGCCTGAAACCCTACTGCGTGTCGGTAACCATGTATCCGTTTTTGCGCGACGGGCTGACCAAACTCGGCGGCGAATCGCGCGCGCCCGAACATTTGGCCTCGTTTTGCGGCTCGTTTGTCAATTTCGTGTTTGCGGTGAGCGCGCAGTTTGCCGGTGCGGTGGCAACCGTTGAATTTATTACCTATTTTGACTACTTCGCCCGACGCGATTTCGGCAGCGGCTATTTGCAGACACACCGTGCCGAAATAGAAAACGCCTTGCAGCAGGTGGTGTACAGCATCAACCAGCCCGCCGCCGCACGCGGCTACCAAAGCGTATTTTGGAATATTTCGCTGTATGACCGCCACTATTTTGCCGCCATGTTCGGCGACTTCGTCTTCCCCGATTTTTCCAAACCCGACTGGGAAAGCGTGTCGCGGCTGCAAAAATTTTTCCTAAATTGGTTCAACCAAGAGCGCAACAAAGCGGTGCTCACCTTCCCCGTGGTAACCGCCGCCATGCTCACCGAAAACGGCAAATGCAAAGACACCGTATTTGCCGACCAAATGGCAAAAGAACTCAGCGAAGGCAACTCGTTTTTCGTCTACCAGTCCGATAATCCCGATTCGCTTGCCTCCTGCTGCCGGCTGCGCAACCAGATTGAAGACCGCACCTTTTCCTACTCGCTCGGCGCAGGCGGCGTGGCAACTGGCTCAATCAACGTGATTACAATCAACATGAACCGCTTGGTGCAGGACAGGCGCGACCTCGCAGCCGAAGTCGCCAAAATCCACCAATACCAATACGCCTACCGCAAGCTCATGGAAGAATACCAAGCCGCCGGCCTCCTGCCCGTTTATGACGCAGGCTTCATCACGCTGGACAAACAGTTTCTCACCATCGGCATCAACGGCATGGTGGAAGCCGCCGAGTCGCAAGGTATTGCCGCAGCCTACACGCCCGAATACATGGACTTCGTGCAAAGCCGCCTGAAAATCATCTTTGAAGCCAACCAAGCGGCAAACAAAAAATACGGCGTCAAGTTCAACACCGAATTTGTTCCCGCCGAAAACCTGGGCGTGAAAAACGCCAAATGGGACAAGGCAGACGGCTATTTCGTGCCGCGCGACTGCTACAACTCCTATTTCTATGTGGTGGAAGACGACGCCACCAACGCGCTGGACAAATTCCTGCTGCACGGGCGCGAACTGACAGACTGGCTGGACGGCGGCAGCGCACTGCACCTGAATTTGGACGAAGCCCTCAGCTTCTCAGGCTTCCGCGCCCTTTTGGACATCGCCGCCAAAACAGGCTGCAACTATTTCTGCACCAACGTCAGAATTACCATCTGCAACGAGTGCAACCACATAGACAAACGCACCTTGCACACCTGCTCCGCCTGCGGTTCGCACAACATAGACTACGGCACGCGCGTCATCGGCTACCTGAAACGCGTCTCCGCATTCAGCCAAGGCCGGCGCAAAGAGCACGCACTGCGGCACTACCACAGGGAAACCCAGCACGAAACCGAAGCGGTTAAGGCAGCCTGAAACGCGGGAAACAAACACCGCCCCGTATGCAGAATATGCGCGGGGCGGTTTTTTTTCAGACTGCCTTAGAGCATGGGGCGTTTGGGTAGCGAGTATCCACCCCACGGAAAACAGCGTTGTGCATATCGGTTGTTGTTTGAGACAAACATGGCAAGGTAGGGTGGGCACTCGCTGCCCACGCGTCTGTGTTCCGACAATCGCCAAAGGCAGCCTGAACGGGTTTCAGGCTGCCTTTGGATGGTATGGAACGCGTGGGCAGCAAGTGCCCACCCTACGCTTGCTAGTTATTACGCCAATCAATTACCCATCCTGTATTCTCCAGATAATTTTTTAATTCATCACAATTCATTACCCAATCATCATATGCAAAGTCAGATGAATGAGTAAAATGATTTTCAGATGAAACAAGTATTAGAATACCAAGCCCGCCGTTAGGGTTATTTTCTTCACATGGCTGTATTTTAATAAACTTTTCCCTGTTATCACTTGAATTAAGAATAGTCCCAATCTTATTAAACTTTATATCCATAACTATTCTTTCTTAATTAAAATATGGTTACTAGACTTGATCTAAGTGCTCACTATAAACATGCTTTTTATTTTATAGGTTTTCTTCCACCTAATCTAAATGGTCTCCACATCCCAAAACAAACGCCATTATAATCTACAAATATTAGCCAAATTTCATCTTCGCAAATTATATATTGATTATCTTGATGAAGATGGTTGTCAATATAATTTTGTGCAAGTTCTATTGCTTTGGATAGGTCAATCATTTCTTAGTTCCTTGCTTGGTAATGCCAGTTCTTAAATGACGTGGGAAATTTTGAAAATTAGTAGCTCCGCCTTTGCCGATTTGCCATCTAATAAGTTTACCTTTTCATTTCAGATATCGAAGCAAGGTAGGGTGGGCACTTGTTGCCCACGCGTCTGTTTCCGACTGTCGGCAAAGGCAGCCTGAACGGGTTTCAGGCTGCCTTAGGAACGGAACGCGTGGGCAACAAGTGCCCACCCTACAATTGCTCATCGGTTTCTTCTTTGGGATACCAGCAAACCCTTTCTTTAATGCTTTCATAAAACTCTTCTTTGCTGCTTACCCTGGTGAATATAGGCGGGTCAAAGCTGATGATTTCTACAACTGAATCTATACAAAAGAAAATATAGAGTTTTTCGTATTCGCTGATTTCATCCATCGTACGGTAACGTTCTTTGGCAAGCCATTCAACATATTTTCTGTCGGTAACTTCAAAAAAACGCTCGCCTTTTTCAAATAAAGGATGAATGGTTTTATCCGGCTGTAAAATTGTTAAATCATCAAATGTTGCCCACATTGAGCAATCTTCCGTATGCTGAAAATGAATAGGGTCATCTACCGAAATTTTAAATAAATCCCTTTCCTCTGATGACACCAAAAAATGTACTTGCCCTTCATCTACGCAGGCTACTTCAAAATTAAAATATTTACTTATTGGAGCACTAATGGATTTTAATTTATCACTCATGATTATTTCCTATCTGTATATCGGATTTTTGTTCGTTCTATAACTTTTTCACCACTCTGGTTTTTTCGCTGAATTTCTAGTGTGGGAGTATTTTCCCTTGAACTATGGTTGCGGACATTAACATCGCGTCCGTCAGGTAATTTACCACTAATTGTTCCATTGGCGTCAGTTCTTCTGTTTTGTACATTCAATGTGTCAAAATCTGCTTTGGCATCCTCAAACGTGCCCTTTTTATTATACTGCTTTGTTCTGCCTGTGGTTTTTGAATCCGGTGTCGCGCCATTGATAATGCTGTCAAGTCGTCTTTTGGTTGTCTCAACTGGGGAAGTTCTTTTGGCGACTTCACTCGGGCTATAAGGGTCGCCATCGAGCGCAGGCTTGCCGCCGCTGGTTTTCTGTCCGCCTACAGGTGGCGAAACTGGCTTATGCGGCTTATTCCCCCTTGCTATTTCTCCATCAACAGACGACATCTCCCTTGCGGCAGACTGCTGTTCAAATTTCGCCGCAGCCGCCTGTGCGAAATCATCATGCCCAGCTCCGCCTTTAAACGCACCCCCAGCAATATCGTCCAATGAATTCTTGGCCGTATTGGCGGCAGCATTTCTTCCTAAGCTGGAAAGGCCGGCAACGTTTCCTGCAAGTTTTAAGCTTTCGGCAGTGAGCGGGTATTCTTGTTCCAAACGGCTCAGGTTATTGCCGAAATCCTGACCAAACTGTTGCCAGTCGGCATCTTCCATTTGCCGGTATTCGTGCTTTTGCTGTGTTTGATAGAGATGCCAAAACAGTGTTTTGGCATCCATATTGTTTTGGGCAAGCATGTCTTGGCGGTATTTCTGATATTCTTCGTTATACCGGTAACTGTCTACTGCTGCGCTGCCTATTCCCCAAATATTGCTGGCTACGATAGTCGGGATACCGAAAGCTGCCTCTATCACCCCGTTTGTTCGGGCTATGCTGTAGCGCGTATAGTTATAGGCGTTGGTTCCGATGCTTTGATTGGGGTCTATGCCGATTGGGCTGCGTATTCTGCGTCCGGCTTCGGTGAAGTAGTCCGCTCCGTTTGACCATGCTGTTTTGGTGTTCTCCCATGCTTTATTCCAGCCGTATGTGTTGTCCAGCGGCTTTTGCACCATGCGGTTGGCTTTGCCTTTGACGCTGATGCTGTATCGGTCGTGTGCACCGTATTTGGAAGGGGGCGGGTAATTGCCGCCCTGCGGTGCTTCGTAGCCGTCTGCGGGATGCACCATGCTGCCTTTTACGGTATAGGCGTAGGCTACCGGACCATAGCCGTCGGACACGGATTGCCCTTTGCCGTATCCTGTTTTTTGGGCGGTGTCGTCATAGGGGTCGTGCACTTTCCAGCCGTGGCCGGTGAAGCGTGTGTGGAAGCCTATATTGCCGCCGTATTGCAGTTGTTGCAGTTCCACGCCGCCGCCAAGCGGGATGTTGGAGGCGGCGGTTACCCGGATGCTGCCTGTGCGGTGTTCTACTGTGCCGCGGTGGCTGCGGAAGGGGAAGAGGTTGTCGGGATTGGATTGGTTGACGGGTTCATAGGTGCGCCTGTCAAGCTGCTTTCTGATGGCGGGGTCGTTTTGCAGGGGCTGTATGGAGAAATTGTCGGCATAAACGGGATGTATAGTCGATTAAAATAAAAATGAGACAAGGCGGCGAGCCGTAAGGCGTACGATAGTACGTCAAGGCGAGCCAACGCCGTATCATTGCAATTTTAATCGACTATATGATGCCGATTAATACTGCAAGCTTGGGCAGTATTGCTTTTAGGGATAATTTGTTTTTACCCATGGTTTGTCCTTGATTTTATCGGAACCGGTGTTTCAGGCTGCCTATTGCTATCGGGCGGCAGGGGGAAATTTTGCTTTCCGCCCGCTATTCGGAACGGCGTTGGCGCAATATTTCGTTTCTTGGGCGGCTTGGTGTTTCGGTGTGCGGTTCGTTTGGTTCGGCACTTGTTTTCAGGCTGCCTGAAACGGGGTTGGTTTGGTCATAAGGGGTGATATCGGAAAAATCTACCATCAGGCCGTCTGCTGCTTTGATGTTTTTATCGGTTTTATACGGTCCCATCCATAGGGCGTATTTTTCTTGGTGTTTGGCTTCATAGCTGTTGTTTTGGGGTTTGATGAGCAGTTTGCGGCTGTTGCGATCTACGGCGAAGTATTCGAGTTTGGTTTGGGCACGCAGGGTTTCGGCGTTGTAAAGATGCAGTTCGGTGCGGCTGC
>CAUQSD010000015.1:0-34870 GCA_963520685.1 uncultured Kingella sp. | reverse complement strand
GATGGGTACCCAAAATATCGGCGGCAGAACGGGCGGTAACTTCGAGTACAAAAAAGCGGAGCAGTTCTTTCTGTATTTTTTTCTTTAATTTGCAGTGTGTTATCTTCATATTTCGAGGGTAACATATCTGCTAATCTAGTACAGCCCCTTATTTAAATCTTGTAAAAAGGTGTTTTCAGGCTGCTTTGCGGCTGTTGGAAATTTTTGTTTTACCAATGCGCCATGTTGTCGCGGTGTATCAGTTCGTCTTCATAGGCATAGCCCAAGCGTTTGGGGATTTCGTTGGCATGGCAGCCGAGGATGCGGGCGGTTTCGGTGCTGCTGTAATTGGCGAGTCCGCGCGCGATTTCATGTCCGTTCTCATTGAGAACGGCAACGAGTTCGCCGCGTGCGAAGCTGCCGTTTACGGCAGTGCAGCCGACGGGCAGCAGACTGCCGTGTCCTTCGCGCAGGGCTTTTTCCGCGCCTGCATCCACGGTGATGCTGCCTGCGGTGCGGACGTGCCCAAGCAACCACTGTTTGCGTGCGCTGATGCGGGAGATGCCGCTTTCAAAGCGGGTGCCGATGCTTTCGCCTGCAATGAGGCGGGTGAGGATGTCGGGTTCGCGTCCGGATGCGACGATGGTGTCTGCTCCGCTGAGGGCGGCGCGTTTGGCGGCGCGTACTTTGGTGAACATGCCGCCTGTGCCGATGCTGCTGCCTGCGCCGCCTGCCATGCGTTCAAGTTCGGGATGGGCGGCTTCTATGCGGCTGATAAAGCGTGCGGCGGGGTTTTGGCGGGGGTCGCTGTCGTATAGTCCGCGCTGGTCGGTGAGGATGACGAGCAGGTCTGCATCGAGCAGGTTGGCGGTGAGGGCGGCGAGAGTGTCGTTGTCGCCGAGTTTGATTTCGTCGGTGGTTACGGTGTCGTTTTCGTTGATGACGGGGAGGATGCCGTGGGCAAGCAGGGTTTGCAGGGTGCTGCGGGCGTTGAGATAGCGGGTGCGGCTGCTGAGGTCTTCGTGGGTGAGCAGGATTTGGGCAGTGGTGATGCGGTGGGGTGCGAAGGCACGTTCGTAGGCCTGTGCCAGCCCCATCTGCCCGACTGCGGCGGCGGCCTGCAATTCGTTTACGGCGGTGGGACGGGTGTTCCAGCCGATGCGTTTCATGCCTTCGGCAATCGCGCCGCTGGACACGAGTACGGTTTCCGTGCCTTGGGCGCGGATGGCGGCGATTTGCTGCGCCCAGCCGTTTAGGACGGTTTGGTCTATACCGCGTCCTTCGGCGGTGACGAGGCTGGAACCGGCTTTGATGATGATACGTTTGGGGGTGGGGCGGGCGGTCATTTCGGGATGCCTTTCGGTTGGGTTGCGGGCCGGCTGAACGGAACTGGGGGGATTGTAACCGAATGCGGGCGGCGGAATACGGCAGCCTGAAAGATTTTTTCTTTGCGAAACAAACCGTATTCCGTGTGCCTGAAAAAACCGCTTGCCTGCACCGTGCCGTTTTGGTTTAATGCGCGCCTTTCACGCGGCCAGATAGCTCAGTCGGTAGAGCAACGGATTGAAAATCCGTGTGTCGGCAGTTCGATCCTGCCTCTGGCCACCAGATTCAAAGCCCGAATCCTGAGATTCGGGCTTTTCGTTTGCGTTCCGTTTTCAGGCTGCCCCAAAAGCGGATTTTTGTTAAAATACGCAAAGAAAGGCAGCGGGGCGGCTGCCCATAAGGCAGCCTGAAACCTTATTCTGCCGTTTTACACGCCACAACCGAAAGGATTGGTTATGACTGCACAGAACATCCGCTGCGCCGCCGCCCTCCTGCTGCTGGCCGCCGCCGCAGTCTCTGCCGCCGCTCCCGCATCCGCACTGTCCGGCATTTGGCAGGTGGAGCGCATGGCCGCTGCCGAGCCGCCCGTTCCGCTGGTGTTTGAGATGGACGGGGTAGGCGCATTCCATTCCAAAGGCGGCTGCAATGTTATCAATACCCGTTATACGCAACGCGGGGGCAGCCTGAAATTCCGTCCCGCCGCCTCCACCCGCATGATGTGCGCGGAAGACCAAATGAAAGCCGACCAAATGCTTGAAGACGCGTTGCAAAAAACCAGCCGTTACCGCATCCGCAGCGGCCATTTGGAATGGCTGGACGCAAAAGGCCGCGTGCTGCTGCGCGCCATACCTGGGTAACGCCGCACCGTTTCAGGCAGCCTGAAAGCGGAAAATCCCTATCCGACAACCACCCGATACCAACACAAAGGCAAACAACATGGCACAAAACGTAATCGTCATCGGATCGCAATGGGGCGACGAGGGCAAAGGAAAAATTGTGGACTGGCTCGCCGAGCAGTCCGGCGGCGTTGCGCGCTTCCAAGGCGGACACAACGCAGGGCACACGCTGGTGGTGAACGGTCGCAAAACCGTGCTGCGCCTTATTCCCAGCGGCATCCTGCACGAAAAGCTGGACTGCTACATCGGCTCGGGAGTGGTCGTTTCCCCCGATGCCCTTGTGGACGAAATAGACGAACTTACCGCCGCAGGCGTGCCGAATGTGGCCGCCCGCCTCAAAATCGCGCCCACCGCCCCGCTCATCCTGCCCTACCACATCGCGCTGGACCAAGCCCGCGAGCAGTCCAAAGGCGACAAAAAAATCGGCACCACGGGGCGCGGCATCGGTCCTGCCTATGAAGACAAAGTAGCCCGCCGTGCCGTGCGTGTCGGCGATTTGGCCAACATGGAACTCGTTGCCGAAAAAGTGCGTGCCAATCTGGAAGTGTACAACGTCCAACTGCAACACCTGCACCATGCCGCCCCCGTTTCCTTTGAAGACGTAATCGGCAAAATCAACAGCTTCCGCAGCCGCATCCTGCCAATGATTGCCGATGTGCCGCGCATCCTGTTTGAAAAAAACGCGCGCGGCGAGCGTTTGCTGTTTGAAGGCGCGCAAGGCACGCTGTTGGACATAGACTACGGCACCTATCCCTTTGTAACCTCGTCAAACTGCGTTGCAGGCGCAGCCTCCTCAGGCGCAGGCGTGCCGCCGCAGATGCTGCAATATGTTTTGGGCATCGTCAAAGCCTATACCACCCGCGTAGGTTCTGGTCCTTTCCCCACCGAACTGTTTGACGACACAGGCAAAGGGCTGGCGGAACGCGGCAACGAATTCGGCTCGGTAACCGGTCGTCCGCGCCGCTGCGGCTGGTTTGATGCCGCCGCGCTCAAACGCGCCATCCAAATCAACGGCATCAGCGGTCTCTGCATCACCAAGCTGGATGTGATGGACGGCATGGACGAAATCCGCCTCTGCACCGGCTATACCTTGCCCGACGGCAGCACGTCCGACATCCTGCCTTTCGGCGCGGATGCGGTTTCAGGCTGCACCCCTGTTTACGAGACCCTGCCCGGTTGGCGCGAATCCACTGTCGGCGCAAAATCCTACGAAGCGTTGCCCGATGCCGCCAAACGCTATCTGAAACGCATAGAAGAAGCCTGCGGTGCGCCCATTGCCATCATCTCAACCGGTCCGGACAGGGAAGAAACGATATTGGTGAAACATCCGTTTGCCGATTGAATCCCCCGCACGGGTGGCAGAAAGGCAGCCTGAAAAGCAAATAATGTCTTGGGAAGCATTTATAGCCGTTCACGCCTTGGTCGGTTTGGCATTTGCCCTGGCCACACTGCGCCGGAAAGCACGGCTTGTCCTGCCGCTTGGCGCGATTTTGCTGTGGTTTGTTCCTTATTCGGGGTATTGGCTGGCGGCGGGCAGCGGCAATACGGACGAGTTTGATGCATGGTCTGTACTGTTTATCGTGCCGGCATGGCTTTCAGGCTGCCTTGTCCTGCTGACGGTGCGGTTGGGAATGTTTTTGAAAGGTAGGGGCAGATAGGGTTTTGATTCACTATAATCGATTAAAATAAAAATGAGACAAGGCGGCGAGCCGCAAGGCGTACAGGTAGTACGTCAAGGCGAGCCAACGCCGTATCATTGCAATTTTAATCGACTATATATGAAAGGTAGGGTGGGCACTTGTTGCCCACGCGTTCCGTGTTCTGGGGCAGCCTGAAAACCGCGTGGCAGCAAGTCCGTTTCCGTATGCGCCGGTTAAACCGGTTATTATTCCCCCCATGAAAACAGCCGCCTACATCATTTTAGGCGGCTGTTTCAATTGCGCAGGGCGCGGTTATTCCGGAGATTTGTTGTCTGCGGGCGGGAATGTTTCCGGATTAAATCTTTTCATCAATTTTGGGATAAACGATTTTCTTGTCCAGCACAATATCCAGTGCATACAGAATGCCGGGAATCCAAAAAATGCTCAACACCAGCGCCACAACGGCGCGCATGGTTTGTTTGGGATTGTTTTGGCTGGCCATCCACACCGCAATGGGCGGGATAACGACAGCCAGCACCACCAGCAGCGTTTGGTCGTTGCCGCCGTTGGCGGGGGGAGTATTCGTGTTTTGGTTTTCTTCGCTCATCGGGAACATCCTTTTTTCGGGTTGTGTAAAAATGGAGACGGATTGTCTCCGCGAAACTGCCCAAAGGGCAGAAATTGCTGCAATGTCTTACAAATCAGGTATGTATTTTAACATAACTTTAAAAGCCGGATAGGGTGTGGTACACAAGGCGCGGATGCGTGCAATGCCGCTCTCGGTAGGGACACTTGCTACTCACGCGGTTTCAGGCTGCCTGAAATCCCGAATTTCGCAAATAGGGTGGGGCAAGCTTCACTTGGTTGAAACGGTTGCGCCGTCGCGTTCCCCAATCCGCGTTACACAAAACGAGGCAGCCTGAAAACATGTCTGCACATTTTCAGGCTGCCTTTTTTGGGCCAAACCGCTGCGGCAATCAACGCAACTGTGCGGCAACGTGTGCGGCAATGTCGCCCACCGGCACGCTTTGCGCTTCGCTGTCGGTGCGGCGCGCGTATTCCACGTTGCCTTCCTTCAAGCCGCGGTCGCCGATGACGATGCGGTGCGGGATGCCCAGCAGTTCGCTGTCCGCCAGCAGCACGCCGGCGCGCTCGTCGCGGTCGTCCAGCAGCACGTCCACGCCCGCCGCCAGCAAATCGGCGTAGATTTTGTCCGCCGCTTCGCGTACGGCTTCGGATTTTTTGTAGTTCATCGGCACAATCACGGCGGCAAACGGCGCCATCGCGTCCGTCCAGATAATGCCGCGTTCATCATGGTTCTGCTCGATGGCGGCGGCCACCACGCGCGTGATGCCAATGCCGTAGCAGCCCATTTCCATGATTTGCGATTTGCCGTTGTTGTCCAAGAACGAGGCGTTCAGCGCGGCGGAATATTTGTCGCGCAGCTGGAACACGTGGCCCACTTCAATGCCGCGCGCCAGTTGCAGGCTGCCTTTGCCGCAGGGGCTCGGGTCGCCCGCCACCACGTTGCGGATGTCGGCAAATTCGGGTTCTGCCGCATCGCGCCCGAAGTTGAAGCCGGTGTAGTGGAAGCCGTCTTCGTTCGCTCCGATGACCCAGTCCGCGCCTTTTTCGGTGGCGAAATCGGCATACACTTTGCCTTTGAAGCCGACCGGGCCAAGTGAGCCGCCGTTGGCGCCGAACGCGGCAAGGATATGTTCAGGCTGCGCCATAGTCAGCGGTGATTTCACGCCCGCCAGTTTTTCGGCTTTGATGTCGTTGAACTCATGGTCGCCGCGCAACAGCAGCAGCACCAATTCGCCTTCATTTTCGCCTTCCACCACGATGGATTTGAGCGTGGTTTCCACGGGAATCTGCAAAAAATCCACCAGTTGCGCGATGGTTTTGACTTCGGGCGTGTGCACTTTTTCCAGATGTTTCTGCGCGGCGGCGCGGCTGCCTGAAAGCGGCAGGGTTTGCGCCAGTTCCACGTTGGCGGCGTAATCGGACGCGTCGCTGTAAGCAATCATGTCTTCACCGCTTTCCGCCAGCACTTGGAATTCGTGCGAGCCCGTGCCGCCGATGCTGCCCGTGTCCGCCGCCACAGGGCGGAAGTTCAGCCCCAAGCGGCCGAATACGCGGCAATAGGCGTCATACATGGCTTGGTACGTTTCTTGCAGCGAGGCGAAATCGGCGTGGAAGGAATAAGCATCTTTCATCACAAATTCGCGTGCGCGCATCACGCCGAAACGCGGGCGGCGTTCGTCGCGGAATTTGGTGTTGATGTGGTAGAAATTTTTCGGCAGTTGTTTGTAGGAATTGATTTCTTTGCGGACGATGTCGGTCACCATCTCTTCGCAGGTGGGGCTGAAGCAGAATTCGTTGTCGTGGCGGTCGGTAATCCGCAGCAGTTCGTCGCCGTAAAAATCCCAGCGGCCGGACTCTTTCCACAAGTCGGCCGGCTGGATGACGGGCATCAAAAGTTCGATGGCGCCGGCGCGGTTCATTTCTTCGCGCACGATGTGTTCCACTTTCCGCAGCACGCGCAGACCCATCGGCATCCATGTGTACAGGCCCGATGCGTTGGCTTTAATCAGGCCGGCGCGCAGCATGAGTTTGTGACTGGGCAGCGCGGCTTCGGCAGGGGCTTCTTTGAGGGTGGAGATGAAGAACTGGGAGGCTTTCATGGTTGGTGTCTCTGTTTTCTGTAAAAATGAGTAAAGACGAATTGTAGCGTGTTTTCAGGCTGCCTGAAAATATGGGCAGGGAGGGTTGGCCGGTTAGGATTCGGGTTTGGCTACTTCGTTTCCATCGTCATCAAAAATTATCATGCCTGTTTCGTTGCAGAATTTTTGCATGGCTTCTTTTTTTTCGGGTTCTGTTAGGCTTTCCCATTTGGAGTCGTTTTGGTGTTTCCAATAGGGATAAATTTGTGTGTAAAAATCAGTTCTGGTAATTTTTGCACCTTCGATTGTTTCATTTTCCCATAACTTGTTTGGATGGAAGATGCAACCTCTCAAATCAACGTTAAATAATATAGTATTGTATAAATTAGCATTAATTAAATTAGCCCAAGATAAATCGGCGCTACTTAAATTAGCCCTAGGTAAATCGGCGCTACTTAAATTAGCTCCAGATAAATCAGTTGAAAATAAATTAGAATCAGATAAATTAGTTAAATATAAATAAGCTCCACGTAAATCAATTTCAGATAAATCAATTCCAGATAAATTTTTTGATTTTGTTGTTTTCATTAGAAAATGAAGATTTGCTCCCGCCAAGCAAAGGCTTGATCGCATTTCTGGAAAATAATGCAGGTTTAGTTGCTCATTCTTTTGGTTGAAGCTTAATAGGACATAAGTTAGTGCAATAGCTATAGGGCTATTAGCATTGTGTTGCAGATTTCTAATAATATCCTTTCTTGCCTCATTATATGAATTCCCCTGTATATTCAATTTGTTCAAAATGTCCTGCTGCATTGCCTGCCAAGCAGATTTTAACAGATTGAAAGCAGGTAGGCGGAAACTTTCGCCGTAATCGCCGCGAAAAAACGGCAGCAGGTTGTAAATTGCTGAAATCTGCAACGCAACTGCACCATCCCGTTTGTCAAATGTATCAAAATGATCGCTATCAGGTTTCTGTCCGTATTCTTTGGATCGTTCTTTTGTTTTTTCGGTGATTTTTTTCTCAGGCGATGTGTCAGATTCATTATCGGTTGTGAAGCTGCTTTTGGTTATGCTTTTCTCAACAATTTTGATTTCTGGCAAATGCGCGCCGCTTACCCATTCAGATAGTTTTTGAAATTCTTTTAAATTGATGTCTTTGCGCTGGTTCTCGATTTGCTGTCTGCTGTTTTCATCCCGAAAGTGCCAAATCACAAAAGCAACGGGAGAGGAAACAATCAGGATGATGAAGTTCCAATATCCAACAGAATTTTCGTTACTATCTTTAATAGCAAAAAAATAGATAAATACGAAAATAATTGCAGATAAAAATCCGGCTAGCCCAACTTTTACTGTATTATTCTGTTTATGTAACCATTCTGAGCATTTTTTGATTTTTTCTGATATTTCTTTCATTTTTTAATTCTTTCTAAAAATATAGTTAAAATAAAGGAGGTTCTTGTGGTAATAGCAGAGATTTGAGGATTTTAGTTCTGGACAACTTTGTTCAAATTATATTTTCAGTATTCTAATCAAACCATTTTTTAGCCACATCATTATTTGCCAATTATTTTAATAAAGTTTTATTTTTTAGGCAGCTAGAATAATAGGCTTATTGATATATTAGTTTCTGGCAGTCTATGAAGTGATAAGGATTTATCAGTGGAGTTTGAAGTCTTAACCATTGTTGCAGATTAAAATAAGAATAAAACAAAGCGGCAAATCACATACAATACAATCAGCATGGCAATACAAACCAACGCAGTAGCTTTCCTATTTTAATTCACTATAAAATAAAAAAGCTGAAAAACGGCCAGCCGCAGGGTGTACAAACTCACACGCCCAAGCCGATGCAGCAGCATTGCCATTTTAACCATCCTTCACACACACGGAAACCGCCATGCGCCCGCTCACCCCCGATGATTTCGCCCGCCAGCTCCCCGAACTTGCCCGCAGCCGCGTTTGCGCGGGGTTGAGCGGTGGCGCGGATTCGGTGGTGCTGCTGCATCTGCTGGCCGGGCTGCGCGACAGGCTGGGCTTTTCACTTTCCGCCGTGCACGTGCACCACGGTTTAAGCGCGGATGCGGACGGCTGGCTGGCATTTTGTCGCGAATATTGCGCGCGGCTGGATGTGCCGTTTGCGGCGGAACGCGTACACGTGGATGCGGCGGGGCTGGGCGTGGAAGCCGCCGCCCGCCAAGCGCGTTATGCCGTGTTCGCCCGACAGGATTGCGATGTGCTGGCATTGGCACACCATCAGGACGACCAAGTGGAAACCTTCTGGTTGGCCGCACTGCGCGGCGGCGGCATCCGCGCACTTTCCGCCATGCCCGCAGAACGCGTTTGGCAGGGCAAACGCATCATCCGGCCGCTGCTGGCATTTTCGCGCGCACAGGTGGAGGCCTATGCGGCGGCGCACAATCTGGCGTTTGTGGAAGACGCAAGCAACCGCGATCCTGCGCTGTTGCGAAACTGGCTGCGGCACACGCTGTTGCCCGAAATCGCATTCAGGCTGCCTGAAAGCCGCGCACACATCCTTGCCGCCGTTGCCGCGTTGCAGGAAGAACGCGCTCTGCTGGACGAAACCACCGCCGCAGATTGGGCGCACATCCATCAAAACGGGCGGTTTTCACGCTGCCTGTGGCGGGAGCTCAGCCCGCTACGCCGCCGCCAGATGCTGTTGCAGTTTGCCAAAGCACACGCGCTCGGCACGCCGGCCAAGCGCAGCCTTGCCGACTTTGCCCGCGTGCTGGACCAAGCGCGGCAGGCGGCCGAATGGAAGCTGCCGCAGGGCAGGGCAGTGCTGTACCGCGAAACCCTTTTTCCCGTTCCCGACACGCTGTCCGCCCGTTTTGCATGGGTGCAGAACCCGTTTTCAGGCAGCCTGAAAGACACCGCAGAAGCCGCAGGCTTGTCGTGGCGGAATACATCAGGCAATCATGCACCATCTTTTTCAGGCTGCCTGCGTGCCGCCCGCAAAAGCGATTTTATTGCCATCCGCAACGGGCGTAAAAACGTATTCCGCCTGTTGCAGGAACACGGCGTTGCGCCGTTTGCACGCGGCTGGTGGGCCGTGGCGGCAGACGAAACGGGTGCGTGCCTTGCCGTTGCCAATATCCGCTCCGATGCCAAACTGCGCGGCGCGCTGCTGCACAGCCCCGAGCTTGCCGCGTTTCAGGCAGCCTGAAAGCCCGCCGCGTATGCAAAACAGCAAAAACAAACAATCCTTTGCATAGATTTTCTTTGCGGACTATTTGTTTCGGCATAGCGTTAGGCTAATATCCGCACCTTTCTCAAATAACAATATTTCATATCTCATTTTTAAAACCGCTCCCAATCCTGAGGTCATTCCGTGAAACGAATTCTTCTGTACCTTGCCACCAATATCGCCGTGCTGGCCGTCATCACCATCGTTCTGAACGTGCTGGGGCTTAACCGTGCCGGCGGCGGCATCGGCAACATACTGGCATCAGCCGCCGTTGTCGGCTTCACCGGCTCCATCGTTTCGCTGCTTTTGTCCAAAACCATGGCAAAAGCATCGGTGGGTGCGCGTGTCATCACCAACCCCGCCAACGAAGCCGAAGCATGGCTGTTGCAGACGGTGGAAAACCAAGCGCGCCAGTGGAATCTGAAAACGCCCGAAGTCGCCATCTACGATTCGCCCGACCCGAACGCCTTTGCCACCGGCGCAACCCGAAACAGTTCTCTGGTTGCCGTCAGCACCGGACTTTTGCACCGCATGACCCGCGACGAAGTGGAAGCCGTGCTTGCACACGAAATGGCACACGTCGGCAACGGCGACATGGTTACGCTCACCCTGATACAGGGCGTGGTAAACACCTTTGTCGTCTTCTTCGCCCGCATTATTGCCGGCATCGTGGCACAGACGCGTAACGGCAACGAATCCGAGAACCACAACGGCATCTATTTTGTCGTGAACTTCGTGTTGCAGCTTCTGTTCGGCTTTTTGGCCAGCATTATCGTGATGTGGTTCAGCCGCCAGCGCGAATACCGTGCGGACGCGGGTGCGGCGAAACTGGTCGGCGCGCCGAAAATGATTGCCGCGTTGCAGCGGCTCAAAGGGCAGGGCAACGATTTGCCGCAGAACATGACGGCGATGGGTATCGCCAGCGACAACAAAGATTCCCTGCTCAGCACGCATCCGAGCTTGGACAACCGCATCGCCCGCCTGCAAATGCTGTAAAACCACCTTCCCAAAGAAAAGGCAGCCTGAAAACCTAGTTAATCGGTTTTCAGGCTGCCTTTTCTTTGGGAAAACCTATGGTGCGCGTAAACCTTTTTAATCTGCAAACAAAGTATAATTTCCGCCATAAAAATCAAACCGAAAGGAACACAAAACATGTCAGAGCAAGAAACCGGGCAGCCTGAAAAAACCGCTGCCAAACCCAAGTCCAAAGGCGCGGGCAAAACCATCCGAATCCACACCGAATCCGAGCGCATCCACCCCAAGCGCGCCATCGGACGTTTCGCCAACCTGCGCGTGCTGATGGTTGTGGCCACGCAACTGTTTTTCTACGGCATGCCGTGGCTGGTGTATAACGGCCGCCAAGCCGTGCTGTTTGATATTGCAGGACGGCATTTCTATATTTTCGGCATGGTGCTGGAACCCGGCGACATGCTTTATCTGGCCGGACTGATGATTGTGTCCGCCTTCGGACTGTTCTGGTGGACGACCATCGCGGGGCGCATCTGGTGCGGCTATTCCTGCCCGCAAACGGTCTATACCGAAATCATGCTGTGGATAGACCACTTGGTTGAAGGCGACCGCAACAAACGGCTGAAATTGGACAAAGAACCGTGGAATTTTAGAAAAATCAGGATAAAAGCATTGAAATATCTGCTGATTTTTATCGTCTGTGCCTGGACCGGCATCTCGTTTGCAGGTTGGTTTGTGCCGATACGCGAGTTTGTTCCCGCCATATTCGGCGGCACGGCAGGCGGCATTGCGTTCGGTACGGCGGTATTTTACGGCTTTGTAACCTGGCTGTTCGGACACATCATGCGCGAAAAAGTCTGCCTGCACATGTGCCCGTATGCCCGCTTCCAAAGCGCGATGTTCGACCACGACACGCTGGTGATTTCCTATGATGCCGAACGCGGCGAACCGCGCGGTGCGCGCAAAAAAACAGCCGCCAAAGAGGAAACCAATTTGGGCGACTGCATCAACTGCACCATGTGCGTACAGGTCTGCCCCACCGGCATAGACATCCGCGACGGTTTGCAATACCAGTGCATCGGCTGTGCAGCCTGCATTGATGCCTGTGACGAAGTGATGGACAAAATGGGCTATCCACGCGGGTTGATACGCTACACCACCGAAGCCGTGCTGAAACACGAATACACCGATGCCGATGTGAAAAAACGTCTGCTCCGCCCCAAAGTGGCGGGTTATGGCGCAGTGCTGCTGCTGGCGGTTATCGGATTATTTGCAGGTTTGGCCACCCGCCAGACCGTGCGGGTGGACGTTATCAAAGACCGGGGCGTAATGGTGCGCGAAAACAAAGACGGCCTGCTGGAAAACGCCTACACCCTCAGCATCAGCAACGCCAGCGACAAAACGCAGTTTGTGGAAGCCGCCGTAAGCGGTTTTGACGAAATCCGCCTGACCGGGCTGCCTGAAAGCGGCATCCGCATCGCCCCCGGCGACACGCTGACCGTTCCCGTGCAGGTTGCCACCCAACCGGAATACGCCGACGGCAGCAGCCATCCCATCCGCTTTGTATTCAAATACCGCAGCGAAGGGCAGCCTGAAAACGAAGCCCGTGTGATTGAGGAAAAATCCATCTTTATCGGAGAATGATATGGCGCAAGACACACAAACATCCGCCAAACCTGCCGCCCCGTGGTACAGACACCGTTGGCCGTGGATACTGATGAGCGGGCCGGCAGCAGCAGTGGCGGCAGGATTTTATACATTCTATTTGGCCAAAACCCATGCCGACGAAATGGTTACGGACGACTATTACAAAGAAGGCAAATACATCAACATGCAGATTGAGCGCGATGATGAAGCCGAAAAACGCGGCATCAGCGCGCAAGTTCTGTTCAACGCAGACGGCAGCACAGCAAAAGTATTCGCAAGCGGCAACTTCAACCGCGCCGTGCCGCTGCGTCTGAGCCTGCTGCATCCCGCCAAAAAAGCCTACGATCAGACGGTGGAGTTGAACCCCGCCTCCGCTCCCGCATCGGGCGACAAAACCGAATACAAGGCATCTTTGCAGGCATTGCCCGAAGCGGTGCACTGGTATGTGCGGCTGGAAGACACGGCAGGATTGTGGCGGGTGGAAGGCAGGTGGCTGCCCAGCCAGGGCAGTGCGGTAACGCTGATGCCGAAATTTGATGCCCGTAAAGACAGTGCACCGGCACAGCAGCCGCAGAGCTAATCTGCCGCCTTGCCCCGCGCCACTACCAAGCCATTCGGCCAGCTTATACGCAGGAAACAGAAAGCGCGACTTCCTTTGCACGCCGCTACGCAAGTCAGCCGCGTACACGAAAAATGGCTGTCGGCGATGAACTTTGGGTACAGACAGCACCCGTGCTGCTATCCGTTGCCAGGCTTTGCACACCGCTGCTTTCAGGAATGAAGCGGGGCGGCAAACGGGGCTGGGAAAATATAGTGGATTAAAATAAGAATGAAACAAAGCAGCGGGGCGCAGACAGTGCAAGTAATATAGCAAGGCGGAGCAACGCGGTAGCATTCTTATTTTTTAATTCACTGTATTTTTGAAAGCAACACCCATGATAGAAATACGCAACGTCTCATTTCATATTGGCGCGCGCCCCATCCTCAACGATGTTTCGCTCAACATTCCCGAAGGCGGCATCACCGCGCTTATCGGGCCCAACGGCGCGGGCAAATCCACATTGCTGTCGTTTATGGCGCGGCTGCGTCCGCTGGAATCGGGCAGCATTGCCTATGGCGGCAGAAACCTTGCCGATATGCACACTGCCGAAGCGGCCAAAGTGCTCTCCATTCTCACACAGGAAAACAGCATCCACAGCCGCATTTCCGTGCGCGACCTGCTCCTGTTCGGACGCTATCCTTATCACCAAGGCCGTCCTGCCGCTGCCGATTTCGCCATTGTGGAAGAGGCAATCGGGCAGTTCCACCTGCAGGACCTATCCGACCGCTATCTCACCGAACTTTCCGGCGGCCAGCGGCAGCGCGCTCTGATAGCTATGGTGTTCTGCCAGCAGACAGACTATGTTCTGCTGGACGAGCCGCTCAACAATCTGGATATGTATTACGCCCGCAGCCTGATGTGCCTGCTGCGCGAACTCAACCGCAAACACCGCCGCACCACCGTGGTGGTGCTGCACGATATCAATATGGCCGCCGCTTATGCCGACCACGTTGTCGCCATGCAGGGCGGGCAGGTGCGCTTTTCAGGCAGCCCCGAAGAAGTGTTCACCGCAGAAAACATCAAAACCCTGTTTGACATGGATACCGACGTGTTGGACTACAAAGGCAAAAAACTCATCGTCCACCACTTTTGAAAGGCAACCTGAAACAGGATAGGCCACCGCGCCGACTCCCGCACAGACGGCATATATGTCCGCAGCTATCCGCAATATGCAGAGACCTTTGCAGAATTCCCTGCTTTGAACCGTACCCGAATTTGAAATTTCCCAAAGACCTTAGGCAGCCTGAAACGCCACCGTCCGTTTCAGGCTGCCCTATTTCTTACCAAATCTTTACCAGTCCGCTACAATCCGCCCTTTCCGGCAAACCACTGTAACCACGACCATGAATTTCATCCGGCGTGCTGCCGCCGCCTGCACCGGCGGCAGCCTCTTTCTGCTTGTTTCGTTTCTGACGGGCATCCGCACCAAATTTGAAGGCGACATCCGTTTTTCGCCAGAACGCAAAGTTTATTTTGCCAACCACAACAGCCACGCCGATTTCGTGATGGTGTGGATTTCGCTGCCCAAAAAATGGCGCAGAGCCGCACGTCCCGTTGCCGGTGCGGACTATTGGCTCAAAAGCGCGTTCCGACGCTTCCTTATCAACCACGTGTTCAACGGACTGCTGATTATGCGCAACGGCAGCGACCCCAAAGCCGTTACACAGCAGATGACGGACGCGCTGGCCGAACCCGCCTCGCTCATTATCTTTCCCGAAGGCACACGCAACACCGACGACGATACGCTACTGCTGCCCTTCAAAAGCGGCATTTACCACCTTGCCCGCGAAAACCCCGATGTCGGCTTTGTCCCCGTGTGGATAGACAACATCAGCCGCGTGCTGCCGAAAAACAAGCTCGTGCCCGTACCCGTGCTGTGCAGCGTGTCGCTGGGCGAACCGCTGCACCTGCGCGAAGGCGAGGAAAAAGACGCATTCCTGCACCGCGCGCGCGAAGCCATGCTGGCACTCGTGCCGCCGCAGAAACTCGAACAATACGGAGAAGACGGTCATGTTCGGCAATAGCGTGTTATCCCTGCCCGTGCCGGCGGGAAAAGTATTTATCGGACTTTTCGCCGTGCTGGCGGCGGCATCGCTGGCCGGACGGCTGGCAGAACGCGGACGCAGTTGGGAAGCTGCTGGGAACATCCGCAGTTTCAACGCAAAGGTGGCATCGTGGTGGGGCATGGCCGTGCTGATGCTGGTGATGATGTACCTCGGGCGCGGCGGCATGGTTGCCCTGTTTGCCGCCATCTCGTTTCTTGCCTTGCGCGAATTTGTTACGCAGGTATACCGCCGCCGCGCCGACCATTACGCCGTTGCCCTGTGCTTCTATGCCATCCTGCCGCTGCAATATTATTTCGTGGCCATCGGCTGGTATAGCATGGTGGCGGTGTTTATCCCCGTGTATGTGTTCCTGTTGCTGCCCGTTGCCGGCTGCCTGTCGGGCGATATGTCGCACTTTTTTGAGCGCACCGCCGAAATACAATGGGCGGTGATGGTTACCGTCTACTGCCTTTCGCACGTTCCCGCGCTGATGGATTTGGACATACGCGGCTACGAAGGGCAGAACGTGCTTTTGCTGCTGTTTATGCTGCTGGTGATGCAGGGCGGCGGTGCTGCGGCCTATCTGTGGCGGCAGTTTGTGCGCCGTGGCAGCGGCTGGCACGGGGAGGCGGTGTGTGCCTGCGTACGCGCCGTGTCTTCCGCCATGCTGGCGGCGGGGCTGTTTTGGATAACGCCGTTTACCCCGTTTCAGGCTGCCCTGTGCGGGCTGCTCGTCAGCCTGACGGGTTCGGCAGGCAGCGGCGTGCTCTCCGCCATCAAGCACAATTTCGGCATCCGCAACTGGCGGCCCGACCATCCGCAACGCAGCATGCTGGACGGGGCGGCGGGCATTTGTTTTGCCGCGCCCGTGTTCTTCCACGTGGTGCGCTATTACTGGGGGTGAGGCAGCCTGAAACCATGCCGGATATACCCGCCTCACGGGAGGACGCGTGGGCAGCGAGTGCCCACCCTACGGGAAACGGTGTTGTGTGTGTTTATTTCCATGCGTGTCGGCACGGTTTAAAGGTCATCCGTTGTTTTTGCAGAACATCCAGATAGGGTAGGGTGGTACCTGCTGCCCACGCGTTGCGCCCCGAAGGCAGCCTGAAACGGCTGCGGATAATGGCTAACTTGGGAAATAAGGCAGCCTGAAAACCTAATATCCGGTTTTCAGGCTGCTTTGTTTTTGTTTTGCGGCGGGGCGTTTCAGTCAGGTAGGGTGGACACTTGCTGCCCACGCGTTTTCAGGCTGCTTTGGGACGTGGGACGCGCGGGCAGCCAGTACCCGCCCTACAAACATAACGGCTGTTTCAGGCTGCGCTGTTTTCTTCCCGCAGGAACACCCATTCGTTTTCGGACGAGGCGGCAGGGCTGAAACGGTAGCCTTCGCAGTCAAACTGCTGTAAATCTTCGGGGGTTTCTATGCGGTGTTCGGCGGCGTAGCGTGCCATTAGGCCGCGTGCGCGTTTGGCGTAAAAGCTGATGGTTTTGTATGTCCCGTTTTTGCGGTCTTTGAATACGGGGCTGACGATGCGGGCGGTGAGTTTTTCAGGCTGCACGGCTTTGAAGTACTCCTGAGAGGCCAGATTGATGACGGTGCGGCCGCCGGCTTCGGCGTTGAGCGCGTCGGTTATCAGGCTGCCCCAGAATGTGTAAAGGTTGTTGCCGCGCGGGTTGGCGAGCGGGATGCCCATTTCCAGACGGTAGGGTTGGATGAGGTCTAAGGGACGCAAAATGCCGTAAAGCCCCGACAAAATGCGGACGTGGTTTTGCAGATAGGCGGTGGCGGCGGCATCCAGCGTGGCGGCGTTGAGGCCTTCGTAAACGTCGCCGTTGAAGAGATAGACGGCGGCTTTGGCGTTTTCGGGGGTGAAGGGGGGCTGCCAGTTTTGGTTGCGCTCGGCGTTGAGCAGAGCGAGCTTGTCGGAGATGTGCATCAGCGCGGCGAGTTCCTGCGGGCTTTTTTGTTGCAGCACGCGCATGAGTATTTCGGATTGGCCAAGCAGGGCGGGCTGTGTGCTGCCTGCGGGGGCGGCCATGGGGGTTTCGTCCAGATTTTTGGCGGGGGAGAGCAGGATGAGCATGGTGTTTCTCGGTTTTCAGGCTGCCTGAAAGGTTAGTTTTCGGGGTGTTTGGCGGATTTGGGGCGGGTGGTGCGGGGGAAGACGAAGCGTACTTTCAGGCCGCCGTCTTTGGCGTTTTCGGCGGCGAGTTTGGCATCGTGCTGTTCGGCAATGTGTTTGGCGATGGCCAGCCCCAAGCCGGTGCCGCTGGTGTTTGCGCTGCTGTCGGCGCGGTAGAACGCGGTGAAGATGTGCGGAAGCTGTTCGGGTTTGATGCCGGGGCCGTTGTCGGTGATTTCTATATAGAGCCGCCTGCGGTCTTCGCGCATGGTGATGTGGATGCTGCTGCCTTCGGGGCTGTATTTCATGGCGTTGCGGATGACGTTGTCGAAGGCGCGGTATAGGTAGCCTTCGTTGGCACACAGGCGGGCATCTGGTTTCAGGCTGCCTGTATCCAGCATGATGTTTTGGTGTTTGCTTTGGGCGAGGGCTTGGCAGTCTTCCACCAACTGGTGCATGAACGGGACAATGGCCAGCGGCTCTTTTTCCATGGGGATATTGGCGGTTTCCAGCCGCGACAGGGTGAGGAGCTCGCCGACCAAATCGTCCATGCGTCCCAATTCGCTTTCCAGCCGTGCAATATATTCTGCCAGCTTTTCGGGGCGGGACTGCATCAGCCCGACAATCGCCTGCATGCGGGCAAGCGGCGAGCGCATTTCGTGGGAAACGTGGTGCAGCAGGTGGCGTTCTTTGGCAACGAGCTGTTGGAGTTGCGCCGCCATTTTGTCAAACTGGATGCCGAGGTTGGAGAGTTCGTCTTTGCGGTCGTCCAACTGCTGCGATACGCGCGCGTCCAGCTCGCCCGATGCGAGGCGGTTCATGCCGTGTTCCAAAATGCGTATCGGCTTGGAGATGTTGCTGGCCAGAATATAGGCGAGCAGCAGCCCGATGGCGAGTACGCTGCCGAATATAATAAATTCGTGCCACACGGCGGCAATGGGCAGACCGGGAATCATAAAGGTGGGCAGCCGCTCCACGCGCGGCTTGTCAAAATCGCGGATGAAGAAGAGGTATTCTTCGCCGTATGGGTCGTAATACAGGACGGCGTGGTTGGAGGAGGGGTTTTTGAGGGCAAATTCGTAGGCTTGGTCTATTTCGGCGGCGGGGATTTTGCGGTTGAGGATGTCGGTGCGGGTGCTGCCGGTGATGATGTAGATATTTTGTGCGGCGGGCACCTGCCAGTGCTGCAAAAGTTTGCGGGTGGCGGCGGAACCCTGTGTTTGGAAGGTGATGAGCGCGTTGGCAAGCAGCGTGGTCTCCATGTTGCGCGCCTGCTGGAAGTGGGTTTCGGACAGGCGGTTCTGTATCACCCAAAAAGCAAAGCTGGCGACGAAGATGCCGCAGATGATGACCATGCAGAAGGTGGCGAAGATGCGTTGGAAAAGTTTCATCGGATGGGCGGTGCGGAAAAAATAGCGGCATTATAGTCGATTAAAATTGCAATGATACGGCGTTGGCTCGCCTTGACGTACCACCTGTACGCCTTGCAGCTCGCCGCCTTGTCTCATTTTTATTTTAATCGACTATATATAGTGGATTAAAACCGCAATGATACGGTATTGTCCTGCGCAAACCGGTATTGCGCGCCTCTGTTTTACGTGTGCTGGCTGCATGGCGGCACGGGTTTGGTGCGGCAAAATTTTCAGGCTGCCTGAAAAATACGCGGTGGGCGTTTCGGGCAGCCTGAAAAACGGGTGGCAGGGGGCGGGTTTGTCTGTCAGTTCTTAACGAAGAGATAGCCCAATCCGCGCACGGTTTGGATAAGCGATGCGTCGCCGAGTTTGTGGCGGATGCTGGAAATATGTACGTCTATGCTGCGGTCAAACTTGGCGAGTTTGCGGTCCAAGGCTTCCTGCGACAGGTTGTCTTTGCTCACCACTTGGCCGGCGTGGCGCATCAGCACTTCCAGCAGGTTGAACTCGGTGCTGGTCAGTTCCAGCATTTTGTCGCCCACCATGGCCTGCCGTTTGGCGGGGAACAGGGTTACGCCGCTGGCGGTGAGGTTGCCTGATGCGGCGGCATCGGTGTTCTGCTGGCTGCGGCGCAGGATGGCGTTGATGCGCGCCAAAAGTTCGCGCGGCTGGCAGGGTTTGGGCACGTAGTCGTCCGCGCCCATTTCCAAGCCGATGATGCGGTCTATGTCGTCGCCTTTGGCGGTCAGCATGATGACGGGGATTTTGCTTTGCGCGCGCACGGTTTTGAGTACGTCCAGTCCGTTCATCTTGGGCATCATGGAGTCCAGAACCACCACGTCGTACGCGCCGTCCAGAATCTCTTTCACGCCGCTTTCGCCGTCGGGCTTGCGGTTCACTTCCAGCCCTTCGTTGGTCAGATATTCGGTCAGCAGGTCGGTCAGCTCGTCGTCGTCGTCCACCAGTAATACGCGGTTGCTCATGTCGGTTTCCTTTGCTTTGTTTGGGAGGGTAAAAATCGCGGTTATCTTAGCAGCAATATCTTTACATTCATAGCAGTTTGTTTAATTTTTTCATTTGTGGCGAATGCTTTAACGTTTCAGGCTGCCTGATGCCGCTGCGGATGCGGGGAGGTGTCCGATGCTTTTCAGCACGTCTTTCAGTGCGGGTAGGGCTTCGGCGCACACCGGTGTTTCGCCGATGCTTTTGTAATACGCGCGGCAGGCGGCGGTGTAGTCGCCGCGCAGTTCGGGATAATAGTCGGTGTTCATAATCGGGCGGGCATAGGCGGGCATTTTGGCGGGGTAGTAGCGGTACATCTGTTTCATCCATTCGCGCGCTTCGGCGGTGTGCCCTGCGCGGTAGGCGGCGAAGGCGTAACGCTGGGCGTTGGCATAGGGGCGGAAGCGCATGGCTTCGCGTGCCGTCTGCTCTGCCCAATCGGGCATATGGGACGATTCGGGGTCTATATAGTTCACCAGTTGGAGCTGGGCGTAATAGCGCAGCATCGGTTCGGTTTTGGCGATGGTGAGCAGCCCGATGATGTTGTCGGCGCGTTTGACGGGGTCGCTGCCCGCACTGCCGGAAACGCTGCGCAGGTGCTGGTAGGCGAAACCGAGCCGCACGATGCCGCCCGCCGTCAGCAGGGCGACTGCGGCTACGGCGGCATAACGCATTTTCAGGCTGCCTGAAACGGTTTTGTTTTCCCGTGCCGAGGCGCTTGGTGAAAAGCCGGCGAACAGGGCGAATACGCTGAGGAAATAGACATACCACAGCGGATATTCCAGCGCGCTGTGAACCAGCGACACCGCCATCAGAGCCAGCAGGAACAGTCCGTAAGGCGCGTTCGCCCGTTGGAAGCAGCCGCGCACCGCCCAAGCGAGCCCGCCCAAAACCAGAGTTGTACCGACAATGCCCATTTCCGCCAGCAGGTTCAGGAAGGAATTGTGGCTGTGTGTGAACAGCACGCCGTTTTCATACGGGCGGAAGCCTGTGGGGTACACATCCGTCAAAAAACCTTGCAGCGGATAGCTGCCCCAGCCATAGCCGAACCACGGGGCGGACAGGAATATCTGCCATGCCTTGCGCCATTCGTAGCCCCGACCCGAGCCTTCAAGCTGCGCGCCGTGGCTGATGCGTTCCGCCGCGCTGGTGATGGCGGAAGAATCCTGAAACATCTGCAAAACGGGTTCCACCGCAAACTGCCCCGCCAAAACCAACGCTGCCGCCACGCCCAGCCCCCAAGCCGCCCGTGAAGAGAGGCAGCCTGAAAAGAGGCGGTATGCCGGCAGCAGCACCGCCATTGCCAGCACATAGCCGAATACCGTCCGCGAACCCGTCAGCCCCATCGTTGCCGCAAAAAACGCCGCCAAAGCCAAAGCTGCCGCCCAGTGCAGCCGCCGCTGCGACCACAGCCAGCCCGTCGAGAGCACGCCCCACATCAGATAATGCGCAAAATGGTTACGCTGCCCGAACTGCCCTTCCACAATGCCGCTGCGGAACATCAGCAGCCCCTTGAATGCCGCTGCCGCCCCCGTGTATTGCAGCCAGCCGATGGCAGCCTGAAACACGCAGCCGGCAACCAGCGCGCCCGCCAAAGCCGACAGCGCACGCTCTGTGCCCACCGCCGCCGTCCAGCCCCGGCATGCCCAGCACAGCAGAGCCAGCACCGCAAACGACCACGCCGCCATGTCGCTCACGCCCGCATAAGGCAGCGCCATCAGCCGCGCCTGCGCCGCCCAAAACACCGCCAGCGCGGCAAAGTAATACGAAGTGGGCGGAATTTTCGTTTTCAGGCTGCCTGAAAACAGCGACAGCAGCACAAACGCCAAACAGCACAGCAGCGAGCCGCTTTCCAGAAAAAAGCTGGACAGCGGCCCCACACGCCAAATAGACAGCAGCGGCACAACCGCCACCAACACCAACCCCAGCCAAAGCGGCAGCATTTCGCGCGCAAACAGATTTTCCCGATTGCGGGTTTCCATAAAACTCAATCCTTTTTCTTTTTAAACCGTTGCAGATACAGCAGGCAGCAGACGAAAAACGCCGCAGACAGCAGCGTCTCCCCCGCCGCCAGCACGCGGCTTGCCGCCGACAGGTCAAACCAGCGCATCACGCTCTCGCAAAAATACGCCAGCACCAGCATAGAACAATATTGGAAGGTATAAACCCTGCCGCTCAGGATGCCGCGCAAAGGCAGCATGAGCGGCACAAGCTTGACCAGCAGCAGCACACGTCCCGTTCCCAACGGTGCCAGCAGCCAGTCCCACAGCAGCGTCAGAACCACCAGCCCCAGCCACGCCGCCTGCGCCAAACGCAAAACGGGCGGCGCACCCATCACAGAAGAACCCATCGGCAGAAAACCCCGTATCCCGTTTTCAGGCAGCCTGAAAACGCAAAAAAAAGCGGCATTATATAGCCAACACAAAAAGAAATCGGCACACACAATGCCGATTTTGCAGGGCGGGTATTTATGTTTGTCCGCACAGTTTCATACTGCCTTGGAACACGGAAAGCGCGAGCCGCAGGACGGACCGATTAGGTATGCCAAGGCCGGGCAATACAGCAACATTGCGATATTTTGATTTACCATAGCCCGTGCGCCGTCAGCCGCACGGCATATGCCGCAAGGTTCTAAAACAAATCGTTACAAATTCCTTTATCATGCCGCCGCCGCTGTGTAGCATGGCGGTGTTATCTTGTCCGAATCTTATGCAAAGGAACCAATATGAACATCGCCGCCAGCATCACCGAACTCATCGGCAACACTCCGCTTCTGCAACTCAACCGCCTGACCGAAGGTTTGGGCGCGCGTATTGCCGTTAAACTGGAATACTTCAACCCCGGCAGCAGCGTGAAAGACCGCATCGCCATCGCCATGCTTGAAGCCGCCGAGCGCGAAGGCAAGGTGAAAGCAGGCAGCACCATCGTGGAAGCCACCTCGGGCAACACCGGTATCGGGTTGGCGATGGTCTGCGCCGCCAAGGGCTACAAACTCATCATCGCCATGCCCGAAAGCATGAGCAAAGAGCGGCGCATCCTTCTGCGCGCATACGGTGCGGAACTTGTCCTCACCCCCGCCGCCGAGGGCATGAACGGCGCAATCGCCAAAGCCGAAGAGTTTGTCAAAAACAATCCCGATACCTATTTCATGCCCCGCCAGTTCGACAACCCTGCTAATCCGGAAATCCACCGCCAAACCACTGCCGAAGAAATCTGGCGCGATACCGACGGCCAAGTGGATATTTTTCTGGCAGGTGTGGGCACGGGCGGCACATTGAGCGGCGTGGGCGAAGTGCTGAAAGCTAGAAAGCCCCAAGTGCAGGTATATGCTGTTGAACCCGCAGGGTCTGCCGTATTGAGCGGCGGACAGAAAGGGCCGCACGCCATCCAAGGGCTTGGCGCGGGTTTCGTCCCCAACACGCTCAACACCGGCATCTATGACGGCGTGATTGCCGTGTCCAACGAAGATGCCGTCAGCACCGCCCGCGCCCTTGCCGAAAAAGAAGGCATTCTTGCCGGCATCTCTTCGGGCGCAGCGGTGTGGAGCGCATTGCAACTGGCGGCAAAACCCGAAAACGCAGGCAAGCTTATCGTAACCGTGCTGCCTTCCTGCGGCGAACGGTATCTTTCAACCGTGCTGTATGCAGATTTGGCGTAACGCAGCCCGATAAGGCAGCCTGAAAACCGTGTTCCAAGCGTTTCAGGCTGCCTAAACTTTGCGCGCGCGTAAAAATCGGTTAATATCGCGCACCGTACCGTAAAGCATTTCCGTGGAGGGAACCATGACGAAAAAAATACTGGCCGCCGCCGCCGTTGCCGCCGCCCTTTCCGCCTGCCAAAGCGCGTATCCCCCGCCTGTCCAGCAGAGCAGAAGCGTGTCCCCGCAGGGCTTCCGTCTGGCGCAGAGCCACTGGACGGATGTTGCCAAAATCCGTGCCGAAGCCCAACGTCTGGGCGGGCAGGTGCGTGCGGGGCAGATGACCAAAGTACAGGCGGCGCAGCACCTCAACCGTTTCCGCCAAAACCTTGTCGGCCGCAACAGCGTGGACGACAGCGTGTATGAGGTATACCAGCGTTCCGCCGTGGACAACCAGCGCGGCAGCATAGACGCGGCACAGGCGCGCGCAGCAGTGGAGAACGCACTGCGCGGCTGGCAGCAGCGGTGGCCCAATATGCGTGAAAAGCCCAATAACCCCGCCTTCACCAATTTCCTGATGGAATTTATGGGCATGAAACCGTTGCAGTAGAAACAGTCTGAAAACATTGCCTTTTGTGCCGATTTTGGTACAATGCGCGCCAACAGATTTTCCATTGGCAAGCCGCCATCCGCGCGGCTTGTCTTTTTTGATATATTTTTAACGGCGGCTTGGGCGGAAAACAAGCAGCCGAATCCGTTTGCAGGCAGCCTGAAAAGCGTCCGCAGACATTTGGAGAACAAACCGCTATGAAGAAAATCCCCCTAACCGTTGCCGGCGCGGAGAAGCTGAAAGCCGAATTGCAGCAGCTCAAAAGCGTGGCGCGCCCCGAAATCATTGCCGCCATTGCCGAAGCCCGCTCCCACGGCGATTTGTCCGAAAACGCCGAATACGAAGCCGCCAAAGAACGCCAAGGTTTTATTGAAGGCCGCATTTCCGAATTGGAACACAAACTCGCGCACGCACAGATTATCAATCCCAAAGAAGTCCATGCAGACGGACGCATCGTGTTCGGCGCAACCGTAACCGTGTCCGACTTGGAAACGGGTGAGGAAGCCACCTATCAGATAGTCGGCGACGACGAGGCCGACATCAAATCCTTCAAGATTTCCGTCAATTCGCCCATTGCCCGCGCCATGATTGGCAAAGAAGAAGGCGATGTTGCCGAAGTCCAAGCCCCCAGCGGCGTACGCGAATACGACATATTGAGCGTGGAATACGTCTGAAAATCCGATGCCGCACCGTTCAGGCTGCCTGAAAACCGTTTTTATGGTTTCGGGCAGCCTGAATCTTTGCAAAACTTGACAAGGCGGCTTGGCGCAATCCGCTATGATACGTCCTTTTCTGCACACGGAAAGGACACCCCATGCGCCGTTTCACCGCTCTGCTCATCAGCCTGTGGTTGGGGCTGCACATCGGCTTCGGCTGTATCGCCGCCCCCGTTGCATTTGAGCGGCTGAAAGACGTTGCAGACGGCAGAGCCTTGGCAGGCAGTATTTCAGGCAGCCTGTTCCATACCGCCAATCTGTTTGGGCTGGTTGTTTGGTTCATCGTATTCCTGCTGGCGCGCGCCGATAACCGCACGGGTTATTACCGCAACCGCGTGCCGCTGTGGGCAGGCATCCTGCTCGCCCTTTTGGCCGTAAACGAATTTTTGATTACACCGGTGGTGGAAGCCCTGAAAACCGGCAGGCAGAACTGGCTGCAAGGCTTTTTGGGCGGCAGCTTCGGCACATGGCACGGCGTGTCGTATGTCGCTTTCCTGCTTGCGGCGGTAATCGGCTTCGGGTTGTGCGCACGGCTTTTGCGCTATGCCGAACCGCAACGCTGAAACCTTCCGCACCCCTATCGGCATCACAATGGCGCAGGGCGAACCCCTGCGCCAATCCGCTTTAATCCACTATAATCCGCCCTGTTTTTCCGCCAACACACGACTACAACCATGAAAACGCCCCTGCTAGACCAAATCCAAAGTCCCAAAGATTTGAAAAAATTGAGCATTGCCCAGCTTCCCGAAGCCGCGCAGGAACTGCGCGCCTTTTTGCTGGACAGCATCAGCAAAACGGGTGGGCATTTCGCCAGCAATCTCGGCGCGGTGGAACTGACCATCGCGCTGCATTACGTATATGACGCACCGCACGACCACTTGGTATGGGATGTCGGACACCAAACCTATCCGCACAAAATCCTGACCGGACGCAGGGACAGGATGCACACCATGCGCCAATACGGCGGGCTGGCAGGCTTTCCCAAACGCAGCGAAAGCGAATACGACGTATTCGGCGTGGGGCATTCGTCCACTTCCATCGGTGCGGCGTTGGGCATGGCGGCGGCAGACAGGCTTTCAGGCAGCAATGCCAAAAGCGTTGCCATCATCGGCGACGGCGCAATGACTGCGGGGCAGGCGTTTGAAGCGTTGAACAACGCGGGCGACATGGAAGACATAGATTTGCTGGTTATCCTCAACGATAACGAAATGTCCATTTCGCACAATGTCGGCGCGTTGCCCAAACATCTGGCACGCCATGTTATGCGCGATTTCCGCAGCGTTTTGCACGAAATCAAAAGCCAGTCGGCAAAAGTATTGGACAAGCTGCCCGCGCCGGTGAAGGAAATGGCGGAAAAAGCCGAAAAAACCATCAAAACCATGGCCAGCGAAAGCGAACACGTGCAGCAGAACCTGTCGCTTTTTGAAAATTTCGGCTTTGCCTATACGGGCGCAGTGGACGGACATAATGTGGAACAGCTCGTCAGCGTACTGCGGGAGCTGCGCAGCAAAACCGGTCCGCGCCTGCTGCATGTCATCACCAAAAAAGGGCAGGGCTACAAGCTGGCCGAAAACGACCCCGTCAAATACCACGCCATCGGCAAAACCCCCGCCGCGGGCAGCAGCGTTTCAGGCAGCCTGAAAACGCCGCCGACCTACACCGAAGTATTCGCAGACTGGTTGGCAGACCAAGCGCGCGCCGACAGCCGCCTGACCGTCATCACCCCCGCCATGACCGAAGGCAGCGGACTGGTGGCGTTTGCCAAAGAATTTCCCGACCGCTGTTTTGATGTCGGCATTGCCGAGCAGCACGCCGTAACCTTTGCCGCCGGCATGGCATGCGCGGGTGCAAAGCCTGTGGTGGCGATTTATTCCACCTTTTTGCAGCGCGCTTATGACCAGCTTTTGCACGATGTCGCCCTGCAAAACCTGCCCGTCCTCTTTGCCGTGGACAGGGCCGGTATCGTTGGGGCAGACGGTCCGACCCATGCGGGCGTATATGATTTCAGCTACCTGCGCTGCGTGCCGAATATGGTGGTTGCCGCGCCCAGCGACGAACAGGAGTGCCGCCTGCTGCTGTCGTCGTGCTACGCGCTGGACCGCCCCGCCGCCGTGCGCTATCCGCGCAGCACGGGCATTGGGCTGGAACTGCCGCACAGTTTGGAAACTGTGGCAATCGGCAAAGGTGTGGTGCGGCGGCGCGGAAAAGGTATTGCGCTTATCGCGTTCGGCAGCATGGTGCAGCCTGCGCTTGCCGTTGCCGAAGAGCTGGATGCCACCGTTGCCGATATGCGTTTTGTCAAACCGATGGATGACGCATTGCTGGTGGAATTGGCGCAGTCGCACGATTATCTGGTGTGCGTTGAAGAGAACGCCGTGCAGGGCGGCGCTGGTAGCGCGGTGCTGGAAAGCCTGGCCGCCCAGGGCAGCCTGAAACCGACGCTGCTGTGCGGTATCCCCGACCAGGTTACGGGACACGGCGACACGGCCCGTCTGCTGGACGAAATGGGTTTGTCGGCAGACGCGCTGCTGCGGCGCATCCGGACGTGGCTGGAAGGGCAGGGCGCGGGTGTGGCCTGAATATCGTGGATTAAAATCGCAATGATGCGGCGTTGGCTCGCCGTCTTGTCTATTTTTTATTTTAATCTCCTATAACAGGGCAGCCTGAAAACGCAAAGGCAGCCTGAAACCCGCTTGGAACGGTTTTCAGGCTGCCTTGTCGTATGTTGATGTAGTCCCGTGTAGCCCTTTGCGCTATAATCCGCGCCGCCCGATTGCAGGGGCGTTTTGCAAATATTTCCGCCAAAGAAAGGAAACGGCATGGCAATCAACATAGCAATCAACGGCTACGGACGCATCGGCCGCCAAGTGGTGCGCGCAGTTTACGAATACGGTTTGTCCGACCAGTTCAACATCGTTGCCGTAAACGGCAGCGGCGACCTCAACACCAACGCCCATCTGACGCAGTTTGACAGCGTACATGGGCGTTTTCCCGTTCCCGTGTCGCACGACGAACGGCATCTGCTTATCGGCGGCAGAAAAATCCCTTATTTCTCCACGCGCAATCCGGCCGAGCTGCCGTGGCGCGAACTGGATGTGGATTTGGTGATGGAATGCACGGGCGCGTTTTGCAGCAAAGAAAAATCGCAGCTTCATTTGGATGCGGGTGCGAAGAAAGTGCTGATTTCCGCCCCCCCGAAAGGCAGCGTGGAC
This sequence comes from uncultured Kingella sp., assembly GCA_963520685.1. Lineage (GTDB taxonomy): Bacteria > Pseudomonadota > Gammaproteobacteria > Burkholderiales > Neisseriaceae > Kingella_B. The sequence goes on along the minus strand of CAUQSD010000015.1, from coordinate 7,184 downwards.
GCAACCGTGGTTTACGGCGTGAACCACCGGATTATCACCGACAGCATGACCGTGATTTCCAACGGCTCGTGCACCACCAACTGCCTTGCCCCCGTTGCTTATGTTCTGCAAAACAGCATCGGCATCAACAAAGGGCTGATGACCACCGTCCACGCCGTAACCAACGACCAAGTCATCACCGATGTGCGCCACAGCGACCTGCGCCGTGCCCGCAGCGGCATGGAGAACATGATTCCCACCAAAACCGGTGCCGCAAAATCCGTGGGCGTGGTGCTGCCCGAGCTTGCCGGTAAGCTGGACGGTTGGGCCATCCGCGTGCCGACCGTGAACGTGTCGCTGGTGGATTTCACCTTTGAAGCCGCGCGCGACACCACGCCCGAAGAAATCAACCGCCTGATGCAGGAAGCCGCCCAAGGCAGCCTGAAAGGCGTGTTGGACATCAATACCCTGCCCCTCGTCTCCGGCGACTTCAACCACTCCCCGCAGGCCAGCATCTTTGATGCCACGCTCACCAAAGTTTCCGAAGGCAACCTTGCCAAAGTGTTCGCGTGGTACGACAACGAATGGGGATTCTCCTGCCAGATGCTCAACACCGCCCGCGTCATGTTCGGTACGGACGGCAGCCCCGTGGGAAGCTGAATGCCACCCCCCTTTCAGGCTGCCTGAAACTGCCCCAAACGTGTAAAATCCGCACACAGGCGCAGTTTCAGGCAGCCTGCATCTTTTTATAGTCGATTAAAATAAAAATGAGACAAGGCGGCGAGCCGCAAGGCGTACAGGTAGTACGTCAAGGCGAGCCAACGCCGTATCATTGCAATTTTAATCGACTATATGTGGCAGGATGGATGCACGCTGCCTTGGAGCACGGAACGCGCAGGCAGTCTCCGTAGGGTGGCACCTGCCGCCCGCGTTTTGCGTACAAAGGCAGCCTGAAACCGCATAGGCAGCGGGTATTGCAGTTTTATCCCGCATACATCAGCCACACACAGCACAAAATAAAGGACATCCCATGCAGCAGAAATATCTGGACAAACTCGTCTGCCCCCTCACCAAAACCCCGCTGGCATACCACCCCGAAACCCGCGAATTGTGGAGTGCCGCCGCACGCCTCGCCTTCCCCGTCCGCGACGGCATCCCCGTTCTTCTGGAAAACGAAGCACGCCCCCTCACCGCCGCCGAACTGGAAACGCAGGTATGAGTGCTTCCTTTACCGTCATCATTCCCGCGCGGTTCTCGTCCACCCGCCTGCCCGAAAAAGCACTGGCCGACATCGGCGGCAAGCCAATGGTCGTGCGCGTTGCCGAGCAGGCGCAAAAATCCGCCGCCCGCCAAACCGTCGTCGCCACCGACCACCCCGACATACAGGCAGCCTGCACCGCGCACGGCATCCCCTGCATCTTAACCGGCGAACACCACCAAAGCGGCACTTCCCGCCTTGCCGAAGCCGCCCAAATTTTGGGGCTGCCCGAGAACGAAACCGTTGTGAACGTGCAGGGCGACGAACCCATGATGCCGCCCGAAACCGTCGCCGCCGTTGCTGCCAAGCTGGCTCAAAGCGGCGCACCCATGGCAACCGCCGCCTGCCCCGTTCACGATTTCGCCGAGTTCCAAAATCCCAATTGCGTCAAAACCGTGTTGGACAGAAACGGCAACGCCCTCTATTTCAGCCGCGCTCCCATCGCCTACCCGCGCAACATCATGCTTTCAGGCAGCCTGAAACTGCCCAATCCCCCCCCGCTGCGCCACATCGGCATCTATGCCTACCGCGCAGGTTTTCTGCGGCAATATGCCGCCATGCCGCCTTCCCCCTTGGAAACCGTTGAAAGCTTGGAACAGCTCCGCGTGCTGTGGAACGGATACGCCGTTGCCGTTGCCCTGCTGGATGCCGCCCCGCCTGCGGGTGTGGACACTTACGAAGACTTGGCGCGCGTCCGCCAACTGTGGCAGGGATAGCCAAACCACTGCCGCAGATACTTTTCAGGCTGCCTTTGGGTATGGATGGACGCGTGGGCAGCAAGTGCCCACCCTATCTTTAACCTAATATTCTTGATTTTAAAGATTGTTTGAATATAGTGGATTAAAATGGCAATGATACGTCGTTGGCTCGCCTTGACGTACTACCTGTACGCCTTGCGGCTCGCCGCCTTGTCTCATTTTATTTTAATCCACTATACATGTAGGGTGGGCATTTATGCCCACGCGGTGCAATATGTTGGTTTCAGGCAGCCTGAAACCGTTTACCACACGAGCATATGGCAGAGTTACCGGAAAACCGATACGGTCGCAGCCTGCGCGTTCCGCATCCGAAGGCAGCCTGAAACCGTTTTCAGGCTGCCTTGTGCTACCGAACCACTTCCACTTGCAGCGTGTTGGTGCCGCCCGATTCGCGCATTCTCTCGCCGCTGGTGATGATGTACAAATCGCCCGGTTTCAGCACGCCGCGCTCCACCAGAAATGCTTCCACATCGTCGCAGGCCTTTTTCTGATTTTTATCCGTGTGCGCCTTCATCGGGCGTACGCCGCGATACATCGCCATGCGCCGTTGCGCTTTTTCGTTGGGCGTAACCGCATAAATCGGCAGCAGGATGCCGTAGCGGCTGGCTTGGAAGGCGGAATCGCCGCTTTCGGTAAGTGCAACGATGGCTTTGGCGTCAAGCTGGCGTGCCAGATACACCGCACCGCCCGCCACTGCCTGCGGCACGCTGCCGTCCGAACCGACATCGTCCGCCGTGCCTACCAGCGAATCCTGTTCTTTTTCGGCAGCGGCGCAAATCAGAGCCATCTGGCGCACGGTTTCAAACGGATATGCGCCCACGGCGGTTTCCGCAGAACACATCACTGCATCCGTGCCGTCCAAAACGGCATTGGCGACGTCGCTCACTTCGGCACGGGTCGGCACGGGATTGGCAATCATGGATTCCATCATCTGCGTAGCGGTGATGCTGAAACGGCGCAGTTCGCGGGCGCGGCGTATCATGCGTTTTTGCAGCGCGGGCACGGCAGCATTGCCGACTTCCACCGCCAAATCGCCGCGCGCCACCATGATGCCGTCCGATGCGAGAATGATTTCGTCCAAATTCTCAATTGCTTCTATGCGCTCTATTTTGGACACCAGCCCGGGCAGCGTTGTTACGCCCAGCTTGGCGCATTCGTCCGCCACTGCGGCACGGGCGATGTTCATGTCTTCGGCATTTTTCACAAAGCTGACCGCCAGATAATCGCAGCCGATGCCCACCGCCGTTTTCAAATCGCGAAAGTCTTTTTCAGTGAGTGCGCCGGCGGACAGCCCGCCCCCCTGTTTGTTGATGCCTTTGTTTGACTTCAAAAAATGCCCGTTATTGCAGATGGTGTGTATTTCGCTGCCCGACACGCTTTTTACGGTTACGGTCAGCAGTCCGTCGTCCAACAACAGCACGTCTCCCGCCTGCACGTCATTGGGCAGTTCGCGGTAATCCAAGCCCACCCGCTCGCGCGTGCCCTCGCCCGCAAATGCGGCATCAAACAGCAGCGGCTCGCCCGCCTCCACGCGGATGCCGCCGCCCGCAATTTTGGAGATGCGGATTTTCGGCCCCTGCAAATCCGCCATAATCGCCACTTCCAAACCTGCCTGACGCGCGGCCTCGCGTACGATGCGGGCATTTTCTTCGTGGAATTCGGGCGTGCCGTGGCTGAAATTGAAACGGACAACGTGCAGCCCGCCGATGGCAATCATGTCGCGCAGCAGTTCCACGTTGTTGCTGCCGGGGCCCAGCGTGGCAACGATTTTGGTGTTGTGGCGGATGCGGGTAAGGTCGCGTTGGGTATTCTGCATTATTGTTTCCTTCTGACAATGGGTTAAGACGAAATCACTAAGAAACCGGATATGGTTTTGTTCTTTGCGAAATGAAATGGGATAGGGGCGGCTGCTCCGCACGCCCTGCATTTTGGGGCAGCCTGAAATCAGGTTTGCAGCCAAAAGGTCGCCGGCCCGTCATTGGCAAGCGACACCAGCATCTCCGCACCGAACACGCCTGTTTGTGTATGGATTTCTTTGGCGGCTTCCGCGCAGAAATAGTCATACAGGGCGCGCGCATCATCGGTTTTTGCCGCACGCGAGAAATCGGGGCGCAGTCCTTTTTTCGTGTCCGCTGCCAGCGTAAACTGCGACACCACCAGCAGGCTGCCCGCCGCCTGGCGTACGTTCAGGTTCATTTTGCGCTCCCCGTCGGCAAAGATGCGGTAAGACAGTGTTTTTTGCAGCAGCCTGTCGGCGGATTGGCGCGTGTCGCCCGTTTCCGCACCCAGCAGCACCAGCAGCCCGCTTCCGATGCGGGCAACGGTTTCTCCCTGCACGGAAACTTCCGCGTGTGAAACCCTTTGGATAAGCGCAATCATGTTTTGTTTTCCCTGTTTTCAGGCTGCCTGAAAGGCGGATATTGTATCAAAACGCAGCCGCCCCGATTGCGCTTCGGAACGGCTGCAAAAAGGGTTGTTCGGGCAGACGGGCTGTTTTTCCAACCTGTCTGCCCGAACAACCCGTAAAGTTTTGTTCGGGGGGCGCACATGCAAAAAAGGAGGAGAAAACTGCATGCCCGCCCTAGGAGCGTTATTGCGGATTATTTGGCGAAATAGGCTTCCAAATCATCGCTGCCGCCGATGTATTTGCCGCCGATGAATACCTGCGGTGCGGTGGCTTTGCCGGTGATGGCGCGCACGGAAGTGATGGTGGCATCGCGGCCCAGCACGATTTCTTCGTAAGCGTAGCCTTTTTCTTTCAATAAAGCTTTGGCTTTGGCGCAGAACGGGCAGCCGGGTTTGGTGATGATGGATACAGACTCATGCGGAACCCAAGTCGGGTCAATGTATTTCAGCATGGTGTCGGCATCGGAAACTTCAAACGGGTCGCCGTCTTTCACGGGCTCGATGAACATTTTTTCAATTTTGCCGTCTTTCACCAGCATGGAGTAACGCCAAGAGCGGTCGCCGAAGCCCAATTGTTCTTTGGAAACCAGCATGCCCATGCCTTTGGTGAATTCGCCGTTGCCGTCGGGGATAACGGTGATGTTGGCGGCATCTTGGTCGGCCAGCCATGCGTTCATCACGAAGGTGTCGTTTACGGAGATGCAGACGATTTCATCTACGCCGCGTTTTTTGAATTCGGCAGCCAGCTCGTTATAGCGCGGCAGGTGGGTGGAAGAGCAGGTGGGCGTGAATGCGCCGGGCAGGCTGAACACGGCTACGGTGCGGCCTTTGAAGATGCTGTCGCTGGACACGTCAACCCAAGCATCGTCTTTGCGGGTATGCCAAACAACTGAGGGAACGTTTTTGCCTTCCAACTCGGCAGCGGTTTTAATCTGTACGGACATTTTATTACCTCCAAAAAAATCGGTTAATCAACGGAAGCGAATTATAGCTATCGGAAAGAAAAATGCAATTTATATTAACAATTGCTTGAATTACGGGAGGCTATACGTGCTTGTTCTGACAAAAGAAAATCTTTGACAAAACAGGAAGAAAGCATTACATTCCACACGCGTTTTATGCGTTATGCTGCCGTTTTCAGGCAGCCTGAAAAATGCCCGCTGTGCCTGCACATCGGGCTTAATTGCTTGACTGTGGGAAAAATATGATTGATTTGGACAATGTTTCCAAAAAATATGAAACGCGCGGCAAGGGTTGGTTTTCTGCCGTTGAACCCATCAGCCTGCACATCGGCCAAGGCGAGATTTTCGGACTGATGGGTTATTCGGGTGCGGGCAAATCCACGCTGCTGCGGCTCATCAACCTGTTAGAACGCCCCGACACCGGGACGGTGCGGGTGGATGGGCAGAACCTGACTGCGATGAACGCTGCCGAACTGCGCCGCGCACGCCAAAACATCGGCATGGTTTTTCAGCAGTTCAACCTGCTGAGCAACCGCACGGTGGCGGGGAACGTTGCGTTTCCGCTGGAAATTGCGGGCTGGGACAAGGCGAAGATTGCGGCGCGCGTGGCGCAGTGTTTGGAAGTGGTGAACCTGTCAGAGCGGGCGGGGCATTATCCCGCGCAGCTTTCGGGCGGGCAGAAGCAGCGTGTCGGCATTGCCCGTGCGCTTGCGCCGAATCCGAAGGTGATTTTGGCGGACGAGCCGACTTCGGCACTCGATCCGATTACCACGCGCAGCATTCTGGGCTGCCTGAAAGACATCAACACGCGCTTTAACGTCACCATTGTTTTGGTTACCCATGAAATGAACGTTATCCGCCGCCTGTGCCGGCGCACCGCGCTGCTGCATAACGGCAGGCTTTTGGAAGTGGCGGATGTGCGTAAGGGGATTATTTTTGCGGAGTCGGAAATCGGCAAGGAATTGCTGCGCGAGGACGATGTGTCGTTTCAGGCAGCCTGAAACGGCGGTTTCACAAATAAAAAGATTGGTTTATGGATTTTAACAACCTTATTTCCCTGCTGCCCGAGTTTTATCAGGCCATTGGTGAAACGCTGGTGATGGTGGGTATTTCCGCTGCTTTCGGCATTGTTGCCGGCGGCGCAATGGGCATTTGGCTTTATACCAGCGCGGACAGGCAGATTTTTGCCAACCGTTTTGTGCACCGGACGTTGGGGACTTTGGTGAGCTTTATGCGTTCGTTCCCGTTCGTCATCCTGATGATTGTGGTGATGCCGCTGGCGCGGGCGTTGGTCGGCACTTCGTTCGGACCGGTGGCGGCTTCGGTGTCGCTGAGTATTGCGGCGAGCTTTGCGTTTGCACGGCTGGTGGAGCAGAACCTGAAAGAAGTGCCGCGCGGCATTGTGGAGGCGGCTCAGGCAATGGGGGCTTCGCCGCGCGAAATTGTGTTCAATGTGTTGTTGAGCGAGGCGCGTTCGGGATTGGTTTTGAGCGTTACCATCCTGATTATTGCTATTTTGGGCGAAAGCGCGGCTTCGGGGCTGATTGGCGGCGGCGGCATCGGCAATTTGGGTATCCGTTACGGACACCAGCGTTATATGCCTGACGTGATGGCGGCGGTTGTGCTGCTGTTGGGTGTGATGGTGGCGGCGGTGCAGGCGGCGGGTAACTGGCTGTCGGCGAAGCTGAACAGACGGGGATAGACGGGTTTCAGGCTGCCTGAAACCTTTGCAAAACTCTTATCTCTTAACGCTTGAAAATATTTCCATAGGGGCTTAGGAAGCAAAATCACTCAATATAGTGATAAGCTTCTGAAATGAAT
>CAUQSD010000014.1:0-37043 GCA_963520685.1 uncultured Kingella sp. | reverse complement strand
ACGCCTTGCGGCTCGCCGCCTTGTCTCATTTTTATTTTAATCGACTATATAACCCACCACACCATCTCGTTTTTGCGGAGGAAACATGAAGCCGGTTTGGCAGACTGCCCGTTTTTCCATAGATTTGTCATCGCCCAAAATCATGGGCATCGCCAATATCACGCCCGATTCGTTTTCGGACGGCGGCGTGTATTCCCACAGCGTTCAGGCTGCCTTGCGGCATGCGGAAAAGCTGCTGGCGGACGGTGCGGATATTTTGGACATCGGCGGCGAATCCACGCGCCCGAATGCGCCGCCCGTGCCGCCCGATGAGGAGTGGCGGCGTGTTGCGCCCGTGCTGGCGGAGGTGTCGCGCTGGAATGTGCCGGTCAGTTTGGATACTCGGCGGGCGGAAGTGATGCGGCGCGCGCTGGACGGCGGGCTGGCAGACATCATCAACGATGTGCAGGCACTGGAAGATGCGGGCGCGCTGGAAACCGTGGCGCAATCGCGTGCCGGCGTGTGCCTGATGCACATGAAAGGGCAGCCTGAAAACATGCAGGACGACCCGCGCTATGCCGATATTGCTGCCGAAGTGGCGCAGTATCTGGATGCGCGTGCGGATGCGTGTCTGGCGGCGGGCATGGATGCGGCGCGTATCGTGCTGGACGTGGGTTTCGGTTTCGGCAAGACGCTGGCGCACAACATTGCGCTGATGCGGCGGCTCGGCAGCCTGCCCCTGCGCCACAAGCTGCCGCAGCTTGCGGGTGTGTCGCGCAAACGCATGATTGGTGCAATCACGGGGCGGGAGCAGCCTGCGGAGCGTGCGGCGGGCAGTGTGGCGGCGGCTCTGTTTGCGGTGCAACAGGGGGCGGCGGTTGTGCGCGTGCATGATGTACGCGAAACGGCGGATGCTTTGGCCGTGTGGCGCGCGCTGTCGAATAACGGGGCAGAGGCAGCCTGAAACGTTTGCCAAACCCCGTCTTTGGCATATTTCTCTGCGCCCCGCTTCCCGAACGTTGAGCTTATTGTGTGGGGCGGGCACTTGCTTTACACGTGTTTATAGTGGATTAAAATCGCAATGATACGGCGTTGGCTCGCCTTGACGTACTACCTGTACGCCTTGCGGCTCGCCGCCTTGTCTCATTTTTATTTTAATCCACTATAGTATGTTCAAAGGCAGCCTGAAACGGGTTTTCAGGCTGCCTGTTCTGTTTCTAACCGGGCGGGGAGCGGGGGATTATTCCACGTCTATATTCAGCCGCTCCAAGCGGTAACGCATGGAACGGAAGCTGATGCCCAAAGCTTTTGCGGCCTGGGTACGGTTGCCTTGTGTGAGCCGCAGCGCGTATTCCAGAATCTGCCGTTCTATGTCGTCCAGATAATCCTGTATCTGCGTGCTGCCCATTTGGAAGTTCGGCAACCCGTTCACCACTTGGTGCTGGTTGGTGCCTTCAAATTCGGTGGCAGGATTGAGCGGATCCAGATTGATTTGCAAATCGTCCACGCCGATGATGTTGCCGCTGGCCAGCGCAACGGCGCGTTCCAAGATGTTTTCCAGTTCGCGGAAGTTGCCCGGATAGTTGTAGCGCAGCAGGGCTTCGCGGGCTTCGTCCGTCATGCCGATGTTACCTGCCTGATGTTTTTGCAGCAGGTATTGGATGAGGTTTGCCAAGTCTTCGTGCATTTCGCGCAGGGCGGGCATATTGAGGGTAACGACGTTGAGGCGGTAGAACAAATCTTGGCGGAACGCGCCGCTTTCCACCAGCGCGGCAAGGTTTTTGTGGGTGGCGGAAATAATCCGCACGTCCACTTTCACTTCCTGCGCATCGCCGATGCGGCGCACGGCTTTTTCCTGAATGGCGCGCAGCAGTTTCACCTGCATGGCAAGCGGCAGGTCGGCAACTTCGTCCAAAAACAGCGTGCCGCCGTGGGCGTGTTGGAAGAAGCCCAAGCGGTCTTGGTCTGCGCCGGTGAAGCTGCCTTTTTTGTAGCCGAAGAATTCGCTCTCCATCAGGTTTTCGGGAATCGCGCCGCAGTTCACGGCGATAAACGGTGCGTCTTTGCGCGGTGAAAGTTCGTGGATGCTGCGGGCCGCCTGCTCTTTACCCGAACCGCTTTCGCCGGAGATATACACGGGCACGGTGGTGTGGGCGAGCTTGCGTATCAGGTTGCGGACGGTTTCTATCTGCGGGGATGAGCCAAGCAGGCGCGGCAGGTCTTCATCGGCTTTCAGACCCGTGCCGTTTTTGGCGGGAGCCGTTGCGGCTTTTTCAGGCTGCCTTGCCGATTTGATGGCGCGCGGTTTGGTTTCGGCGGCGGGCTCGGACGGGGGTGCAGCCTGAACGGGGGGAACGGGCGCGCTTTCAGCGGGCTCGTCTGCAAACAGCTTGGTTTTGGGAATTTTTGGGGCGGAGGCGTTGTCTTCCTGCACTTTGATGGCGGACTTCACCAATGTGCGCAGTTGTGCCAGCGTTATCGGTTTTTGCAGATAGTCAAACGCGCCTTCTTTCAATGCCTGCACGGCTTGGTCGGCGTTGCCGAAGGCGGTGATGACAGCCACGGGCACATCAAGGTTTTTCTTGGTGATGTGGCGGACGACTTCCAACCCGGAGCCGTCGGGCATACGCATATCGGTCAGCACGAGCGAGTATTTTTCGCTGTCCAGTTTGGCGAGGGCGGCGCGCGCGCCTTCGGCGGTGTCTACACGCAAACCCATCTTCATCAGGGTCATTTCCATCAAATCGCGGATGTCGGCTTCGTCATCCACTACCAGAACGGGGCGGTCAAGGTTGTTGCTCATCTTTTTTGGTTCTCGGCAGGATAAGTTCAAAGGATTTGGCATGGGCGACATAGGTTAGGTCGCCTTTGTTGGCGTGGGCGAGTTCGCGGGCGACATAAAGCCCCAAGCCCGTGCCGTCTTTTTGGGTGGTGTTGAAGGGTTCGAACAGGTGGGTCTGCACGCTTTCGGGAACGCCTGCGCCGTCGTCCCACACGCGCAGGGCGATGTTGTTCCGCCCGAACAGGCGCAGGCTGACGGTGATGCTGTCGGGCCCTTTGCTGCTGTGCCGCCATGCGTTGTTACACAAATTCCACAAAATCTGCTGCAAGTGCATTGCGTCAAACTCGGCGATGAAGCTGATGCCGTTGGGCGCGTCCAGTTTCAGGCAGCCTTTGGCATCGGGATGGGCCAGATAAAATTCCTGCACGAAGTTGAACCAGAAATAAGGCAGCCTGATGTCTTCGGTGTTGATGCGGTCGCGCTTGTTGAGCATGGAGATGTCTTCAATCATCTTGTCTATGCGGGCGATGTTTTTCTCTATCACGCCGCTGAGTTTGAGCTGAACGGGGTCTTGCGATTCTTCCGCGTTTTCCTGCAAAAGCCCGCTGGCCTGGCGCATGGCAGAGAGCGGGTTGCGGATTTCGTGGGCGAAGTTGGCGGTGAGCATACCCAAAGCGGTGAGTTTTTCGGTTTGGGCCTCGGCACGCCGTTCGCGCTGGGAACGCAGGAACAGCATCAGCAGTTCGTTGTCTTCCTGCATGGCGGGAACGGCGCGCACATACATCATGGTGTCGTTCAGCAGCGAGAGGGTTTCAAACGGGTAGTCGGGTTTAAGCTGCCAGTTCTGCACCAGCCCGTTGGCAAAATGGGCGGTGTGGTTGAGCTCCAATTCGGAGAAATACTGCTTGGCCTGACGGTTGAACTGCCACACGCGGCACTCGGCATCTACCACGATTACGCCTTCCTGAATGCGCGACAGGGCAATTTCGTTGAGCGCGGTGAGGCGTTCAAAGGCGCGCTTATGCTCGCTGATGGTTTCTTCAGCCTGGGCAAGGTAACGGGACGAATAGGACGTGAGCATCGGTACGATGTAGCACGCGGCAATCAGCAGTATCTGCCCCATCAACACGGGCAGATTGTCGCCGAATGCACCTTTGTGGAAGGGATAGAACTTCGAAAAAATGTCTATCCCCACCAACAGCGCGGCATAAGAACCATAAAGCAGCGGATAACGTCCGTAACTCAATACGCACGCGGTGGCGAGAAACGGCAGAACCAGTATGCCGAACCCCGACTGCACGCCGCCTGCCAGCCACGTCAGCGCGGCAATCATGGTGATGTCTATCAGTGCGCTGAGATTGGGCCGGCGGCGGATTTTCTGCAACTGCCACGCGGGATTGGCAAGGCTGAACAAAATCAGCACGCCATAGACGGCGCACCAAATTTGCAGCCAGCCTTCACGGCGCACCAGCGGGAGATACGTGCTGCTGGCGGTGATGGTATCGCGCACATTGTGCATAACGGCAATGAATATCAGCAGGGAAAACAGAATGGTGAAACGCGCGATGTTAATCATATTGACAACGCGCTTCACCTCTTCGTCCCAATCCTGCGGGATGCCGATATTTTTCTTCATTATCATCATACTGCGACCCTTTATTCCGTTTTCGGGCTGTCCGGATGCACGGTTTCTATCTTATGGGGGCAGCCTGAAAAGTCTGCCGCCCTGCCCTTGCCCGCACGTTTGCCGGCGATGTCGGCGGTGCGCAGCCTTTCTTTGTGCTGTCCGCCGCGCCTGCCTGTGATGTGGAGCAGGTATTCCTCTCCGCAAACGATGCCTGCCAGTGCGAGCGTGTCGCCCGCCGCCAGTTTCACCAATTGCAGGCCGCGCCCTTTTGCCATGGCTTTGAGTTCGCCGATGCCGAATGCGAGCAGGCGGTTTTGTGCCGTTGCCAGCACCACGCGGCAATCGGGATGGTGCAGCCATGCCTGCGGAATGTGTACGGGCGGCAGTGCGGTTTCGCCTTCGTCCAATGTCAGCACGGCTTTGCCTGCCTTTTGGCGCGAATGCAAATCGCCGAGCTTTGCGGCAAAGCCGTAGCCGTGGCTGCCTGAAAGCAGGTAATACTCGTCTGGCGCACCGCCCAGCATTGCCTGAATCTGCGATTGCGGCGGCAAATCCGCCAACGTGGATACCGGGATGCCTTCGCCGCGTCCTTTCGGCACTTCGGCGGGGTCTATCGTGTAGGCACGGCCGTGTGTATCCCACAACAATACGGGCGACACGCTGCGCGTTTCCAGCACCTGCCGCAGGGCATCGCCTTCTTTGAAGGGCAGCTGCGACGTATCCAGCCCGTGTCCTGCGCGGGCGCGCAGCCAGCCCTGTTGCGACAGAATGAGTGTAACGGGTTCGTCTGCGGCCGTTTGCGACAGCACGGCGCGTCCTGCCTCCTCCACGAGTGTGCGGCGTGTGTCGCCGAATTTTTCGGCATCGGCGCGGATTTCGCGGGCAATCAGTTTTTTCTTTTGCCCTTCGTTGCCCAGCAGGGTTTTCAGGCTGCCTGCTTCTTCGCGCAGCTCGGCCAATTCGTGTTCTATTTTGATGCCTTCCAAACGGGCAAGCTGGCGCAGGCGGATTTCTAAAATGTCTTCGGCTTGGATTTCGGTTAGGCCGAAAGCGGCCATCAGTTCGGCTTTAGGTTCGTCTGCTTCGCGGATAACGGCGATGACGCGGTCTATATGCAGGAACGCTACCATGCGTCCTTCAAGGATGTGGATGCGTTTTTCCACCGCACCCAAGCGGTGTTGCAGGCGGCGCGTTACTGTGGCGGTGCGGAAGTCCAGCCATTCCTGCAAAATCTGTTTCAGGTTTTTTTGGGCGGGACGGCTGTCGGTGCCTATCATCACGAAGTTGGCGGCAACGTTGCTTTCCAGTCCGGTTTGCGCCATCAGGGTGTTGATGAAGGTTTCGCTGTCGGTGCGGCTGGATTTGGGTTCGAATACAAGGCGGACGGGATGTTCGGCATCGCTTTCGTCGCGTACTCTGTCCAGCAGGTCCAGCATCAGTTTTTTGGTGTTCTGCTGCTCGGTGGTGAGCTGTTTTTTGCCCGCTTTGGGTTTGGGATTGGTTTGTTCTTCTATTTCGGCAAGGATTTTCTGTGCGCTGGTGTTGGGCGGCAGTTCGTTTACGATGATGCGCCACTGGCCGCGTGCGAGCTTTTCCACTTCGTAGCGTGCCCGCACGCGCAGGCTGCCTTTGCCTGTTTCGTATAACCGGAGAATGTCTTGGGCGGGGGTGGTTATCTGTCCGCCGCCTGCGAAATCGGGGGCGGGCAGGTGCTGCATCAATCCTGCGACATCCAAATCGGGGTTTTCCAAAAGGGCGACGGCGGCAGCGGCGGTTTCGCGGAGGTTGTGCGGGGGGATTTCGGTTGCCATGCCCACGGCAATGCCGCTTGCGCCGTTGAGCAGCACCATCGGCAGGCGGGCGGGCAGCAGCGTGGGTTCTTCAAACGCGCCGTCATAGTTGGGCATGAAGTCGGCGGTGCCTTGGTTGATTTCGGCAAGCAGCAGCTCGGCGATGGGGGTGAGCCGTGCTTCGGTGTAGCGCATGGCTGCCGCGCCGTCGCCGTCGCGCGAGCCGAAGTTGCCGATGCCGTCTATCAGCGGATAACGCATTGTGAAATCCTGCGCCATCCGCACCATGGCTTCATAGGCGGACGCGTCGCCGTGCGGGTGGTATTTGCCGAGGATTTCGCCGACCACGCGCGCGGACTTGACGGGTTTTGCGCCGTGAACCAGCCCCATGTCGCGCATGGCGTAAAGGATGCGCCGCTGCACGGGCTTTTGACCGTCTTCCACGGCGGGTAGGGCGCGCCCTTTGACCACGCTCATGGCGTATTCCAAATAGGCACATTCGGCATAATGGGCGAGGGAGAGGGTGTCGGACATGGGGAGGCGGGCGTATGTAAAAATACATTATTTTAAACGAAATGGAGGGCATCTGAAACCGAACGGGTGTTTTCAGGCTGCCCCCGGATACGCAACGCGTGGCAGCAAGTCCCTGCCCTGCCTGACCAAATTGTTCTGTAAAAACGAATTGCCCTTTAAATCTGCTGCGGACCCACACGGAAATAAACACCCGCAACACCGATTTTTGTAAGGTGGGCAATGGATACCCGCGCCAGGGAAACTTTGAAAACGGGCTTTGGAACGGGAAACGGGGCGGAAGGTTCCACCCCGTTTTTAAGGTTAAGCATCCGTCGTGCCGACAACGGGAATTTTATAGTCGATTAAAATTGCAATGATACGGCGTTGGCTCGCCTTGACGTACTACCTGTACGCCTTGCGGCTCGCCGCCTTGTCTCATTTTTATTTTAATCGACTATACATTTCAGGCTGCCTGAACCGGCAGATAGACATCAAAGCGGGTGGACTTGCCTGTGTATTGGTATGCGGGTTTTCTGCCGCACAGAAATTCGCCCAAACGCGGGCGTTTGACGATGACACGCTTGGCGGCGGTTTCAAGGGTAGCCTGAAACAGTGCGGCTTCGTCTACGGCGGCGGGCGGACCGACAAGCTCGTGGAAATAGGCCATTTCTTTTTTGACGGCGGCGGATTTCTGCCGTTCGGGATACATGGGGTCAAGATACACGGCATCGGGCTTGCCCAAACGGGCGGCATCTTCCCGCAACAGATGTGCGGCATCGCCCTGCACCAGCGTAATGCGTGCGGCGGTTTCGGCGGTTTCAGGCTGCCTGAGCGCGCGCACGATGCCGTCTGCCAGTAGTGCGTACACGACGGGATGGCGTTCGTACACGCGCACGGCCAGCCCCAGTCCCGCCAGTACGAAGCTGTCGCGTCCCAAGCCGCCGGTCGCGTCCCACACGGCGGGCTGCGCGGCGCGGTTCACGGCTTTGGCGATGAGTTCCCCGCCGCCTTTCAGCCGCCGCCGGTTTGCCGCGCCGCCGGTGAAATCTGCCTGTACGCGCCCTTTGCTGCCTGCGCGGCACAGCGACAGTCCGTCGTCGGTGTAGCACAGATACACGCCGCTTGCGGGCGGTTGCGGCAGGCGCTCTGCATAGGCGAGGTGTTCGGGAAGCGGGTGTTCGGTAAAGATAAACAGCGGGGTCATGGCGGGGGATGGGAGATGGTTTTCAGGCTGCCTTCGGCGGCGGAACGCGCAGCAGCGGGTGTTGCCCTACTTTGCCGGAAGACGTTTCACAAAAACGGAATCGGCAAAAATCACAAATTTTGATCGATGGCAGCCTGAAAACGGTGGAAAGGGCGTCTGCGCGTTTTCAGGCTGCCCTCACATTTCGCCGTAATTCGGTCCGCCGCCGCCTTCGGGGCAGACCCATGTGATGTTTTGGGTGGGGTCTTTGATGTCGCAGGTTTTGCAGTGCAGGCAGTTGGCGGCATTGATTTGCAGCTTGGGCGCGCCGTTTTCCTGCACGATTTCGTATACGCCTGCGGGGCAATAGCGCGTTTCGGGGCTGGCGTATTCTGCGTAATTCACGCGGAGCATCGTCCCGGGATCGCGCAGGCGCAGGTGGGAAATCTGGTTTTCTTCGTGCGACACGTTGGCGAGGAACACGCTGGATGCGCGGTCAAACGTGATTTTGCCGTCCGGCTGGGGATAATCTATCGGGCGGCAGGCGGCAGCGGGTTTCAGGCTGCGCCAATCCGCGCCGTGGTGTTTCAGCGTCCACGGCACGCGGCCTTTGAACACGTATTGCTCCAATCCTGCATACGCAAACGCGGGCAGCATGCCCCACTTGAAGGCGGGACGGATGTTGCGCACGGCGTAAAGCTCGCGGTAAAGCCAGCTCTGCTCAAACAAATGCTGGTAAGCAGCGGGCTCTTTCCCCGTTTCAGGCTGCCTGCCCGCCAAATCTTCCAGCAGCGGGAACGCAGCCTCGGCAGCAAGCATTCCCGATTTAATGGCGGCGTGCGACCCTTTGATGCGCGGCAGATTCAGAAAACCCGCCGCATCGCCCACCAGCGCACCGCCGCAGAACGAGAGCTTGGGCAGACATTGCAGCCCGCCCTCCACCAGTGCGCGCGCGCCGTATGCAATGCGCCTGCCGCCTTCCAACATCTTGCGGATTTCGGGGTGCAGCTTGAAGCGTTGGAATTCTTCAAACGGCGACAGATAGGGATTGCGGTAATCCAGTCCGACCACAAAACCAATGGCAATCCGGTTGTCGTCCATGTGGTAGGCAAACGCGCCGCCGTAGGTGCGCATATCCAGCGGCCAGCCGACCGTGTGCATCACCAGCCCCGCTTGGCACTGCGCGGGCGGCACTTCCCAAATCTCTTTGATTCCCAAGCCGTAAGTCTGCGGCTGGCATTCCCTATCCAGCGCAAAACGGGCGATAACCTGTTTGGTCAGCGAGCCGCGCGCACCTTCGGCAAACAGCGTCTGCTGCGCATGCAGTTCAATGCCCGCCTGAAAATTGGCGGTGGGCTTGCCGTTTTTGTCCACGCCCATGTCGCCCGTTGCCACGCCTTTCAGGCTGCCGTCCGCGTGATACAACACTTCATTGGCCGCAAAGCCTGCGTAAATCTCCACGCCCAAAGCCTCCGCCTGCTCCGCCAACCATTTACACAACAAACCCAAGCTAATGATGTAATTGCCTTTATTGTCCATATCGGGAACAACGGGCAGCCTGAAAGCCTTATCCTGCGTCAGAAACAGCAGTCTGTCTTCGGTTACGCCGCGCGTTACCGGCGCACCGCGCTCCCGCCAGTCGGGAAACAGCTCCGTCAGAGCAACGGGATCCATCACCGCCCCCGACAGAATATGCGCCCCCACCTCGCCGCCTTTTTCCAGCACGCACACGCTGATGTCCCGTTCCGCCTGCGCCGCAAGCTGTTTCAGCCTTATCGCCGCCGCCAGCCCTGCCGGCCCCGCGCCCACAACCAGCGCGTCATACTGCATCACATCGCGCACCCGTTCGGTTTGTGTTTGTGTCTGTGTCATTTCCATATCCTTGAAATTGCAGAAGCAGCCCGCGTTCAGGCTGCCCTTTGTTTGTTTTCATATATAGCGGATTAAAACCGCCATGCTGACTGCCCCGCCATCACCGACACACGCAAAAACAGATACGCACAATGCCGGTTTTCATCAGGCGGACACCCGTTGCCTGCGCATTTTCAGGCTGCCTTGGAACAACGCATGGGGACGGATACCCGTCCCGCAAACATATCTGTTTTCATACCCGCCAGCCACATAATTTTACCACGGGCACACCGGCAAATCCGCTGCCGCAGCACATCAGGCAGCCTGAAAGCACTTTGATTTCCCGCCAGATTATTGAGAAAATCGCCTCCGCCGAAAACCCGCCGAAAGAACGACACATGAACAAAGCCGCACTCGCCGCAGCCGCCCTGCTGCTCGCCGCCTGCTCCGCCCCCATGCACCACAAGCCCCGCACACATACCAAAGCACACCCAAGCGCCCCCATGCCCGAACTGAGCGAAGTGGACACACTCGGTCTGCTGCTCGCCGCCGAACAGCGCAGCAGCGGTAAAGCCCGCAGCATCTTGCAGCAGGCCCGCCGCGCCGTATTGGACGACAAAACCGTGATACGCGGAAGCTGCTGGGATTATCTGGACCGCGTATTCACACAGGCAGGCGTGCCGCGCGTTTTGCGCAAAACCGTGTTCCAAAGCCAAAAAAACGGGCCATACGCCCCCATCGGGCAGATACAGGCAGGCGATTGGCTGTATTACATCAACTACGGCTACCACAACGTAGAACACAGCGGCCTGTTCATCGGCTGGACAGATGCCGCCAAGCGACAAGCCTTGGTGCTGAGCTACGCAGGCAACGGCCGCCACGAAGCCGCACGCTACAAGATTTACGATTTGTCGGGCGTGTATCAGATAACCCGCGCCCCCTAACGCACAGCAAAAGGCAGCCTGAAAACCTTTTCGTTTTCAGGCTGCCTTATTATCTGCCCGATTATTCGGCTGCCGCCACCACAGCAACGGTGATGGATGCCACCGCATCTGCATGCAGGGCAACTTCAAGTTCGTATTCGCCCACTGCTTTAAACGGACCTTCCGGCAGGCGCACATTGGCTTTTTCGGCCTCAACACCCAAAGCACGGATGGCTTCGGCAATATCGGCATTGGTTACAGAGCCGAACAGGCGGCCGTCCACACCGGCTTTCTGCGCGATGGTAACGGTTTGACCGTCCAACTTGGCTTTACGCGCTTGGGCATCTGCCAAAACGGCGGCCTGTTTCGCTTCCAATTCGGCGCGGCGCGCTTCAAATTCTTTCAGATTGGCTTCGGTGGCACGTTTGGCCTTCGCGGTAGGAATCAGAAAGTTGCGTGCATAGCCGTTTTTCACGGTTACCACATCACCCAAGTTGCCCAAACCGGCAACGCGTTCCAACAGGATAATCTGCATATTCTCTGCTCCTTCAATTATTTGTGTTGGTCGGTGTAAGGCAGCAAGGCCAAGAAGCGCGCACGTTTTACGGCGGTGGCAAGCTGACGCTGGTAGTGCGCTTTGGTGCCGGTGATACGGGCCGGAATGATTTTGCCGTTTTCGCTGATGAAGTCTTTCAGCAGTTCAACCTGTTTGTAATCCACTTCTTGGATTTTTTCAGCCGTGAAACGGCAGAATTTGCGGCGTTTGAATGTTTGACGAGCCATTGTCGTTTAACCTTTATATTCTGTGATGTTTTGGATACGCAGCACGGGACGGGGAATTCTATGGCTTCTTTGGGCGATAAACCCGCTTACGGAAACCATGATGCCTGCGCGGTGCTGCCATAATTCTGCTTGCTTGCCGATGATTTTCGCGCTTAATTCAAACCTGACTTTGAGCGGCGAACCGTTTTCCTGCTGAATACTTTCGTGCTGCAAAACCACATCTAACACGGGAATGCCTGCAGGCGTATAGCGCAGCGTATCGGTTTTGAGCAGGCGGGCGGCAAGCTGAAACTGGTTTTCCAATTAGGATTCGGCAGTTTCTTTTGCGGCGGGTGCGCTGCCGTCCAGCAGATTTTTAGATTTTTCGCCCTGCATCATGGGAGATGCTTCGGTTATGGCTGTTTTTTTCTGGATGGTCAGATGGCGCAGAATCGCATCGTTGAAACGGAAGCCTGTTTCCAGCTCTTCCAGTGTGGCGGGCGTTGCTTCAATATTCATCAGCACATAGTGGGCTTTGTGCAGCTTATTGATGGGATAAGCCAGTTGGCGGCGACCCCAGTCTTCCAAACGGTGGATTTTTCCGCCCGCTTCCGTAATCAGGGTTTTATAGCGTTCAACCATGGCGGACACCTGCTCGCTTTGGTCGGGATGAACGATAAACACGATTTCATAATGACGCATGTTGTCTCCTTGCGGTTTGAAAACAGCTTCCGGCCATGCGGTTGCCGGAAGCAAGGTTGCAAAACGGCGGATTATAATGTTTTTTGTGCGCGTCAGGCAAGTTTTTATACGGTTTCGGCGGCTTTGCCGTATAATCCGCCGCCTTTTGATATTGGGAGTTTTCGGTATGGCAGACAATAAAAAACGGCCTTTGGACAGGCAGCAGATTCTGGCACTGCGCGCGCGGGCGCACCATTTGAACCCTGTGGTGATGGTGGGACAGCGCGGGCTGACGGAAGCGGTTATCCGCGAAACGGAAACGGCTTTGGAAGCGCACGGTTTGATTAAGGTGCGCATCTTCGGCGACGAGCGCGGGGAGCGTATCGCTATTGCACAGGATTTGTGTGCGGCCACGGGGGCGGAATTGGTGCAGCATATCGGTAAGCTGGCAGTGCTGTTCCGCGAGCCTGAGGATGACGGAAAACGCTGACGCGCGGCTTGATGCGCAGGGAAGGGTTCGTTGCCCGCTTATTTGACATTTCAGGCTGCCTGAAATTCGATTCCGACCAGTGCCAATCCAATCCGCACAAAAACACGTTATGCAGATGCGTAACGTGTTTTTTGTTTTTCAGGCTGCCTGCCGTTCAATTGGGGGGCAGCCTGAAAATGCGTATGGCTAAATGCCCGCCTCATAAAATGAGACCTTTGCAAAATCCCATCTTTGGCACATTTCTTCGCCATGCGCTTCTCTAACGCTTGATAATATTTCAATATTATCTGCGCGTTCTGCGATGCTGTTGCTTTGAACTGTGCTCAAATCTGAGGTTTGGCAAAGGTCTCAAAATATCTGTACGCCTGGCTTCTTGCCGTTTGGATTCGCGTTGCAACCGGCTGTGCAAATTTCCAACGCTCTGAAAGGCAACGGTTAGGGAAAACGGTTTTTCAGGGCGCGCAGGGCGATGAAGGTGCTTTCCTCATCGGTGCAGGCTTCGCCGGAGAGTTCGCGGACGCGCTCTTGGATATGCGGCAGGCGGGTGCGCAAAAACGGGTTGGTTTCGCGTTCGTGGGCGAGAGAGACGGGCAGCGTAGGCCGGTTTTGCGCCTGATGCCGTTCCGCTTGAACCAAGGCAGCCTGAACGGCGGCGTTTTGCGGTTCTATGTGGTGTGCGAAGCGCAGGTTGGCTGCGGTGTATTCGTGGGCGGGATAGAGCAGTGTGCTGTCGGGCAGCCTGAAAATGCGTTGCAGGCTGTGATACAGCCATTCGGGGCGGGAATCGGGGAAGACGCGTCCGCAGCCTGCGGAAAAGAGGGTGTCGCCGCAGAAAAGGTGTATGGGGCTGCCGTGCAGCAGATAGCACAGATGGCGGGCGGTGTGGCCTGCCGTGTGCCACACTCCGGTGTGCCGGTTTTGCCAGACGATGCTGCTGCCTTCGCCTACTGTTTCGTTGGCGGCGGCGATGTCGGGCGCGCCGAATACGCGGCATTTGGGATGGGCGTGTTTGAGCCCGGCGATGCCTGCGGTGTGGTCGCCGTGGAGGTGGGTAATCCAAATCTGCGCGAGTTCCAGCTTTTCGGTGTGCAGGTAATCCAGCACGGGGGCGGCCTGACCGGGGTCTATGCACACGGCTTGGCTGCCCTGGCGGACGAGCCAGATGTAGTTATCCGCCAGTGCGGGGATGGGAACGATGCGCATCATGGTTCTGCCAGCCAGTGCAACAGGGCGATGAGGGTTTTGCCGTCTTTTACGGTGTTGTCGGCAATCAGGCGGCGGGCTTCTTCGCGGGTGCAGAGCTGTGTTTCCGTGAATTCGTCTTCATCGGGTTTCAGGCTGCTGTTGGGGACGACGTTGCGGGCGCGGTAGAGGTGCAGCACTTCGTCGCAGAAGCCGGGCGCGCTGTAAAAATGTAGGATTTTTTCGGCGGCGGCGGCAGTGTAGGGCGTTTCTTCGGCGAGTTCGCGCAGGGCGCAGGCGGCGGGGTCTTCTCCTGCGTCGAGTTTGCCGGCGGGAATTTCCAGCGTGGCTTCGCCGACTGCGTAACGCCATTGCCGCACCAGCACGGCTTTGTCGTCGGCAGTGGTTGCCAGCACACAGGCTGCGCCGGGGTGGCGGACGACGATGCGGGCGCAGGTGTTGCCGTTGGGCGTGCGGACTTCGTCGCGGCTGATTTTGAGGAAGCCGCCGCCGTCTATCGGTGTGCTGCTCAATTTGGTTTCGGTAAGGTTCATGTTGTTCCTTTCGGGAGATGGGGTTGGAGGGGAAGGGGGAGGAGGTGTGTTTTCAGGCTGCCTTTGTGGTGCGGAACGCGTGGGCAGCAGGTGCCTGCCCTACCCCGTCGGAGTGTTCCGCAAAAATAGCGGATTGCCTTTGAATGACTTATCGACACACGTGGGAATAAAAGTAACAACGGTTTCCGTAGGGCGGCATTTATGTCTATTCCGTTTCAGGCTGCCTTGGGATGCGGAACGCGTGGGTAGCGGATGCCTGCCCTACTTACCCCGTTGGCGTTGTGTTTTCAGGCTGCCTGAAACGTTGGCGGCAGGGGCGGCTCGGTGGAAATAGCGCAGCGCGGTACGGCGGTGATGCTCCAATGCCGCACTGCCCATGCCAGCAGGTCGCGTGTGTTGTCGGTTGCGGGGGCGGGCGGGATGCCGAGATACTGCATCACTTGGCGCAGCAGGATTTCGCGCTCGCTCGGGCGGATGGCGGGGGCGAGCGTCTGCTTGCTCCATTTTTGTCCGCTTGCGTTGGTCAGCAGCGGCAGGTGGGCATATTGCGGTGTGGGAAAGCCTAAGCAGCGTTGCAGCCAGATTTGGCGCGGGGTGGAAACGAGCAGGTCCTGTCCGCGCACAATGTGGGTGATGCCTTGTGCGGCATCGTCTGCCACCACGGCGAGCTGGTAGGCCCAACAGCCGTCTGCACGCAGCAGCACGAAGTCGCCGATGTCGCGGGCAAGGTTCTGCGTGTATTGCCCGACAATGCGGTCGGAAAACGAAATGTCTTCGTTTGGCACGCGGATGCGCCATGCGGGCGGTTTGCCGTTTTCAGGCTGCCTTTGCGCATCTTTGCTGCGGCATGCGCCGTTGTACACAAAGCCGTCCGCTCCCTGCCGTGCGGCGGCGTGCCATTCTTTGCGGCTGCAATAGCAGGGATACGCCAAACCGAGGGCAAGCAGTTTGTCCAACGCGGCGCGGTAGAACGGATGGCGCGCGCTTTGATACACGGTTTCGCCGTCCCACTCAAAGCCGAAGGCTTCCAGCGTGTGCAGAATGTGCGATGCCGCGCCTGCCATTTCGCGCGGGGGGTCTATGTCTTCCATGCGGACAAGCCATCTGCCGCCGTTGGCGCGGGCATCGGCATAGGAAGCGAGCGCGGCCAGCAGCGAACCGATGTGCAGAAGCCCCGTGGGGCTGGGCGCAAAACGCCCGATATAAGGTTGGGACATGGTTTCAGGCAGCCTGAAAACGGCAAAAGCGCAATTATAGTGGATTCAAACCGCTAGGCTGCAGTTTCAGGCTGCCTTGGGGGATGGGACGCGCGGGCAACCAGTCCCCGCCCGATGAATGTGTTCACCGTTCCCGTTGCAAACCGCCGGCATAAGCAGAAAGACTCACCCAAATTTTCAAGGCTGAACCAGCAGCCCCTTGTCCTGAAAAGCGGCATCGTTTTTCCCGACCGTTGATACGCAGGCTCGCAGCATACTGTTGTGCCGGCAACGGCAAATATTACCGATAGAAAAGACTGCCTAGCGACACCGGAACGCGAACCAAACAACTCTTTGCGCGGTGAAAAAAACTTGCCGACAGTGATTAATCAACACAGAGCGGCAAAACGCAAGGCGTATAAAAATGGCAAACGCAGCAGCCTTGCAATTTTAATTGCTATAAAAGCAAGGCATTTTTTAATTTACTATAATCGCGGTTTTCCAACCCTTGCAAAGGATACCGCCATGAGCAAATCCATTATCCATACCGACCGCGCACCCGCCGCCATCGGCGCATACAGCCAAGCCGTCCGTGCGGGCGACACCGTTTACCTGAGCGGACAAATCCCGCTTGTTCCCGAAACCATGCAGCTTGTGTCCGACAATTTTGAAGAGCAGGCGCACCAAGTATTCAAGAACCTGCGCGCAGTCTGCGAAGCAGCGGGAGGCAGCCTGAACGGCATCGTCAAACTCAATGCTTATTTGACCGATTTGTCCAACTTCGCCGTATTCAACGCGGTGATGGAACAATATTTTGCCCAGCCGTTTCCTGCGCGTGCAGCGGTCGGTGTAGCATCTCTGCCGCGCGGCGCGCTGGTGGAAGCGGAAGCCGTGTTGGTTTTGGCGTAAGCCAACCCGCCCATGTAAAAAACACCGTTATGTTTTGCATAACGGTGTTTTCCCATACGGCAATCAGCCGCCCAATTCGTCCAAAAGCTGCTTGGCTTGCGCTTGGATGCTGCCGCTTGATTCGGAAATCAGCTCGCGCAAAGTTTCGCGTGCGGCAACCGCATCGTCAATTTCCAAATACATCTTGGCCAGCTCCAATTTGGCTTCCTGAGGTTCTGCCAAACCAAGCGCACCCGACACGATGCCTGCTTCGTTAATAGGCGGATGCTGGGGCGGCTCTTCTTCCACCACAAAATCAGACAGGCTGACGGCAGGCTGCGTGGCAGGCTCGGAGCGTGCGGCTGAAACGGGTTCCGGTTCGGGCTGCGCGGCAGGCTCGTCAAAGCTTAAATCTGCAAACGGGTCGGCAGCAGGTGCGCTTTCCGCGGGTTCAAATGCCAATGCGGTTTCAGGCTGCGGTGTTTCCGTTGCAGGCGCTAAGTCAAAGTCCAAACTGAAATCGGTAGAAGGCTCGACAACAGGTGTTTCAGGCTGCGTCTCTACATTGAAGGCAGGTTCTTCAACAAACGGAGCGTTAAAGTCCAACGCATTTTCTGCCACCTCGGGCACATCCGGCACAGATACAGACTCTTCCGTATGCGGCAGGTCCAAATCAAAATCAACAGACGGTGCGGCCGATATTTCCTGCGGCTCTTCAACGGTTTCGGGAGCGGCAAAATGGTTGGCGTCAAAATCTATGTCCGGTGCGGCAAATGTGTTTTCAGGCTGCGTTTCGGCAGTAGGTTTTGATTCGGGCGCAGGTGTGTCCAAATCAAACGCAATGTCGTCCACCGCAGGGGCAACGGCGGGTTCGGCAACAGGCTCGTCAAACGCCATAAAGCCATCTGCGGCAGGCACGGCGGTTTCCGCTTCTGCAACGGGTGCGGCAGCGGGCGTTTCTTCGGGCATCACGCTGAATACGTCTTCCACCGCATAGTCGTCTGCGGTTTCAGGCTGCCCTACGGGTGCTTCTTCCGCAATAAACGAATCACCGCTCAACCAGTCGTCGCCATCGGCGGTGATGGCGGAATCGTCCTTATCGCGGATTTCCCATTCGTCTTCGGCCTTGTCCGCAATCGGCATATCCCAATCGTCGTCATCGTCAAACGTGGTGTTGTTTGCGTTGTGAATGGTCTGCACCGGTTCGGCGGTTGCGAAATCGTTTGCGGCAGCTTTGGGCTCGGCAGGCACGTCAAAGAAATCATCTTCTGCCACAAAATTATTTGAGGCAGGAGTAGTTTTGGTTTCAGACGTTTTGTCTGCGGGCAAATCCCAAGTGTCGTTGTCGTCTGCCTGTTCAAAGGAGATGCCGTCATCTGCATCGTCATCATCGGAAAGCGCGCTGCCTTTATTTTTCCTGCGGCGGCTCAATGCGTATGCGGCTCCGCCCAACACCGCGACGGCTGCCGCACCTGCGCCGCCGAGCATCAGCCAGTCGGTTTCATCTTCTGCAACAGGCTCTTCGGCAGCCGGTTGGGGTTGCGGCGGAGTCGGCATCTGCGGCTTGGGTTGCGGTTCCGGCTGTTCTACGGGTGCGGAAACAGCTGGCACGGAAGCAGACGATGCAACGTTTTCCACAGGTTGGACAGGTGTTTCAGGCTGCGCCACAGGCACAGATGGTGCAGCAGGCTGCGGCACAGAGGATGCAGGCTGCGGCTGTGTAGCTTGCGGCTGAACGGGTTGCGGTTCAGGCGCGACAGTTTTCGGTTCGGGCTGTTTGTTTTCGGGTGCAGGCGGCGGAGTTTGCGGCTGCGGCTCGGGCTTCGGCGGCGCAGGCGGGTTTTCAGGCTGCGTCTGCACGCCGGCCTGGTTCTGCGGTGCATTATTGGTGCTGCCGTTTTCCGTCAGCGGCCCAACCATGGCTGCGCCGCGCGAAATACGCGGATGGCTCTGCTTGGGCTGCGCGGTTTTGGCATAGGCATGGAATTGGGCAGCAGTCGGGATATACAGGGTTACGTTGCGGTACATGCCGCTGGCTTTGCCGTTGCGGAATGCCCGCGGATTGGCGGCAACCAAGGCGCGTACGGCACGCTGCACGCTCATGCCGCGCGGGCGGTAGCGGGCGGCAATAGATGCCAGGCTGTCGCCGGGCTGCACGCGGTGGTAACGCGGATTGACGGTGCGCATTCTGGTTTCGCGCTCCACCGGTTGGATTTCACGCTCTTCGGGAGAAGAAACGGGTGTTTCTGCACGGGGTACGCGCTGGGGACGCAGCGGACCTGCTTTGGGTGCACGGTTGGATTGGGCTTGTTTGGCCGGACGGTAATTCGAGGGATTAATCATTGCGACATATTGGCGGGTTTGGCTGCCCGCGCGGACGGTGAACGTGATAATCGGGTCAGTAACCACAGAGGAAGAATGCAGGCGGATAAGCGCATTGCCGTTGCCGTGCGGCACAACCGTGCCGTGTACGCCGCTGCCCGATACGCTTGCACCGCTGCTGAGCGCGGCTTGGGCTTCCGCCCCCGTAACCACGATGCTGCCTGAAAAAGGCTCGCCCAAATTGGACTGCACGTTTACGCCGCCGATGCCGGCAGATGCTTCAAATGAAGCAAGCAGCGACAAGGACGCTGCAATTATCTTTGTATTGGTTTTCAAAATTTATCTCCCGATCCGCGTGGCCGTTCCACAACCGGATGTGTTTGGCTTAACAATTGTAAAATATCCGTTATGATAGCCGCTCCCACGCTGTCCTGCCAAGAAAAACAGTCCCAAAACTGCCAAAAATCGTCAAAAAACCAACCATCTTACAACAACACTTCTTTACACAAACCCGCCCCGCCCTTTCAGGCTGCCTGAAAAGCGATTAACATAGTGTCTTTTCCCCTGTTGCAGAGGCAGAACATGAAAGTATTGTTATTGGGCGCCCCGGGTGCGGGCAAAGGTACACAGGCGCAATTCATCACGCGTGCATTCGGCATCCCGCAGATTTCCACGGGCGACATGCTGCGCGCCGCCATCAAAGCGGGCACGCCGTTGGGCTTGGAGGCCAAGAAAATCATGGACGAAGGCGGACTGGTGCGCGACGACATCATCATCGGCATGGTGAAAGAACGCATCGCCCAGCCCGATTGCGCCAACGGCTTTTTGTTTGACGGCTTCCCGCGCACGCTGGCACAGGCCGAAGCCATGCGCGCGGCAGGCGTGGATTTGGACGCAGTGGTGGAAATAGACGTGCCCGACGGAGTAATTGTGGAACGCATGAGCGGACGGCGCGTACACCTGCCCTCCGGCCGCACCTACCACATCAAACACAACCCGCCCAAAACCGAGGGCAGGGATGACGAAACGGGTGAAGAGCTTGTCCAACGCGACGACGACAAAGAAGAAACCGTCAAAAAACGCCTTGCCGTGTACCACGAACAAACCGAAGTCCTAACCAGTTTTTACGGCAGCCTGAAAGGCAGCACCGCCCCCCGCTGTATCAAAGTAGACGGCACACAACCCGTGGAAACCGTCCGCGACCAAATTCTCGCCGCCTTGAAACAGGCATAACCCGCCAACATTCAGGCAGCCTGAAAACACCCTTTCAGGCTGCCTGAAATCTATCGGAAACCGCATTATGAAACACCATCTCGCCGCCATATTGTGCTGCACCGCCGCACTACCCGCCTTCGCCAACGACTACCTCGACCACCGCCAAGACCGCACCCGCCAAAACCTTTCCGAATACCACCGCGATTTCAACGAAGCCGACGTAGAACTGCCGCCCGTCCCCAATCCCGATGCGGAAGGCTGGTTTGAACTCTACATCGGCAACACCTTCGCAGGACACCCGCGCATCCTGTTGGACAGCATCACCTATGCACCCGACGGCAGCGTCCGCTATCTGTTCAACAACCGTTCCGCCAAAGGCATGGACAACGTTACCGCCGAAGGCATCTACTGCGTATCCGGCAAAAAACTACTGGATTCCGAAGGCTCGCTGCTCAAAACCTTCTCCTATGCCGATTTGGCAAACAACCGCTGGATTATGCCGCGCAACGCAGGGTGGCAGACCCTCGGCAGCCAACGCAACAGCAGCGACCGCGTGCGCCGCGTCCTATATGACGCATTCTGCATAGACGGCAAAGCCAAAGACGATGCCGACCTGCGCCGCCGCGTAACCAAACAAGGTCGCACCGCCGAACGCGAGTACGGCAAATAAACCGCTTTCAGGCTGCCCCACGACCCCAACCGGCAAGGCAGCCTGAAAAGCACCCCCATGCTTATATATTGAGGGGCTGAAACCGTGAAATTTTGAAATACGGAGATAACCATGTTCAACACCGCGCCGCCCATTATCACCCCCTATTTGGAACACGCCCGCGCACACTATCCCGCCCTGCTCGCCCCCCGCCCTGCCGACAGCCACAAAGGCACTTTCGGCACCGTCGGCATCATCGGCGGAGCGGAAGGCATGGCGGGTGCAGCCATTTTGGCAGGCACCGCGGCTTTGCAGACAGGCTGCGGCAAAGCCGTCATCGGTTTCAACCAATCCGAAGCCCCCGTTGTACACAGCCGTCCCGAGCTGATTACCGACACCGCCACCCATGCAGTCAAACGCACGGATATCCGCACATGGATTGCAGGATGCGGCTTAGGTCAGAACGAAAACGCCGCCCGCGCCCTGCACGCGTTGTGGAACGGCGACTGTCCCCAGCTTATTTTGGATGCAGATGCCATCCACCTGCTGGTCAATTATCCCAAACTGTTTCCGCCCGCCAAACGCGCCGATTTGGTGCTGACCCCGCATCCGGGCGAAGCCGCCCACCTGTTGGACGTCGGCATCGGGCAAATTCAGGGCAACCGCTCATGGGCCGCACGCGAAATTGCCAACCGCTACCGCGCATGGGTTGTGCTGAAAGGACACGAAACCGTGATTTCATCCGCACGCGGCTTTCTGCATGTGAACCACACGGGCAACCCCGGGCTGGCAACCGCAGGCAGCGGCGACGTTCTGGCAGGCATCATCGGCAGCCTGCTTGCACAAAACATCCCCGCCGAAGAAGCCGTGTCCGCCGGCGTATGGCTGCACGGCGCGGCAGCGGAAATCCTGTCCGCCGCACAAATCGGTCCCATCGGACTTTTGGCAGGCGAGATTACCGAAGCCGTGCGCTGGCTGCGCAACCGTTTGTCGGCTGCCGTGCAAATGCAAATATAGTCGCGAGATATAAACAAATTTTCAGGCTGAGACCTTTGTAAAATCCTCATCTTTGGCCCATTTCTTCGCAATGCGCTTCTCTAATGCTTGAAAATATTTCAATATTCTCTGCGCATTATGCGATGCTATTTTTGAGATGCACTCAAATCTGAGGTTTTGCAAAGGTCTCAGGCTGCCTTAATGATTTGCGTTGGGCAACCGAAAAACTAAAAAAGCCGTATCTTTTACAGATACGGCTTTTATTTCAACAAAACAACTTGCGCCACTTATGCCGCAGCGGTTTGGTCCACGCGTTCGCGCAATTCCTTGCCCGGTTTGAAATGCGGCACATGCTTGGCAGGGACTTCCACACTCTCTCCGGTTTTGGGATTGCGACCCTTGCGGGGCGGACGGTAGTTCAAATCAAAACTGCCGAACCCACGGATTTCAATGCGCTGTCCTTTTGCAAGCGCGCGTGTCATGGTGTCCACCAAAACTTTCACGCTGTATTCGATGTCTTTGGACTGCAATACCGTGCCTTCGTTTTTCTCAACGAACTGCTCGGCCAGCCGTGCCATCAGCTCTGATTTGGTCATGCAGGTCTGCCTCAGTTTTTGTTTAAAGATGCTTTCAGCAAATCGCCCAAGCTGGTGGTGCCTGCGCTTGTCGCGCTTGCTGCATTCACGGATTTCAGCGCGTCTTGATTTTCTTTGGCATCTTTCGCTTTCACAGACAGTTTGATGCTGCGGTTTTTGCGGTCCACCGACAGGATGACGGCTTCCACCTCGTCGCCTTCTTTGAGTTTGGTGGTCAGGTCTTCCACGCGGTCGGCAGAAAATTCGGAAGCAGGCAGGTATGCGTCTACCTCGTCCACCAAGCCGACAACCGCACCTTTGGCTTCAACGGATTTCACCGTGCCTTTGACCAGTGCGCCGCGATCATTCACGGACAGGAAATTGTTGAAGGGGTCGCCTTCAAGCTGTTTGATGCCCAAAGAAATGCGCTCTTTTTCAACATCAATAGCCAAAACAACGGTTTCCACTTCTTCGCCTTTTTTGTATTTGCGCACGGCTTCGTCGCCGGACTCGCTCCAAGAAAGGTCGGACAGGTGTACCAAGCCGTCGATGCCGCCGGGCAGGCCGACAAACACGCCGAAATCGGTGATGGATTTAACCGCGCCTTTGATTTTGTCGCCTTTGTTGTAGTTGGCTTCAAAATCTTCCCAAGGATTGGGCTGGCATTGTTTCATGCCCAGGCTGATGCGGCGTTTGTCTTCGTCGATGTCCAAAATCATGACTTCCACTTCGTCGCCAAGCTGGACTACTTTGCTCGGGTGGACGTTTTTGTTGGTCCAGTCCATTTCGGAAACGTGTACCAAGCCTTCAATGCCTTGTTCGATTTCCACAAACGCACCGTAATCGGTCAGATTGGATACTTTGCCGAACAAGCGTGCACCCTGCGGATAACGGCGTGCCAAACCTTCCCAAGGGTCTTCGCCAAGCTGTTTCATACCCAAAGACACGCGTTGTTTGTCTTGGTCGAAGCGCAATACTTTTGCTTCCACTTCCTGACCCACTTCCAACACTTCGCTGGGGTGTTTCACCCTGCGCCAAGCCAAATCGGTGATGTGCAGCAGGCCGTCGATGCCGCCCAAATCCACAAATGCACCGTAATCGGTGATGTTTTTGACGATACCTTTGACAACCGTACCTTCTTGCAGGTTTTCCATCAGGGCTTTGCGTTCTTCGCCCAAGGTTTCTTCCAAAACGGCGCGGCGGGAAACCACGACGTTGTTGCGTTTGCGGTCCAGCTTGATGACTTTGAATTCCACTTCTTTGCCTTCAAACTGCGAAGTGTCTTTGACGGGACGGATGTCCACCAAAGAGCCGGGCAGGAAGGCGCGGATGCTGTTCACCATGACGGTGAGGCCGCCTTTTACTTTGCCGTTGATGACGCCGGACAGGATGACGCCGTCTTCCATTGCCTCTTCCAGCGTGATCCAATCGGCAGCACGCTTGGCTTTTTCGCGTGACAGTTTGGTTTCGCCAAAACCGTTTTCCACAGATTCGATGGTTACGGTTACGAAATCGCCAACTTTGGCTTCCAGTTCGCCCAAGGGGTTTTTGAACTCGGCAATGTCAATCAGCGATTCGGATTTCAGACCTGCATTGACGATGACGAATTTGTCGGTGATGTCCACTACCTCGGCGGTAATCACCTCGCCGTGGTTCATTTCCTGGGTGTTAGAGTACTCTTCCAATAACTGGGCAAAATTTTCCATGTTTGGTTTTGCTTTCAATGCGCTGCCAAGGGGCGCGGGGTGTGGTTTGGGAAAACGCCTGCACCCTTGGCGCGCAGGCGGAAAATAAAAAATTCAGGCAGTTTTCAGGCTGCCTGAAACGGCAAAGTGCGCATTATACGCGCTTTTCGTTTTTTGAAAAGCATATCAGGCTGTTTTTACATCCGTTTTTTCGCGATACCATGCCAACACCTGTTCCACGCTTTCGTCTATGCCCATGTGCGTTGTGTCCAAGAGTTCGGCATCGGGCAGGCGGCGCAGCGGGGCGACGGGGCGGTTGCGGTCGGCTTCGTCCCGCGCTTCTATATCGGCGAGAATTTGGTCAAACAGGCTGCCTGAAAGCGGTGCGCCGATTTGTTTGGCGCGGCGTTCTGCGCGGGTGCGTGCATCGGCAGTCAGAAAGATTTTCAGCATGGCATCGGGGAAGACGGTTGAACCCATGTCGCGCCCGTCTGCCACCAAGCCGCGTTTGGTCAGGAAACTGCGCTGGCGTTGCAGCAGGGCGGTGCGCACGGCGGGCAGTTTGGCGACGGCGGATGCGCCCATGCCGATGTGTTCGGCACGTATGGCTTGGGTTGCGTCCCGTTCGTCCAGCAATATGCTCTGCCCCGAAAACTGCACGGGCAGGGTGGCAGCAAGTTTGGCGAGTGCGGCTTCGTCCGTCCATGCGGTTTGGGTTTGTTCGGCATAAAGTGCTGTCAGGCGGTAGAGCGCGCCGGAGTCTAAATAATCCCAGCCGAGTTTTTCCGCCACCCGTGCGGCGATGGTGCCTTTGCCCGATGCGGAAGGCCCGTCTATGGCGATGACTTTTTGATGATTCATGGTCTGTATTTTTGCGAATGGCTGTTGGGGCGTTTCAGGCTGCCTGAAAACGTGCGGGCGGCAAGTGCCTACCGCCCTACGGAAACCCGGCCTTATTCCAATGTTGCCTTATGAAATTATTGGGCCACGCATTCCGCCGCGAAGGCGGGCGGTACATGGCCGGACGGAATTCAACTTTCCCAGTTGATTTCTTCAATTTTGCCGTCGGCGTTCAGTCTGACGGCAAGCAGTTCATCGGTGTTTTCGGGGTCAATGTTGTAATCCATGATGATGTGCGGCCCTTCGTCCTCTCCGTTTGCATCATACGACCACAAATCAACACTTTTCAGGCGCATGGCTTGGGCAAATTCGGCAGGATTTTCGGGATAGTCCGCATCCTCGATTTCCTCCAAATGGAACGAAATATAGGTGCGGTCGCCGTCCAAATATCCGGCAAGTGCGGCGCGTGCTTCTCTATCCAGTTGGTCTAAGCGGGCAAGTTGTGCAGCAAATTTGTCCAGCAACGCGCCGTTCAGAGGTTCGCTTTGGTCTGCCCAAAGGCGGGCTTGGAGGGTTTGTCCGTTTGCGGACAAGTCCTGCTCCCAGCAGACATCGTCTTCCACGTCGTCAATATCCAACGTGCCGAAATAGCTGTGTTGTAGAGACATCGTCTTTCCTTTCTATACAAATGGATATGCGGTTTCAGGCTGCCTGAAATCCGTTTTTACGCCAGCGGCGCAAGCAGTTGGGCGAAGGCTTCTTCAAACTGTTTCAAACCATCGTTTTGCAGGCGCGTGGCCAAGGTTTCCAAATCAATGCCGAGTTTTTCGGCTTCGGCGATGCGGGCAAATGCCGCATCCGTGCTTTCAGGCAGCGTTTCTGCGGCCGTGCCGTGCGCCATAAAGGCTTTGAGCGTGGCATCGGGGACGGTGTTCACGGTGTGTCTGCCTATCAGGCTGTCCACATAGAGCGTGTCGGGATAGGCGGGATTTTTTACGCCGGTGGAGGCCCACAGCAGGGAAACCCTGTTCGCGCCCTGCTCTGCAAGCGGTGCAAATTCCGCGCTGCCGAAATATTCCTGCCAGTCGCGGTAGGCAGCTTTGGCAAGCGAAACGGCAATTTTGCCTTGCAGGTTTTCAGGCAGCGTGGCATCCAGTGCGCTGTCTATGCGCGAGATGAAGAAACTGGCGACTACTTGGATTTGGGATACGTCTGCGTCCGCTGCCGCCCGCTTGGCGATGCCCGCAACATAGGCCTTATAGGCTTTGAGCGTCTGCGCGCGCGAAAACAGCAGGGTGAGATTAACGTTGATGCCTTCGGCAACGAGTTCGGTCAGCGCGGCCAAGCCCTCATCAGTGGCGGGGACTTTTATCATGGCGTTTGGACGGCCGATGGCTGCCCACAGGCGGCGGGCTTCGGCAACCGTACCCGCGCTGTCGCGGCTGAGTTCGGGCGACACTTCCAGGCTGACGAAGCCTGATTTGCCGCCGCTGCGGTCGAATTCGGCGCGGCACACGTCGCAGGCAGCCCGAACATCGGCCACTGCCAGCGTTTCGTAGATTTCCTTGGCTGTTTTACCCTGTTTTTTCAAGATTTCTATTTCGGGCGTGTAAAGCGGGTCGCCTGCAAAGGCTTTTTGGAAAATGGCGGGATTGGAGGTTACGCCGCACACGCCCTGTTCCAGCATCTGCGCCAGCGTGCCGTTCTGCACGAGGCTGCGCGACAGATTGTCCAACCAAATTTGTTGTCCGAGTTGTTTCACTTGCGAGAGGATAGACATGGTTTTTCCTTGTTCCAAAGGTTGCAAAAGCGGGCAATGCTAACGCTTTTCGGCGCGATTGGATAGCAGAAGCGGGCGTTCCGCCGCAAAGGTGGGGAAACGCCCGCTTTTTTTCAGGCTGCCTGTCAGCGCACGCCTGATGCTTTTACATCGGCAACATAGCCGTGGTCGTTCAGGTGGATGTGGCGGAACAGCCAGCCGTCGCACAAATCCAGCACTTCTTTAACGGCGGCAATGTCGCGGTTTTCAAAACGTGCCTGCAAGTCGGTCATTTTTTTGATGAAGTTGGCATGCACTTTTTTGTGCGGCTCGGTCATGCGGTATTTTGCCTCTTCCAGCATTTTTTCTTCTTCGCGGAAGTGGTATACCGTGTAGTCAATCAGGTCTTGCAGTTCTTTTTTGGTGGCTTCGTAGTTGCCGGACTGGAATGCGTCGTCCAGTTTATTGAAGTGGTCTACCAAGATTTTGTGCTGTTCGTCCACATCGGCGATGCCGGTGTCCAAGTCTTTGGTCCAATATACCAGTGCCATGTTTATTTCCCTTACATTACATATGAAAAAGTTTGTTTTGAGACCAACCGCGCCCCAACTTCCGATAATAATATTATCTATCAAGTACTAACCAATCAGTACGACGTAGTATAACCATTATATAGACATTGGCATAGCCATTTGCGTTCCAAAAATCTTGACTTATGTTAAACAATGTTCATGCTTAAAATACATTGCTGTTTTATATAATTTTTTATTTTCAGGCTGCCTGAAACGGGGCGAGGGTGCTTTCAGGCTGCCGCGATGACGCGCTGTGTTAGAATCCTGCCGTTTTTTTACCGTTGGGGCAGCCTGAAACATGAATCGTCCTTATCTGGAATGGGCACGCGAAACGCTTGCCGCCGAAGCCGGCGCCATTGCCGAAGTTTCCGCGCAGTTGGACGGCTCTTTTTCGCGTGCGGTAGAAGCCGTGCTCGCCTGCACGGGGCGCGTGATTGTTACGGGCATGGGCAAATCGGGGCACATCGGGCGCAAAATCGCCGCCACGCTCGCCTCCACCGGCACACCCGCGTATTTCGTCCATCCTGCCGAAGCGGCGCACGGCGATTTGGGCATGGTGTCGGACGGCGACGTGGTGCTGGCCTTGTCCAACTCGGGCGAGAGCGACGAAATCCTTGCCATCATCCCCGCACTGAAACGCAAAAACACCACGCTGGTCTGCATCACCTCCAATCCGCAATCCGCTATGGCAAAACATGCCGACATCCACATCCGCGCCGCCGTGTCGCACGAGGCCTGTCCGCTGAACCTGGCCCCCACGTCCAGCACCACCGCCGTGCTGGCCTTGGGCGATGCGCTTGCCGTTGCGCTCTTGAAGGCGCGCGCGTTCACGCCAGACGATTTTGCCCTCAGCCATCCGGCGGGCAGCCTCGGGCGGCGGCTGCTTTTAACCGTGCGCGACCTGATGCACACGGGAGACGAACTGCCCGCCGTGCAGGAAGGCACGCCGCTGAAAACCGCCGTGGTGCAGATGAGCGGCAAAGGCTTGGGCATGCTGGCGGTTACAGACGGCGCAGGCAGCCTGAAAGGCATCCTCACCGACGGCGACCTGCGCCGCCTGTTTGAAACGCACGACCATTTTTCCGGCCTAACCGTAAACGACGTCATGAAACGCACCCCCGTAACCATCACCCCCGACAAACTCGCCAGCGAAGCGGTGAAACTGATGCAGCAGAAAAAAATCGGCGGGCTGCTGGTCTGCGAAAACGGCAAACTGAAAGGTGCACTGAATATGCACGACTTGCTGAAAGCCCGCGTGGTTTAACGTTTTTCAGGCTGCCCGTGCCGCCGTTCCCAAGCATTGGGGGCAGCCTGAAAAACCTTTGCCCGCCCTGCCCGCTGCCGTTTCAGGCAGCCTGAAACCTCCCCACGCAACATCCCTTCCAAAGGAAACCCCATGCTCACCCGACACAACATCACCCTCGGCAACGCCGCCCCCTTTGTTTTATTCGGCGGCATCAACGTGATAGAAGACCTTGATTCCACGCTCAAAGCCTGCGCCCATTATGCGCGTGTAACCCAAAAGCTCGGCATCCCCTTCGTATTCAAAGCCTCGTTTGACAAAGCAAACCGCTCGTCCGTGCATTCCTACCGCGGCGTGGGACTGGACGAAGGCATGCGGATTTTTGCCGCCGTGAAGCGCGAATTCGGCTGCCCCGTCCTCACCGACGTGCACGAACCGTGGCAGTGCGCCCCCGTTGCCGAAGTGTGCGACGTGCTGCAACTGCCCGCCTTCCTTGCCCGCCAAACCGACCTCGTAACCGCCATGGCCAAAACCGGCCGCGTCATCAACATCAAAAAACCGCAGTTTCTCAGCCCCGGCCAAATGAAAAACATCGTGGAAAAATTCAAAGAAGCAGGCAACGGCAACGTGATTTTGTGCGAACGCGGCAGCCAGTTCGGCTACGACAACCTCGTGGTGGACATGCTCGGCTTCGGCGTGATGAAGAAAACCTGCGGCAACCTGCCCGTGATATTTGACGCAACCCACGCCCTGCAACAGCGCGAAGCAGGCAGCGCGGCATCGGGCGGACGGCGCGGACAGGTGTTGGAACTCGCACTGGCAGGCATGGCGACGGGGCTGGCCGGGCTGTTTTTAGAGAGCCACGAAAACCCCGACCAAGCCCGCTGTGACGGCCCCTCCGCCCTGCCCCTGCATCTGCTGGAAGAATTTCTGGTGCGCGTCAAAGCGGTGGACGACACGGTGAAATCGTTTGCACCGCTGGAAATCCGCTAAATCCGCCCGCCCCGTTTTCAGGCTGCCCCACACCGTGCGAAGGCAGCCTGAAAACCATCAAACACCCGCAGAATGCGGATTGCGGCGCATTCTGTTAAAATAAGCAAACCGCCAACCCCTTTTCAGGCAGCCTGAAACCATGATTCCGTCCCCCATCCCCGGTCTGTTCGCACCCTATTCCGCCGAGTGCCGCACCCGTGCCGAAAACATCAGGCTGATGGTGCTGGATGCGGACGGCGTGCTCACCAGCGGCCAGCTCTTCATCGGCAGCGGCGGCGAAATCATAAAAGCATTCAACACATTGGACGGACACGGCATCAAAATGCTGCAACAAAGCGGCGTTCAGGCTGCCATCATCACCGCCCGCCACGATGCCGCCGTGGCACACCGTGCCGGGCAACTCGGCATCCGCCATTACTTTTGCGGCGTGTCCGACAAAAAGGCGGCATTTTCCGAACTCTGCAAACAAACAGGCGTATCCGCAGCACAATGCGCCATGGTGGGCGACGACATCATCGACCTGCCCGTCATGCTGCGCTGCGGGCTGCCCGTTGCCGTTGCCAACGCACACGCCCTCGTCAAACAGCACGCCCTGTACACCACGCAGAAAAGCGGCGGCTTCGGCGCGGTGCGCGAAGCCTGTGACATGCTCATGCACGCACAAGGCACGCTGGATGCCGCCTGGCAGGAGTACACCCGATGAACCGCTTCCGCAGCCTCCTGTTTC
Source organism: uncultured Kingella sp. (assembly GCA_963520685.1). GTDB lineage: Bacteria > Pseudomonadota > Gammaproteobacteria > Burkholderiales > Neisseriaceae > Kingella_B. Next base: position 7,066 of record CAUQSD010000014.1, on the reverse strand, counting down.
CGTTCGCCCTCGCGCTGATACTCGGCATCATCACCGCATGGCTGGGGCGCGCCAGCGAAGTATCCGTTGAAGAAACCGCACTGGATCCGGCCAAACCGCAATACACCGCCACCAACCTCCACGCCAAACGCTTCGACATTTCAGGCAGCCTGAACCAAGAACTGTCCGCCCCCGAAGCCTGGCAGCTTCCCGACCGCAAAAACGTATTTTTCAGGCAGCCCGTTCTGAAAAGCTACCGCGAAGGCCAAGCGCGCTACACAGTCAGCAGCGACACCGCCCGTTATGAAACCGCCAGCAGACAGGCGTTTTTCCAACACAACGTCGTCCTCGCCAAAACCGCAGACGACAGACACCCCGCCGCACGCATACTGACCGAAACGCTGGATGCCGACACCGCCGCCCAAACCGCCCGTACCGACGCCCCCGTGCAATACGAATACGGCGAAAGCACCGGCAGCGCAACCGGCATGGATTACGACAACAAAAGCGGAGTGCTCAACCTGCATTCCAACGTGAAAGCCCTGATTTATGATTTCAAACACCGTTAAACGCACACTCTGCGCCGCCATCCTGTTTTCAGGCTGCCTGAACGCACACGCACTGGAAAGCGACCGCCAACAACCGATATCCATAGAAGCCGACCAAGGCTCGTTGGACCAAAAAAACCAAGTAACCGTGTTCAGCGGCAACGTCGTCGTTACACAGGGCAGCATCCTGATGCGTGCCGCCACCGCCCGCGTCAGCCAAGACAAAAACGGCAACCAGACCATGAACGCCCAAGGCAGCCCCGTTTATTTCCGCCAAACGCTGGACGACAACAAAGGCACGGCCGAAGGCTGGGGCGACAGAGCCGAATACGTTTCCGCCACCAACACCGTCAAACTCGTCGGCAACGCCAAAGTGCAGCGCGGCGGCGACGTAGCAACCGGCAACGCCATCAGCTACAACACCAAAACCGAGGTTTACACCGTGCTCGGCGGCAACGCCACCGGCAGCAAAAACAACCCCCGCGTCCACATCGTCATCCAGCCCAACACCGCCAAAAAATAACATTCAGGCAGCCTGAAAATGAACAAATCGCACCTGCACGTCCAAGGGCTGCAAAAGTCCTTCAAAAAACGCCAAGTCGTCAAAGATTTCTCGCTGGACATCAAAAGCGGCGAAGTCGTCGGGCTGCTCGGTCCCAACGGCGCAGGCAAAACCACCAGCTTCTACATGATAGTCGGGCTCATCGCCGCCGACGCAGGCAGCATCATGCTCGACGACAGGGAACTGCGCCACCTGCCCATACACGAACGCGCCCAAGCAGGCATCGGCTACCTACCGCAGGAAGCCTCCATCTTCCGCAAAATGACCGTAGAACAAAACATCCGCGCCATTTTGGAAATCCGCGAACAAAGCAAAGCCGAAACCGACCGCCGCCTCAACAAACTTTTGGACGACCTCAACATCGCCCGCCTGCGCCACAGCCCCGCCCCCGCCCTATCCGGCGGCGAACGCCGCCGCGTGGAAATCGCCCGCGTCCTTGCCATGCAGCCCCGCTTCATCCTGTTGGACGAGCCCTTCGCCGGCGTCGACCCCATCGCCGTGATAGACATCCAAAAAATCATAGAATTTTTAAAATCGCGCGGCATCGGCGTGCTGATAACCGACCACAACGTGCGCGAAACCCTGCGCATCTGCGACAGGGCATACATCATCAGCGACGGCACCGTCCTCGCATCAGGCAGCCCAGAAGAACTGGTCAGCGACCAACAAGTGCGCGCCGTTTATTTGGGCGAAAATTTCAACTACTGAAAACCGACACCGCAACAGCAAAACCACCAACCATGAGCACCACGAATTTCCAGTTAAAGCTCAAACAGACCCAGCAGCTCAGCCAAAACATGCAGCAATCACTGCGTGTTTTGCAGATGTCCGGCATAGAAATAGAGCGGGAAGTGGAAGAGTGGCTGGCAGATAACCCGCTGCTGGATAAAGTAGAGCAGCCTGAAAAACCCTACGACCCCCCGCAGCACACCGCCGACATCGCCAAACGCCACACCAGCCTGGACAACGACGACGACAGCAGCGCGTGGGAAAACCTCGCCCAAGAAGAAACCCTGCGCGCCTATCTGCACAAACAGGTCAGCGAACACCCGCTCACCCCCGCCGAAGCCGCCCGCGTACACATCCTGATAGATTTTCTGGACGACAAAGGCTATCTCACCGAAAGCATCCCCGACATCATCGACCACACCCCCTTGGAATGGATGCTTGAAGAAGAAGACATGGAAGCCGCGCTCGAACACCTGCGCGCCTTCGACCCCGCCGGCATCGCCACCCCCGATCTCACACACTCCCTGCTCTACCAGCTAGACCGCCTGCCCCCATCCGAAGCCCGCCGCTGCGCCGCCCAAATTGTTACCCGCCATCTGGACATACTCACCCCAAACACCCCCAAAAACATCAACCGCCTGTCGCGGCTGATGCCCAAATACAGCGAAAGTACCCTGCGCGAAGCCCTTGAACTCATCAGCAGCCTGCGCCCCTATCCCTCCTACGGCTTCGCCGCAGACGAACCCACCCAATACGTCAGCCCCGATATCATCATCCAGAAAAACGAAAAAGGCGAATGGTACGCCGTCAGCAACGAAGAAGCCTTGCCGCAAATCCGCATCAACACCGAACTGGCCAACGCGCTGCAAGACGAAACCGAGCTTGACCCCGTGTGGCGCGAAAAAATCAACAGCGCAAAACAAAAGCTGGAAATGTTGCAGCAGCGCAAAAGCACCATCCTGCGCATTGCCGAATATATTTTGGAAAAACAGCAGGATTTCTTCTATTTCGGCGAAATCGGGCTGGTGCCCATGCTTCTGAAAGACTGCGCCAAACAATTGGGTCTTGCCGAATCCACCATTTCCCGCGCCGTCAGCAACAAATACCTCGCCTGCCCGCAGGGGCTGTTTGCACTGCGCTATTTTTTCAGCCAAAATGCCGCCATCAACGATAACAGCGAGAGCGGCGGAATCAGCGCAAACGCCATCCGCTCCATCATCTCGCAAATTGTGGAACACGAAGACAAACAAAAACCATACAGCGATTGCGCACTGCACCGCCTCTTGCAGCAGCAAGGCATCAATATCGCACGTCGCACCGTTGCCAAATACCGCGAACAGTTGGACATCCCGTCCGTTCAGCAGCGCAGGGAATAACCCCCGCAGCCCCGAAACCCGTTTTCAGGCTGCCTTTTTCCACACTCTTTTCAAGGAGTATGCACCATGAACCTAAAAATCAACGGTTTGAACTTTGACGTTACCGATGCCATCAGGGAACGCGTTACCGGCAAACTGGAACGCGTGGCACACCACCACGACGGCGTCATCTCCATAACGGTAACCCTCTCGGTTGAAAAAGTGCAGAACAAAGCCGCCGCACAGGTGCACATGGCAGGCAAGGATTTGTATATCGAGGAGACCGCGCCCGATATGTATGCCGCGATAGACGTGTTGGTAGACAAACTGGACCGCGCCATCCTGCAATACAAGGAAAAAAACCAGCACAGATAAGGCAGCCTGAAAAACACAAACCGCCTGTCGTTCCCGACAGGCGGTTTTTTTACGGCAACGGTTTTCAGGCTGCCTCAGAGCAGTGGCAGCGGATGCCGTCCCTACACAATGTATAGTGGATTAAAACCGCCATGACACGGCGTTGCCAACGCCCTTATGTACTACTACCCCATCCTTACACGATGGGCATTATCACCTTGTATCATTTTGATTTTAATCCACCATATCATTTTACATCACGTCCAACACGCCGATGCCCAACAGCCCCAGCCCCGTTTTCAGCGTTTCGCCCGTCAGCCGCGCCAGATTCAGCCGCGTATCGCGTGCCGCACCTTCGGCTTTTAAAATCGGGCAGGCTTCGTAGAAGCGCGAGAACAGCGTGGCCAGCTGGTAAAGATACGCCGCCAGATAGTGCGGGAAATTGGTTTCGGCAACGCTTTGCAGCACATCTTCAAATTTCAGCAGTTCCACCGCAAGCTGCTGCTCCAGCGGCTCGGTCAGCACGAAAGCAGCCAGCACGTCCCAATCGCCCGCCTTGCGGAACACGCTTTGCACGCGGGTGTAGGCATATTGCAGATAAGGCGCGGTGTTGCCCTCGAACGAGAGCATGTTGTCCCAGTCGAACACATAATCGCTGGTGCGGTTTTTGCTCAAATCGGCGTATTTCACCGCGCCGATGCCCACGGTCTGGCCGATTTTAGCCGCTTCGTCTTCGCTCAAATCGGGGTTTTTGCTGCGGACCAACTGCGTGGCGCGTTCCACTGCTTCGTCCAGCAAATCAACCAGTTTCACCGTGTCGCCGCTGCGCGTTTTGAAGGGCTTGTTGTCCTTGCCCATCATCGTGCCGAAACCGACAAATTCGGCGGACACGTTTTCAGGCAGCCAGCCGGCTTTGCGCGAGATGGAGAACAGCTGTTTGAAATGCAAATCCTGCCGCGTATCCACCACATACAGCAGGCGCGTGGCTTTCAGGTTATTGACGCTGTAGCGCAGGCAAGCGAAATCGGTGGTGCTGTACAAAAAGCCGCCACCCTGCTTTTGTACAATATATGCGGCCGGTTCACCGTCTTTGTTTTTGAATTCGTCCAAAAACACCACTTTTGCGCCGTCCGAATCGACCGCCAGCCCTTTGGCCACCAATTCATCCACTATGGGTTGCAAATCTTTGTTATAAAAAGACTCTCCCAACACATCGCCGCGTTCTAGCAGCAGGCCGAGCTTGGCATACACTTTTTCCGCGTGTTGCAGCGAAATTTCGACAAACTGCCGCCACAGCGCCAGCACCGTTTCATCGCCGCCTTGCAGCTTCACGACATATTCGCGCGACAAATCGGCAAACGCCGCATCTTCGTCAAAACGCACTTTGGCGGCACGGTAGAACTGTTCCAAATCCGCCAGTTCGAAGGCGGCATTGTCTTTTTGCTGTTCCACCAGATAGGCCACCAGCATGCCGAACTGCGTGCCCCAGTCGCCCACATGGTTTTGGCGGATGACTTTGTGTCCCAAAAAGTCCAGCACGCGCGCCAAACTGTCGCCGATGATGGACGAACGCAGGTGGCCGACGTGCATTTCTTTGGCCAGGTTGGGCGATGAATAGTCAATCACCACCGTGTCGGGATTCGGCGTTTGGGCAATGTGCAGGCTGCCTTCGACCGAAGTAAGTCCCTGCGGGGAAAGCTGCGCGGCCAGAAATTCGGGCGACAGGCGCAGGTTGATAAACCCCGGGCCCGCCACTTCGGCATGGGCAAACGCGCCTTTGCCGTTCAGTTCGTCGGCAATTTTTTGCGCCAACTCACGCGGATTCTGCTTGGCCGCTTTCGCCGCACCCATAGCGCCGTTGATTTGGAAATCGCCGAAATCGGGGTTTTTGGCAGGCTGCAACACAATCGGGCTGCCGGCCACACCTGCGGCGGCAAAGGCGGATTCGATTTGGGCGGATAGGGTTTGTTGGAGTTTCATGGTTTTGTCTTTCGGATAAAGGTTTCAGGCTGCCTGAAACAAAAGTTTATTTAAGCATGCGGTGTGTGATAAACCCTTCGGTTTATTCTTTTATCACTTCGACCGACATTCCTGCAAAATTGCGGCGTATGCGCAAACGGACGTATGGATTGGCTTGAATTTGATGGCATTGTGCAAAGGTTACGCGGAAAGAATGCCCGGCCAATTCGGACAATTCGCTTTGTTTTATCCAAGTGTTGCATACACGTCCGCCTTTCGGCCTACCGTCTGAAATTTCCACACCGCCCATTTCTGCCTGAACGATTTTTGCAGGCGCAAACCGAATCAACGCAGAAAATAAGCAAAAAGTAATGGAGAAAGAGACAATGCAACAGAATAAAAACCGCGCCAAAAAAAGAAAAGAAGGGCTTGCTCCTTCAAAACTTGGAGATTGATCTTCATCGTTTTCAATCGAATAAAGATAATCTTTTCCCGCCATAAGCAATAAAGCGATAAACAGTGCGATAAAAACCAAAACATTGGGGTTCGTGCTATATGCTGTGCCTGTTTCACCGCCATACCACAATACGTATGGGGTAAACATACTTACTGACAATAAGAATAAATATAACCTCTTTTTCGCTTAGTTTTATCATTTTGTGTGCCAAACAAAGTTGGGTTTCAGGCAGCCTGAAACCCACACTCCTATTACACCAACTCCCCGCTCAGCGAGAATGTGCGCGCTTCGGTGATTTCCAAATCCACCATCTGGTTAATCAAATCGGGCGTGCCGAAAAAGTTCACCACGCGGTTGTTGGCGGTGCGGGCTTGGAGCTGGTCGGGGTCTTTTTTGGAGATGCCTTCCACCAGGCAGCGCTGCACCGTGCCGAGCATGGTTTGGTTGATGCGCGCCGTTTCCGCTTCAATCACTTCGTTCAAGGCTTCCAAGCGGCGCACTTTTTCTTCGTGCGGCGTGTCATCCGGCAGGTTGGCGGCGGGCGTGCCGGGGCGCGGGCTGTAAATGAAGACGAAGCTCAAATCGAAGGCGATGTCTTTCACCAGTTTCAGGGTTTGCTCGAATTCGCGCTCGGTTTCGCCGGGGAAGCCGACGATGAAGTCGCTGCTCAGGCACAAATCGGGGCGGATGGCGCGCAGTTTGCGGATGATGGATTTGTATTCCAAGGCGGTGTAGCCGCGTTTCATCGCGCTCAATACGCGGTCGGAACCGCTTTGAATCGGCAGGTGCAGGTGCGACACCAGCTTGGGCAGGTCGCGGTAGCACTCGATAATCGCATCGGTAAACTCGCGCGGGTGGCTGGTGGTGAAGCGCAGGCGTTCTATGCCGGGAATTTCGTGGACGATGCGCAGCAGGGTGGCAAAGTCGCAGATTTCGCCGTTGTCCATTTCGCCGCGATAGGCGTTCACGTTCTGCCCCAACAGGTTGATTTCTTTCACGCCTTGCTGCGCCAAACCGGCAATTTCGGTGAGCACGTCGTTCAGCGGGCGGGAGAATTCTTCGCCGCGTGTATAAGGCACCACGCAGAAGCTGCAATATTTGGAGCAGCCTTCCATGATGGAGA
>CAUQSD010000013.1:0-37243 GCA_963520685.1 uncultured Kingella sp. | reverse complement strand
TAGTACGTCAAGGCGAGCCAACGCCGTATCATTGCAATTTTAATCGACTATAAAAAAGCCATTATCTTGTTGGATAATGGCTTTTTTTGTTTTACAACCGACATACGTAAAAATTGAAGGATAGGCATTTATGCCCATGCGGTTTCAGGCTGAGGTCTTTGGATGCGCAACGCATGATGGGGCAGCAAGTGCCTACCCTACATCAGAATCTTTTGCCGCGCGAGTTCATGTATACGGATGGCTGTTTTGCGCCGTTTTTGTCGGCACTGTGTTTGTCAAAGCGGGAATGGGAAACGATGCCGATTTCATTGACATCAAGCGACATTGCGCTGCCGTCTTCGCTGACGACTGTGCCCAAATGGTTGTTTGCGAGCACGGTTGGGGTGATTTTCCCTTGCAGCAGCAGGGTTCGGAACAGCAGCATTCCTGTGTAATCGCGCTGCAATTCGCCCAGCGAATGCCGCCAGGCTTCACGAGCCTGACGCTGCCCTGCGCGGTAGCCTTCTTGGACGGCGGCATCCCAAACCTGTTTCTCTTTTCTGTTTTTCGGCAGGTAGTTGCTTAATGGCAGGTCAAAGCTGGGCAGTTTGGGTTTCAGATAATCGCGCCAAGTGGGGTAAGCGGAAACCATGCGCGCGGGTTTTTCAATTTTGAAATTATTGCTGCCGATGCGGACGAGGTTGCTGTCTTTCATTTCGTAAGGCGAAAAACTTTGGCTGATGACGGGGGGCAGCACGCCGGCGGAAAGTTTTAGTTTTTCAAAGTCAAATTCTTTGTCCAGCTCGTTTGTGCGGCGGGTGAGCATGCCGCTGTAAATCTGGTCGTATTCGAATGCCATGCCTGCCGATGCGCCGACTGACAGGGCGATTTCACGCATGGCTTCCAGCTTCATGTTGTTGCCGGTCAGGCTGCTGCTGCGTTCGCGCTGAACTTTTTTGATGTTGTCGGATTTTAACTGGTTGAGGGTGTAGGTGGCGGGAATGCCGTCTGCATGGGCTGCGACGGTGAGCAGTAGGATGGCGGGTATGGCGGCCAAAACGGCGGATTTTGTTTTCATTTGGTTTTCTTTGCGGGAACGGGTTTGTTTTTGTATTCAAGCGTGATGGTTTTGGCTTGGGTGTTTACGTCAATCAGTCCTTTGTTGCCCAGCCCTTGCGCGCCTGCAACCAGTTTCAGGAATTGCAGCACGGTGCCGTTGAACTGGTTGAATTTTATGGTGTAGGGTTTGTCGCTGCCTTTTAGGATGAAGCGGTAGCCGATAATGGAGGCGACGGATTGGGTGGCTTCGGTGATTTTCATTGTGCCGTTGAAGGTTTTGCCAACGGGTCTGTTTAACACGGAAGATGGCGGCGTTTTGGCGGCGGGTTTCTCTGCCTGTGTGTTTTGGGTTTCAGGCTGCGTTTTTGGGGGCTCTGCGGGGAGGGCAGGGGCTGTGTTCTGTTTGGGTGCGGCAGCGGGGACGGGCGGCGGGCTTTCAGGCTGCCTTTTGCCGGCGGTTTTTGAGGGATAACGCGGGTCTTTGCCGTTTTCTACAATTGCAATTGCGCTTTCTATAGTCATCGGCCGGATGTCGAGCAACTGGGGAACGGCCATCTGGGCGGGTAGGAAGCGGTTGTGCGTGCCGCCTTCTGCTGCTTCTACCTGCGCCAGCAGGTCTTGTTGGCGGTGGATGTTGGCGATGGCTTCGTCCAGTTCGCGTTCTGCTTCCGCAACCATTTGCTGTTGGGATTGGTCGGGCTTGTTTTTCAGTGCGCAGGCGGAGAGCAGGGCGGTCAGGATGAGGAGCGTGTATGTTTTCAGGCTGCCTGAAAGCGGCGGATGTGTTTTTTGCATTTCGGGTATCTGTGGGGGTCAAGATGGGTTGTGGTTATTTTTTCTGCCGTTGATTTTCCAGTCGTTTGGCAGGTGGAAACCGGGAAGCATTTCAAAGCCTAACCTGATGTACTGCTGGAAGGGGAACAGTTCGCGGTATCTGATTTGGGCGGCGGGAAAGCCGTACCACAGGGCGAGCACGGTCATCAGGAATAGGGCGATGGTTTGGGAAAATATGGCGGACACGAGCGGGATGCTGATGCCGGCGGAGAGCAGTTTGCCGACATTCCACAGGGCGACGCCGGCGCATATCATGCCGCTGGCTACGAACACCCATGTGTAGATGCTGTATCGGTAATACATTTTCCGCAGCGATTGTTCGGTGTATCCGCGTTTTCTGACCATGTCCTGCCAGCCGTCAAACGTTTCGCCGCTTTCGTTTTTCATTTGGCTGACGGCGTTTTGCAGGCTTTCTTTCTGCTGTTTTAGTGTGTCGTAACGGGTTAGTTTGCGCAGGTTGAATGCGGATTTGAACTGGTTGGTGTGGTATCTGCCGATTTTGCCGAATACGGCAACGCCGCGTGAAATCGGACTTTTTTGTTTTTCGGGCTGCGCGTTATCGGGCTGCTCGTTTTGGCTGCCGTTGGAATCTTGCGGTGTTGCCATCGCCATCCGTCCATGTCAAAAATTTACATTTCTTATTTTAATTTATCAGAATCAAAACCGCCAGCAAAAGCGTGGCGGAAATGGGGAAATATGCGTTTTCAGGCTGCCTGAAACTTTATTCGCAGGCGGCTTGGTTAAATTTTGCGGCAGACAGCTCTTTCATGAAGGCATCGCGGTATATATAGCTGTGTTCTTCTGCGGTGTCGTTCCAGTATCGGTGCAACGGCTGCAGAGCGGCGAGACAGGCGGCTTTGTTGCCGCTGTTTTTGTGGGACACGGCAAGGTCGTTTATTGCGCGCATCTGCTCGGTGATGAAGAGGAACGGGGTGCAGGCGTTGAGGTGGTTTTGCTTGATTTTGGCGGCTTGGGCGTAGTCTTTGCTGCGGTAGGCAGCCTGAAAACGCTGTTCGGTGCGTTTGATTCCGGCGGCGGTGCAGGCAGCGGGTTCGGTGCGGTAATCGCCGGCAAAGCCTGCGTTGAGTCCGCAGTAGCTGCGGCAGGCTTCGCTTGCGGCTTCGGGGATGGATACGGTGGCTTTGCCGCGTGAGAAGGTAAAGCGGATTTCGCAGCCGTTTTCGCGGAAGACGTTGTTTTTCAGGCTGCCTTCAAGGTTGCAAAGGTTGCCGTTGCTGCTGACGGTTGCTATTTCAAACTTGCTGCCTTTTGTTTCCAACGTGCCGCTTTCAAACGGACTGGCGGTGTAGCGGTAGGTCTGGGCGCGGGCAGCCTGAAAGGCGGTGGCGGCCGCGAGCAGGACGAGTATGCGTTTGGCGTGTTTCATTGTCGGATTCCTTGCCTGAATAAGGGGTTTCAGGCTGCCTAGGACCTTTGCAAAATCCTCATCTTTGGCCCATTTCTTCGCAATGCGCTTCTCTAATGCTTGAAAATATTTCAATATTCTCTGCGCATTATGCGATGCTATTGCTTTGAACTGTGCTCAAATCTGAGGTTTTGCAAAGGTCTCTGCCTGTGCGGTTTATTGCTGCTCGGCGGCTCTCAGCGGTACTGCGCCTTCGTCGTCGAACACGGATGCGCCTTTGAATGAGGCGATTTCTGCCTGTGTGGCTTTGCGCGGGGTGTCGGCGGCATCTATTTCTATTGCGCTGCCTTCGGGCAGGATTTCGTCTGGCGTGTCGGGGCGGACGGATGCGGCAACACCGCGCGGTGAAGTCAGCTCTGCCGTGCCGCTTTTCCAGGCCAGCGAAACAAGGCTGCCCTGTATGCGGGCGTTTTTGCCGGTGCAGGTGAGGCAGACGGGACGGGCGGCCTGCGCTTTGACAACGGCATCTATTTTGGCGGGGCTGATGCTGCGGCCGTTTTCACTTGCCCATGCGGCGATGCTTTGTTTGAGTGTTTCGGTTTTCAGGCTGCCTTTGCGGTAGGGGTCTTTATAGACGGCGAGCCACAGGTTGCCGCCGCTGTCTTGGTTTAGGGCGATGCGTTCGTAGCTGACGGTGGCGGGCGAGCCGGTGTGGATGGTGCGGGCAAATTCCAGCGCGTCGGGCGATTTCATGCGTACGCAGCCGTGGCTGACCACGCCGGGCACGCTGGACGGGTTGCTGGTGCCGTGGATGCCCAAGCCGAGTCTGGGGTTGCCGAGCCGCACGAACACGGGCCCCAGCGGGTTTTTGGGGCCGGGCGGCACGCTGGTTACGCCGTCGCCGCGTTCGCGTTGGATGGATTTGGGGATGTGCCAAGTCGGGTTGAACGCCTTTGCGCCGATTTTGTGTTCGCCGATATTGGTCTGCGTCATCGCACGCCCCACGCCCACGGGATAGACTTTGTGCAGCGAGCCGTCTTTAAACAAAAACAGCCGCTGCTGCGGGATGTTGATGATGACCTGATAACCTTCGGCGGCGGGGGCGACATCGGGAATGGGGGTTTGGGAGGCGGTTGCGGCGGCTGCCAGCATTGCCGCACCGATTCCGAACAGGGAATGTTTCATGGAAGCGTATTCAATACAAAGACAAAAGAATGCGGATGATACCTTAACCGCTCTGAAAAATATGCGAAAATATACGTTATTTTTACAATTTTCTTACATTTCTGCATAAATGTTGCAACAATGCTGCAACAGAACTCCGGCAGCCTGAAAATATTTGACAAAGCATATGGAATACAAAGCCGACATTCTCTCGCTGGATTATGAAGGGCGGGGCGTGGCCAAAACGGGCGGGCGCACCATCTTCATCGCCAACGCCCTGCCGCAGGAAACCGTGCGCTTTCGCATCATCCGTGAAAAAAACGGTTTTGCCGAAGCGGAAGCCGAAGAAATCCTTGTCCCCTCGCCCCAGCGCAGCACGCCGCCCTGTCCGCATTATGGCGAATGCGGCGGCTGTGCCATGCAGCACATCGGCTTTGAGGCGCAGGCTGCCATGAAGCAGCGCGTGTTTGAAGAGCAGCTTTGGCGCATCGGCAAAACCTTACCCGAACAAATCCTGCCCGTCGTATATGGCGCCCCGTGGCATTACCGCAGCCGCACCCGTCTTGCCGTGGAAACCGCTGCGGGCGGCGAAATCCTGCTGGGCTACCAGGCCCGCCGCAGCCGCCGCGTTGTCGGCATTGATACCTGCCTGCTGCTGCCCGAACACGTTTCAGGCAGCCTGAAAACCATCCGCGCCGCCCTGCAAGGCATCGCGCGGCAGCAGCCCGAACACGGAATCCGCAGCGTGGAAATCAGCGTGGGCAGACGGATAACCGCACTCAACGTCATCGGCGAAAAACCATTGCCGCAAGCCGTGCTGCATGGTCTTTCAGGCAGCCTGAATGCGGGCGGGACGGCATGGCAGGTGTGGCAGCAGATTGGCGCAAATCCGCCCCGGGCCGTGTCGCCCGAAAATGCGCCGCCGCTGGATTACGTGCTGCCTGAGTTCGGCATCACCATGCCGTTCTGCCTTGGCGACTTCACCCAAATCAACACGCCGCTCAACGAAATCATGGTTTCGCGCGCCGTGCGCCTGCTCAACCCGCAGCCGAACGAACACGTTGCCGATTTGTTTTGCGGGCTGGGCAATTTCACCCTGCCGCTGGCGCGCCGCGCCAAAAGCGTGGTCGGTGCGGAAGGTGCGGAACACCTTGTCCGCCGCGCTGCCGCCAATGCCCGCGCCAACGGCATCGGCAATGCCCGCTTCGTTGCCGCCGACCTGTTCCGCGCCACGCCCAAGCTGCTCGCCAAGCTCGGCGCGTTTGACAAGCTGCTGCTTGACCCGCCGCGCGCAGGCGCATATGCCGTGGTGCAGGCGCTGGGGGGCAAAATTCGCCCGTGCCGCATCGTTTATGTGTCGTGCAATCCCGCCACGCTGGCGCGCGATGCCGCCGTGCTGGCGGACAAGGGCTACCGTTTCCGCAGCGCGGGGGTGATGAACCTGTTTCCGCAAACCAGCCATGTGGAAGCAGTGGCCGTGTTTGAGGCAGCCTGAAACCGCGTAGCACATACGCACCGATTTATTGTCTTACTTTCAACCATCTGCCAGAATCCGCACGATATGGCCCGCCGTTTTCAGGCAGCCTGAATCCCCCCTCCCTCCTCAGAAAGGATGCGTCATGAACTTCAACAATCTCATCAACCAAGTGCTCGGAGCAGCCAAACAATACGGCAGCCAGTCCGACCAAAGCGGCATACTCGGCAAACTGGGCGGCGGCGCAGCGGCGGCGGGGCTGCTGTCGCTGCTGCTCAAAAAAGGAAGCGGCAAAAAAATCGCCCAAGCGGGGTCTATGGCGGCATTGGGTGCGCTGGCTTATGCCGCATACCAAAAATATCGGGAAAACCCGCCGCAGGCATCCGCTCCGCAAAATGGCACTGCCGTGCCGCCCCTGCTGCCCGAACAGGCATTTTCCGCCCAGCAGGACAGCGAAACCTCCGGCCGCGTGATTTTGCGTACCATGATTGCCGCAGCCGCCGCAGACGGCACGATAGACGAAGCCGAACGCGCGCTGATTGTGCAGGAAGGCGGCGGAGACGAAGAAACGCGCCGCTGGCTTGCCGCCGAAGCCGCCCGCCCCGCCCAGCCTGCCGACATCGCCCGCGAGGTGGCGGGCAATACCGCACTTGCCGCCGAAGCCTATCTCGCCGCCCGTTTGGTGTGTGCCGATTTGTCGCGCAAGGAAATTGTGTTCCTGTCGCAACTGTCGCAAGCCTTGCAGTTGGACGACGGGCTGGTGGAAAGTTTGGAAAAACAGGCGGGGTTTTAAGCATTCAGGCAGCCTGAACCCGTGCGGCTGTCCCAAATCCCCCGTTTCAGGCAGCCTGAACCCCCAAAAACCGCTACAATCGCGGTTTTTCGTTTTTTATCCCGCAAAGTCAGAAATCATGCAAGAACTCTACCAACCCTCCGCCATCGAGCCCGCCGCGCAGCGGAAATGGGCGGCCGAACGCGCGTTCAATGTGTCTGAAGACGCTTCCAAACCCAAATTCTACTGCCTCTCCATGTTCCCCTATCCCAGCGGCAAGCTGCACATGGGGCATGTACGCAACTACACCATCGGCGACGTGCGCAGCCGTTTCAAAAAAATGCAGGGGTTCAACGTGTTGCAGCCGATGGGTTGGGACGCGTTCGGCATGCCCGCCGAAAATGCGGCGATTAACCACCAAGTCGCGCCGTCCAAATGGACGTATGAAAACATTGCCTATATGCGCAAGCAATTGCAGAGCCTAGGCTTTGCGCTGGACTGGGAGCGCGAAATCGCCACCTGCCGCCCCGAATACTACCGCTGGGAGCAGCTCCTGTTTACCAAGCTGTTTGAAAAAGGCATTGTGTACAAGAAGTTGGGCACGGTGAACTGGGACCCGATCGACCAAACCGTGCTGGCGAACGAACAGGTGATTGACGGACGCGGCTGGCGTTCCGGCGCGCTGGTGGAAAAGCGCGAAATCCCGATGTATTACTTCAAAATCACCGATTACGCCGAGCAGCTGCTGGCGGATTTGGACGGTTTGGACTGGCCGGAGCAGGTGAAAACCATGCAGCGCAACTGGATTGGCAAATCGCGCGGCATGACCGTGCGTTTTCAGGTAGCCGCCGACAGCCGCGAAGGGCTGCCTGAAAGCCACCGCGAGTTTGTGCAGGTGTACACCACCCGTCCCGACACGCTGATGGGCGCGACGTATGTGGCCGTGGCCGCCGAGCATCCGCTGGCCGCCGCCGCTGCCGAAAAGCAGCCTGCACTGCAAGCGTTCATTGCCGAATGCAAAGCGGGCAGCGTGGCGGAAGCCGATATGGCGACCATGGAGAAAAAAGGTATGCCCACCGGTCGCTTCGTCATCAACCCGCTCAACGGCGAGCGGCTGGAAGTGTGGGTGGCGAACTATGTGCTGTGGGGCTACGGCGACGGCGCGGTGATGGCCGTGCCTGCGCATGACGAGCGCGATTTTGCCTTTGCCAAACAATACAACATGCCAATAAAACAAGTGATTAGCGTGGACGGGCAGCCGTTTGACGCGGCGCAATGGCAGGATTGGTATGCCGACAAGGAAAACGGCGTGCTGGTAAACAGCAATGAATTCAACAGTTTAAATTTTCAGGCTGCCTTCGATGCCATCGCCGCCAAGTTGCAGGCTGCTTCTGCGGGCGAGCCGAAAACGCAATACCGCCTGCGCGACTGGGGCATTTCGCGCCAACGCTATTGGGGCTGCCCCGTGCCGATTATCCATTGCGATAAATGCGGCGACGTACCCGTGCCCGAACAAGATTTGCCCGTGGTGCTGCCTGAAAACGTCGTGCCCGACGGCGCAGGTTCGCCGCTGGCCAAAATGCCCGAATTTTACGAGACAAAATGTCCGAAATGCGGCGGCGCGGCCAAGCGCGAAACCGACACCATGGACACGTTTGTCGAATCGAGCTGGTACCAGTTCCGCTATATGTCGCCGCGCGACGACGCACACATGGTCGCGCCCGAAGCCGCCGCGTATTGGGGGCAGGCCGACCAGTATATCGGCGGCATCGAACATGCGATTCTGCACCTGCTGTACGCCCGCTTCTTCACCAAGCTGATGAATGATGAGGGCATCGTGTCCGTGCGCGAGCCGTTCAAACAACTGCTCACACAGGGCATGGTGCTGGCGGCGACGTATTACCGCGAAAGCGCGGACGGCAAAAAAACCTGGTTCAACCCCGCCGAAGTGCGTGTGCAGACCGACGACAAAGGCCGACCCGTGTCCGCCGTGCTGGAAGCGGACGGGCAGCCCGTGGTCATCGGCGGCGTGGAAAAAATGTCCAAATCCAAAAACAACGGCGTGGACCCGCAGCAAATCATCGATGCCTATGGTGCGGACACCGCCCGCCTGTTTATGATGTTCGCCAGCCCGCCCGAGCAGTCGCTGGAATGGTCGGACGCAGGCGTGGAAGGCGCGCACCGCTTCCTGCGCCGCCTGTGGCGCACCGTGTACGAATTCGTGCAAAACGGCGGCAACGGCGTGGGCAAGTTTTCAGGTAGCCAGGAAGCGCTTTCAGGCAGCCTGAAAGACCTGCGCTTCAAGCTGCACAGCACCATCGCCAAAGTAACGGACGACTACGACCGCCGCCAGCAGTTCAACACCGCCATCGCCGCCGTGATGGAACTGCTGAACCAATACGACAAAACCGACACCTCCGGCGAACACGGCCAAGCCGTTGCCCGCGAAGTGCTGGAAGCGGTTGTCCTGCTGCTGTCGCCCATCGTGCCGCACATCTGCGAAACCCTGTGGGGCGAACTGGCCAGCGGCAACCTGTGGCAGCAAAGCTGGCCCGCCGTGGACAACGCCGCGCTGGTACAGACCGAGATAGAGATGATGGTTCAGGTGAACGGCAAACTGCGCGACAAAATCCAAGTCGCCGCCGATGCGGACGAAACCGCCGTGAAAGCCGCCGCCCTCGCCACCGCCGGCGCGCAGAAATTCATGGAAGGCAAAGCGCCGAAGAAAATCGTCGTCGTGCCGAAACGGCTGGTGAATATTGTGGTGTAAGGCCGTTTGGCTGGATAAAGATAAAGGCTACCTGAAAACCGATTTGGTTTTCAGGCAGTTTTTTTGCGGACGTATGGAGGAGAAGCCCGCTACTTGCGCTTTAAAGAAGGAGCCTGAAACGGCATCAAGCGGCAGGCGGAATGAAAAAAGGCAGCCTGAAAACCGTTTTTCGGTTTCAGGCTGCCTGTTATGCGGCAATCAATGCACGTCTTTCCAATATTCCTTTTTCAGGAAATAGGACAGCGGCAGCAGGATGCCGATTAGGAATATCAGCACAATGTAGCCTATCTGTTTACGCTGCACCTGTGCCGGCTCGGCCATATACGCCATAAAGTTGGTGAGGTCTTTTGCGTATTTGTCGTAATCGGCAGTGTTTACTTTGCCGTCTTTCATGCGTTTGGTCATCGTGCCCGTGCTTTCCCAAACCAGTTCGGGAACGGAATTGCCGTGTGCGTCTTTTTTCATGACGGGATTGCCTTTGGCATCCAGTTTCACGGCCTGCACACCCTGCTGCTCCCACAAAACGTGCGGCATGGCGGCATTGGGCAGTGCGGTGTTGTTCCAGCCCGTCGGTCGGGTCGGGTCTTTATAGAAGCCGCGCAGATAGGCATAGATATAGTCGCTGCCGCGCGAACGGGCGATGAGCGTTAAATCGGGCGGCACGGTGCCGAACCATTTTTTCGCATCGTTGGGCCGCATGTGCGCCTGCATCACGTCGCCCACCTTGTCGGTGGTGAACATCAGGTTGGTTTTGATTTGCTCTTCGGTCAGCCCGATGTCTTTCAGGCGGTTGAAGCGCATGGCGGCAGCGGAGTGGCATGACAGGCAGTTGTTTACGAAAATCTGCGCGCCGCGTTGCAGACTCACTTGGTCGCGCGGGTCGAGTTCCACATGCGGATAATGTCCGCCGCCGCTGGCGGATGCGAAGCCGAGGGGGGCTGCCAGCAGAAGGGCAGCCAGACTTTTTTTCAAGGTTTGTTTCATTTTCTCTGCCCTTATCAGATATTCGTTGCAAACAGGTACGCGCAGACCAGTGTGATTGCGGTGTACACAAAGAACATGATTTTCTGTTTTGTCGTGCTCATGGTTACGCGTTCGGGCACGGGCTTGGTTTTATCCAGCTTGGTGTAGAACGGCATACCCAGGAAAAAGGCAAAATAGATAACGGAGAAAATACGTGCCAGCAGCGTGCGCGTGTCGGTGGCAACCTGTGCGCCCAAAATGCCCAAGCCGATGAAGGCGATGATAAACAGCACCAGCGCGGTTTTGAAAACCGGACCGCGGTAACGCACGGATTTGACGGGAGAGCGGTCCAGCCAAGGCAGAAGCGCAATCAAAACCACTGCGCCGCCCATGCCGATAACGCCCCAAACCTGTGTGCCGGCAAAAGACGGAATGGCGCGCAAAATGGCATAAAACGGGGTGAAATACCAAACAGGCGCAATATGCGGCGGCGTTACCATCGGGTTGGCAGGGTCGAAGTTCGGTGCTTCCAGAAAATAGCCGCCGCCTTCGGGAGCAAAGAACAGCACGGAGCAGAACACGATGAGGAACACGGCCACGCCCAAAATATCTTTTACCGTGTAATACGGGTGGAACGGGATGCCGTCCAAGGGAACGTGGTTTTCGTCTTTCAGGGCTTTGATTTCCACGCCGTCGGGGTTGTTTGAGCCGACTTCGTGCAGGGCAATCAGGTGGGCGACCACCAAACCCAGCAGCACCAAGGGCACGGCGATAACGTGCAGCGCAAAAAAGCGGTTGAGCGTGGCATCGGACACGTTGAAGTCGCCGCGAATCCATGTAGACAAATCCGGGCCGATAACGGGAATGGCACTAAACAGGTTGATAATCACCTGCGCGCCCCAAAACGACATCTGCCCCCAAGGCAAGAGATAGCCCATAAAGGCTTCCGCCATCAGTGCAAGGAAAATCAGCGAACCGAAAATCCACACCAGTTCGCGCGGTTTTTTGTACGAGCCGTAAATCAGCCCGCGGAACATGTGCAGATAGACTACGATAAAGAAGAACGATGCGCCCGTGGAGTGCATATAACGGATAATCCAGCCGCCGGATACATCGCGCATGATGTATTCCACCGCCGTGAACGCCACGGGCAGGTTGTAGGCATTGGTGGTGCCGTCGGGTTTGAAGTTCATCGTCAGGAAAATGCCGCTGACGATTTGGATAACCAGCACGAGCAGTGCGAGCGAACCGAAGAAATACCAAAAATTGAAGTTTTTGGGTGCGTAGTATTTGCCGACGTGGTCGTTCCACAGTTTGCTGAGCGGAAAACGCGCATCCACCCAGTCCAACAATGCTTTGGCTTTGCTATTGGTTTGATTTGCCATGATTACGTTTCCTTTTAACCTTCGCCCACCAGCACAACGGTGTCGCTCAAATATTTATAGGGAGGGATGACCAAGTTGGTGGGCGCGGGAACGCCGGCATAGACGCGGCCTGCCAAATCAAATTTTGAACCGTGGCAAGGGCAGAAGAAACCGCCTTTCCAGCTTCCCCCGCCCAAGTCGGCGGCACCGACGTCGGGGCGGAACGTGGGCGAGCAGCCCAAGTGCGTGCAGATGCCGACTGCCACCCAAATGTTGGGTTTGATGGAACGCGTGGCGTTTTTGCAGTTTTCAGGCTGCTGGTCGGCAGCGGATTTGGGGTCGGCAAGCTGGCCGTCCAGCGAGGCCAAATCCTTAACCTGCTGTTCGGTGCGGTTCAAGATGAAAATCGGCTTGCCGCGCCATTCTGCGGTAATCATTTGGCCGGGTTCCACCTTGCTGACATCTACTTCAACGGATGCGCCGGCTGCCTTTGCTTTTTCGGACGGAAACCAGCTTGCAACCAGCGGTGTCGCCACGCCGGCGGCGGCAACTGCGCCCGCGCCTGCGGTGGCGATTGAGAGAAAGCGGCGGCGTCCTTGATTGATTTCTTTGTTATCCATTATTTTTGTACTCAGACTTCGGCGTGTGCGGAAAACACACGCACAAGTTAAAAAAAGAGCCTTAAAACGTGCGGATTCTACCTGATTTCTCCGAACTTATTAAAGCACTATTTAAATTTAGGTAAAGATTTTGCAAGATAGTTTGATTTCCCGCAGATGAAAGGCAGCCTGAAAACCAAGATGCGGTTTTCAGGCTGCCTTATTGCAATCGGGCGCAGGCGGGGCGGTAAGCCGGGTTCTGTCGTGGACAGCCATTCGTCTAGACCTGCCGTTGCCGACAGGTTCGAGCAGCCTACCCGAACGCTCGGCGGGCCGCGTCGCTGCGTTCTGTTTGGCCTTGCTGCGGATGGGGTTTGGCCAGCCGCGCCTGTTGCCAGCCGCGCGGTGCGCTCTTACCGCACCTTTTCACCCTTGCCTGTGCCGCCTTTTCAGGCTGCCATCGGCGGTTTTGCTTTCTGTTCCACTTTCCGTCATGTTGCCATGCCCGGCCGTTAGCCGGCATCCTGCCCTGTGCAGCCCGGACTTTCCTCCCCGCTGCCGAAACAGCGCGGCGGCTGTCTGCCCTGCCTGCGCGCGGCGGATTATACAGGCTTCGGGGCAGCCTGAAAGGCAGTGCGGTGTTGTTGGGAAGCGTTCGCAATATTGCCAAGCCCCGCCGCCCTGCCTATAATGCGGATGTCTTTTTGGTCAGGCAGAGCTGTTTTCAGGCTGCCTGGATTTTTTAACCCAACTGCTGGACAAGTGTCCAATAACAATATGTCCGACCCATCACGCGACCGGTTTATCCAAGCCGCCATCAGGCTTTATCCGCAATACGGCTACCAGAAACTTTCCGTGCGCCTGCTTGCCGAAGAGGCGGGGATGAGTGCCGGTATGTTCCACCATCTGTTTGACAGTAAAGCAGAATTTGTTATCGCCGTGCTGCACCGTTTGGACGAGCAGATATGGCGCGAATGGCAGGAAGCCGAGTCAGACAGCGCGTATGGCAGGCTGCTGCGCGCCATGCAGGTGATGTCGTTCGGCATCATCGGGCATTTGGACGTGGTGCAGCGCGTGTTGGCAGACAGCGCAAACGGTGTGGCAGCGGTGAACACGTTCCTGAACCAGCGTTTTGAGCGGCGTGCACGGTTGTTTCTGCGTCTGCTGGAAAACTGCGCGCACGAGGATTCCAGTGTGCCCGCGTCGCCGATGCAGCGGCTGACATATCTGGCCAGTGCGGTGAATGCTCCCGCCATCCTGTCGGCGCGCTATCGCGATTCCGGCATCCTGCCCGATAAGGTGAACGCCGCGCTGCCCGAATTGGTGTCGCGTGAGGCGGTCAACCAGCGTATCGGCTGGGTTTTATCCGCCCTGTTCCCCCAAGCTGCCGCGCGCCATGCCGCCGCAAGGCAGCCTGAAAACCATCCTACCCGTTTGGAAAGGACGATTCCATGAAAAAACTTCTGCTTCCCGCCGCCGTGATTGCCGCATTGGCCGCCGGCGCCGCCACCTATTTCCGCCACCAGAACGGCAACACGCTGCCCGACAATATCGCCGTATCCAACGGGCGATTGGAGTTGGAACGCTACGATGTCGCCAGCCTGTATGCCGGCCGCGTGCAGAACGTGTTGGTGGACGAGGGCAGCGAAGTGAAGGCGGGCGACGTGCTGGCTGAATTGTCGTCCGACATTGCTTCGGGCAAGGTGGAAGAGGCGATGGCGGGCGAATCGGCGGCGCGTGAGACCGTGTTGCGCGCGCAGGCTGCCGTGCGTCAGGCGCAGGAAGCCGTGGCGCGTGCCGATGCGCAGATTGCCGCGCAGCAACAGCAGCAGAAAGTGGCGCAGATGGAATTGGACAACGCAGGCAGGCTGCAAAGCGAAGATTTGGTGTCGCCTGCCGAAACCCAGCGGCGGCGTTCGCAACGGGACGGTGCGGCGGCAGCGGTGAAAGCGGCGCAGGCGGCAAAATCGGAGGCGCTGGCCATGGTGCGGCAGGCGCAGGCCGGTGTGGCGGAAGCGCAAGCGGGTGTGGCGGCACGTCAGGCGCAGGTGAAAACCGCCGAATCCGCCCAAAGCGACATGAAAATCACCAGCCCGAAAGACGGCCGTGTGGAATACCGCATTGCCGAAACGGGTAGCGTGATTGCCGCGGGCAGCAAGGTCATCAGCCTGATTGACCCGTCCGATGCCAGCATGAACATCTTCCTGCCCAACGCGCAGGCTGCCGTGCTGAAAGTGGGTGACGAAGCACGGATTGTGTTGGATGGGCTGGATGCCGTGTTCCCCGCCAAAATCAGTTTCATCGCCACCAATGCGCAGTTCACGCCCAAAGCGGTGGAAACCGCCAACGAACGCGCCAAGCTCATGTTTAAAGTAAAGCTGAAAATCCCGGCCGACATCGCCCTGAAATACAACCGCCTGCTCAAAGGCGGCATGACCGGCAACGGCTACGTCCGCACCAATGCGCAAAGCGGCTGGCCGACAGAACTGGCGGTGAAGCTGCCGCAGTGAATGAATAGGGTGTAGGCTGCTTTTGGGCTTCGGCAAATGGGGTTTCAGGCAGCCTGCACATACCGCGCATCCCATTAAAGCTGCTTCCAAATGGAAAAACTCGCATACGCCCTGGTCTTTATTGCCCTGATGTTTGCCGTGCTCAACATCCTGACGAATCAGGACAAGGACGAGCCGCCGCCGAGAACAGCGCGCAGGAAAAAGCCGCGCCCCGATGAACCGCACCCCACCGAGCCGCCAGCCGAAACGGCAAATACCAACAGTAAAAGCATGGCAGAGAAAAAGGGCGATGTGGGCGAGCAGATTGTCAAAGTTGCCGTGTTGAGCAAGCTGGATGCCGCGCAATACCGCCATTTTTCCAATCTGATTATCCCCGCGCCCAACGGCACGACGCAGATTGACAATATTGTCGTCTCCCCTTTCGGCGTGTTCGTGATCGAGGCCAAATATTTTCAGGGCTGGATTTTCGGCGGCGCGAAACAGGAAAAATGGACGCACACCTTGTCGCGCTTTGAAAAATACGCCTTTCCCAATCCCATCCGCCAAAATTACGGGCATATCAAAGCCTTGGCGCGGCTTTTAAGGCAGCCTGAAAACCGTTTCCATTCCGTTGTCGTGTTTGCGCACCGCAACTGCCAGCTGAAAACCGAATTGCCTGCCAATGTGTGCTTACAGCATAATTTCATTGAATATATACAGGGCTTTACCAAAAATATTGTCGATGACGCCGCGCTTGCCCGCATCCATGCCGTTTTGCAGCAGCCCGAATGGCAGGCAACGGAAGACAAGAAAGCCGCGCATGTCGAAAGGCTGAAAGCTTCTCAAATATTGAATTAGTGCAGGCTGCTTTTGAAGTGCCGATTTTAATCCACTATAACGTGCAGGCTGCTTTTCCCCACATTTCCATCCCATTCCAAACATCATGAACACCGTCTCCATCCGAAACCTATCCCACCGCTACGGCAAAGTCCGCGCGCTGGACGACGTGTCGCTGGACATTCCCAACGGCGCGGCAGTCGGACTGATTGGGCCGGACGGTGTGGGCAAATCCACGCTGCTCTCGCTGATGGCGGGCGTGCGCATTATCCAAACGGGCAGCGTGTCCGTGCTGGGCGGCGACATGGCGCAAAAACGCGTTCGGCGCGAACTGTCGCACCGCATTGCCTATATGCCGCAGGGCTTGGGCAAAAACCTGTATCCCACGCTGACCGTGCGCGAAAACATCGACTTTCACGCGCGGCTGTTCGGGCTTTCCGCCGCCGAACGCAAAACGCGCATTGCACGGCTGCTGGAAGCCACGGGGCTCGCCCCTTTTCCAGACCGCGCCGCAGGGAAACTTTCGGGCGGCATGAAGCAGAAATTGAGCCTGTGCTGCGCGCTGGTGCACAGCCCCGATTTGCTGATTCTGGACGAGCCCACCACCGGCGTGGACCCGCTGTCGCGCCGCCAGTTTTGGAAGCTGGTGGACGATTTGCAGCACGAACACCGCGGCATGACCGTGATTGTCGCCACCGCCTATATTGACGAAGCCGAACAGTTTCCGCACCTGTTGGCGATGGACGACGGGCGGCTGCTCGCCAACGCCCCCACGCGCGAAGTGATGGCGCAGCATGGCGGCAAAACGCTGGAAGAAACCTATATCCGCCTGCTGCCCGAAGAAAAACGCCAAGGCGCGGGCGGTCTGGAAATCACCCCCTTCGTGCCCGACCCCGATTCACCGCCCGCCATTGAAGCGCACGGGCTCACCAAACGCTTCGGCAGCTTCACCGCCGTGGACCATGTCAGCTTCACCATTCCCAAAGGCGAAATCTTCGGCTTTTTGGGCAGCAACGGCTGCGGCAAATCCACCACCATGAAAATGCTGACCGGCCTTTTGGATGCCACCGAAGGCAGTGCGGAACTCTTGGGGCAGCCTGTGGACGCAGGCGGCATGGCGGTGAAAATGCGCGTGGGTTATATGTCGCAGGCATTTTCGCTGTATGAAGAACTGAGCGTGCGGCAGAACCTGATGCTGCATGCCAAGCTCTACCGCATGGGCGGCAAAAGCGCAGAAGCCGTGCAGAACGCCTTGCAGCAGTTTGACTTGGCCGACGTGGCCGACACCGCACCCGCCGCCCTGCCGCTCGGCATCCGCCAACGCCTGCAACTGGCCGCCGCCTGCCTGCATTCGCCCGAAGTGCTGATTTTGGACGAGCCGACATCGGGCGTGGACCCTGCCGCGCGCGATATGTTCTGGCGCACGCTGTTGCAACTGTCGCGCCGCGACCGCATCACCATT
This sequence comes from uncultured Kingella sp., assembly GCA_963520685.1. Taxonomy (GTDB): domain Bacteria; phylum Pseudomonadota; class Gammaproteobacteria; order Burkholderiales; family Neisseriaceae; genus Kingella_B. Next base: position 20,111 of record CAUQSD010000013.1, on the reverse strand, counting down.
TTCGTGTCCACCCACTTTATGAACGAAGTGGAACGCTGCGACCGAATCAGCCTGATGCACCAAGGCCGCGTGTTGGCGGTCGGCACACCCGCCGAACTGGTGGCCCGCAGCGGACGGCCGAATATGGAAGAAGCGTTTATCAGCTATCTGGAAAAAGACGCGGCAGAGACAGGGGCAGCCTGAAAACCCGTTTTGCCGCAAGGAAACCGCCATGCAGCCCGATACCCAATCGTTCCGATACCACCTTGCCACCGTGCTGGCATTTGCCCGCCGCGAAACCGTGGAGCTTTTGCGCGACCGCATCCGCCTGTTTTTCGCCGTTCTCGGTCCCATCACGATTATGGGCGCGGTGTCTTGGGGGATTTCGTTTGACGTGCAGAACCTGAAATACGCCGTGTACGACCGCGACCAATCCGTGCAGAGCCGCGCGTTCACCGAATATTTTTCCGGCTCGCGCTATTTCATCGAGCAGCCGCCCGTTGAGCGCGAAGAAGACATCAAAACCGTGCTGCAAAACGGCACGGCGGTGCTGGTTATTGACATTCCGTCCGGCTTTGGCCGTGCGCTGGAACGCCGCGAAAAACCCGAAATCGGGTTTTATGTAGACGGTGCCATGCCGTTCAACGCCACCAATATCCGCGGCTATGTGCAGAGCCTTGTTTCTGACTACACGCTGGAACGCATCCGCGCCACCGGCACATCCGCCGATTTGCGCCCGCCCGCCGAAATCGTGCCGAGATTTTTGTATAACCAGGATTTCAACAGCATCAACGCCATTTCGCCCGGCGTGATTATGCTCGCGCTGATGATGATTCCCGCGATGATGGCGGCGGTGGGCGTGGTGCGCGAAAAAGAAATCGGCTCGATTACCAATTTTTACGCCTCGCCCGCCAGCACGGTGCAGTATCTGGTTGGCAAGCAGCTTCCCTATATTGCCGTGGGCATGGTCAATTTCGCGGCGATGCTGGCGATGATGCTGCTGTGGTTCGGCGTGCCGCTTAAAGGTTCGCTTGCCGCGCTTGCGTTCGGCACGCTGCTTTATGTGTGGGCTTCCACTTCGCTGGGGCTGCTGATTTCCTGCTTCGTGCGCTCGCAGTTGGCCGCCATCTTTGCCGCCGCCATTATTTCCATGATTCCCGCCATGAACTTTTCGGGATTTTTGTATCCGTTGGCCACGATAGACGGCGGCGGGCGCATTATCGGCTTCGTTTTTCCGGCATCGTGGTATCAGAACATCAGCTTGGGCACGTTTGCCAAAGGTTTGGGCATGCGCGACCTGCTGCCCGAATACGGCGCGATTACGCTGTTTGCCCTCTGCGCCACGGCAATCGCCTGCCTGCTGCTGAAAAAGCAGGAGAAATAGGCAGAGTCTAGGCAGCCTGAAACAGGGTTGGCGGACAAAAACGCGTGGACAACAAGTGCCCACCCTACGGAAACGACATTGCGCACATCAACGGTCTGCCCGAACGTTTTCAGGTTGCTTAAATTTGCGTAGGGTGGGCATTTATGCCCACGCGGTGCGGCAGACCGATTTCAAGCAGCCTGAAACAGGATTAGCGGAAAAAACGCGTGGGCAACAAGTGCCCACCCTACGGAGAAAGGCGTTGCGTGTATCAACGGTCATGCCCGCACGTTTTCAGGCTGCCTAAATTTGCGTAGGGTGGGCATTTATGCCCACGCGGTGCAACCGGCCGATTTCAGGCAGCCTGAAACAGGATTGGCAGACAAAAACGCGTGGGCAGCGAGTGCCCACCCTACGGAGAACGGCGTTGCGCGCATCAACGGTCATGTCCGCCGCCCGCCTGTTTGACCGCCGTTTGCCAACCCAAAGGCAGCCTGAAAGCCCGCTCCAAGCCGTTTCAGGCTGCCCCCATTCCTTCCTGAGCTTATGCCATGCAGACTTTGCGAAATATTTATTATCTGACGCTCAAAGAGTTCCGCAGCGTGTTTTCCGACCCTGTGCTGCTGATACTCATCGCCTATATCTTTACGATGACGGTGTACGACATGTCCAAAATGGCGGCGGACGTGAAAAATGCCGCCGTCGCGGTGGTGGATTACGACCGTTCCGCGCTGTCGTACCGCATACGCGATGCCTTGCAGCCGCCGCATTTCCGCCCGCCGCAGGAAATCAATCCGAACGATGCGGACGCGCTGATGAACAAGGGCGATTTCACGTTTGTGCTGGAAATTCCGCCGAACTTCCAGCGCGATGTGGCGATGGGGCGGCATCCGCAGATGCAGCTTCTGATTGATGCAACGGCCATGACGCAGGCGGGCGTGGGTTCGTCCTACATCGCCCAGATTGCCTCCAAGGAAATCCGCAGCTTCGCGGACAGGGAAGTTCCCGAGTTGGTGCATCCCGTCGTTTATGCCGAGTTCAACCCCAACGGCGAAAGCTCGTGGTTCATGCCCACTTCGCAAATCGGCACGATGGCGTTTCTGTTGTTGATGTTGCTGACCGGCGCGGCGGTGATACGCGAACGGGAACGCGGCACAATCGAGCATCTGCTGGTGATGCCGGTTACCGCGCTGGAACTGATGATGGGCAAGATTCTGGCCAACGGTGTGGTGATTTTTACGGCGGCCATGCTGTCGCTGTGGTTTGTGGTGCATCTGGCCATCGGCGTGCCGCTGTCGGGCTCGCTGCTGCTGTATGCGGCGGGGCTGGCGGTGTTCCTGTTTTCCGTGGCGTCGCTGGGCATCATGATTGCCACCATTGCCCCGACCATGGCGCAGTTCGGAATGCTGATGCTGCCGGTATATATCGTTATCAACCTGTTCGCGGGCGGCTCTTCTCCGCGTGCCAATATGCCGCAGGCAGCGCAGCGCATCAGTGCGTATTGGCCGCTGACGCAGTTCACCGAATTTGCGCAGGGCATCCTGTTCCGCGGTGCGGGCATCCGCATTGTGTGGCCGCAGATGGTGGTGCTGATGATGCTGGGGCTGCTGTTTTTGGGGCTTGCCCTGATGTGGTTCAGAAAAATGCTGGAACGGCAGGGCTAGCGGTTTTCAGGCAGCCTGAAACCATCTGGCCGCATTGCGCGGGCACATTCCCGCGCGTGCTGTTCAAAGGCAGCCTGAAACCTTGCCCCCCGCCCGTATCCGTTTTCAGGCTGCCCATCCCCCATCCCGAAAATCTCCAAAGGAATATGCTATGACCCGAATCCGCCCCGCCGCCCTTATCCTGTCCGCCGCCCTGCTGGCCGCCTGCCAAAGCACCACGGTGGACACCAAAAGCCGTGTTTCCGTTCCCGCAGCGTTCAGTCGTGCCCAATCCGCAGGCGAAACACAAGACATCGCCCGCTGGTGGCAAAACTGGCACGACCCCGTGTTAAGCAGCCTGATAGAGCAGGGCATGGCCAACGGCTACGACATCAAAACCGCGCAAAGCCGCCTTGCCGAAGCCCAAGCCCAAGCCCGGCTTGCCCGCGCCGACCTCAATCCGAAGGCAGGGCTGTCCGCCCAAGCGTCATACCGCAAAAGCAATGCGGATAATCCGCTGTCCGAATCCGCCCGCGCCGCCCTGTCGCGCCTGCCTGAAAACGGCGGGCTGGACCAAGACCGCCTGAGCGGCAGCAGCACCCTGCTTGTCGGCGGCTTCTCCGCCTCATGGGAGCCCGACATTTTCGGGCAGAAACGCAGCGATGCCGATGCCGCCCAAGCCGCCGCGCTCGGCGTGCAGGAGCAGTATTACGGCGCACAGGTGCTGCTGGCCGCCGACATTGCCGAGCATTATTTCCAAGCGCGTGCCATGCAGGCGCAGCAGCAGGCCACCGCGCAGGGCATCGCCGCGCTGGAACGGCTCGCCCGCTATGTCAAAGGGCGTTTCAATGCGGGGCAGGCCACCGCCTATGAAACCGGCGAAGTGCAAAGCCGCCTCTCTGCCATGCGTGCCAAGCAAAATACCGAAAAAGCACAGGAAGAGCAGCACATCCGCGCCATTGCCGTGCTGATTGGGCAGCCGCCCCAAGATTTCAGGCTGCCCCCATCCCCCGCCGACGCGCTCGCCCGCCCGCCCGCCGCGCCGCAAGGCGAAACCCCGCAGGGCATGATAGAACGCCGTCCCGACCTGCGCGCCCGTGCCGCCAAAGTCCAAGCCTATGCCGCCCGATACGCCAGCGCAAAAGCCGACCTGCTGCCCCGTTTTACCGTCAGCTTCGGCGGGCAGGGCGGGCGAATCGAACTGAGCGGCGACACCGTTCTCAAAGGCTGGACGGGGCTGGTCAGCGCGGGCATTTCCGTTCCCCTGTTTACGGGCGGGCGCATCAAGGCCAACATCGCCGCCGCCGATGCACGCGTGCAGACTGCCCTGCTGGAATACGACCGCGCCCTGCTGCAAGCCCTTGCCGAAGCCGACACCGCCTATCAGTTTCAGGCTGCCCTGTCCCGCCAGAGCCGTTTGCTGCAACAGGCACGGCAGCAGTCGGAGAAACAGGCGGCAGACGCGCAGAAGCTCTTCCGATACGGCAGCAAAACACTGGATGCCGCCCTCACCGCCCGCCTGGCCGCCGTGCAGGCCCAAGAGCGGCTGATACAGTCGCAGCTTGCCCAAGCGCAGGCAACGGCGGGGCTGTATAAAGCCCTGGGCGGCGGCTGGACGGCGCAGTAGGCAGCCTGAAACGGGGTTAGCGGACAAAAACGCGTGGGCAGCGAGTGCCCATCCTACGGAGAACGGCGTTGCACGCATCATCAGGTATGCCGCGCGTTTTCAGGCTGCCTTGTTATCCGCCCCCGCAAAAAACCGCCCTGCCATCCGATGATGCAGGGCGGTTTCCCGTTGCGTGTCTTTACAGATACGCTTTTACCTTTTCCTGATAGCCGCGCAGGATTTCGGCAGAAGCGGCAAATTTTGCCTTTTCATCCGCATCCAGCGGCTGCTCGATAACCCGTATCACGCCGCCGCGCCCGATAACGGCAGGCGTGCCGGCGTAAACGTCTTTTTCGCCGTATTCGCCTTCCAGCAGTGCGGACACGGGCAGCACGGCGCGTTCGTTCCGCAGCACGGCGCGGGTGATACGTGCCAAACCCATGGCGATGCCGTAATAGGTTGCGCCTTTGCCTTCAATGATGGAATAGGCCGCATGCATCACGTCGTAGCGGATTTGTTCCATGCGCGCCTTGCCGTCGGGCATTGCGTCAAAATACGCTTTTACCGATTCGCCCGCGATGGTGGCCGTGCTCCATGCCGCCAGCACGCTGTCGCCGTGTTCGCCCAGCATATAGGCGTTGATATTCTGCGGGGCAACGTTGAATTCTTTTGCCAGGCAGTTGCACAGGCGCGCGCTGTCCAGCACCGTGCCCGAGCCGATAACGTGCGATTTGGGCAGACCGGAGAATTTCCAAGTCGCATAAGACAGCACGTCCACAGGATTGGTGGCAAGCAGGAAAATGCCGTTGAAACCCGATTTCATCACCTCGGAAACAACGTTGTGGAATACTTTCAGATTATTGTCAATCAGTTGCAGGCGGGTTTCGCCGGGTTTCTGCGGCAGGCCCGCGCAGATGCACACGATGTCGGCATCGGCACAGTCGGCATACTCGCCCTGTCTGACGATGGCGGGCAGGGGTGCATTGAATACGCCGTGGCGCAGGTCGCGGGCTTCGGCAGCGGCACGCTTGGCATTGATGTCAATCAGCACCAGTTCGTCGCACGTTCCCTGGTTAATCAGGGCAAACGCATAGCTGATGCCGACGACACCCGTGCCCACCACCACAACTTTATTGCTTACTTTTGACATTCGGATTCACCTTTTCGGGTTGGTTGAGAAATTTTATCGTTGTAATTATGCTACTTTGCCCTTGCCGCCGACAAGGCTTTTTGCACAAAATAACTTGCCTAATATCAAGATTTCTTTCCCTATTCATCCCAATCCGCACCGCGCTCCGGTTTCAGGCTGCCCTGCCGTTTTTACCTTTCGGGCGACAGGCGTTATCGTGCCGCCCGTTTTATAGTCGAGTAAAATAAAAATGAGACAAGGCGGCGAGCCGCAAGGCGTACAGGTAGTACGTCAAGGCGAGCCAACGCCCTTATGCGTTGCCGCCCCGTTTTGCCAAACATTATTTCCGCCCCTGCCACTAGACTCGGAGGCAGCCTGAAAGCCCGTTTATGAACCCGAAAATCCTTTTCCTGCTGCCCGCTGCGCTTGCCGCCTGCCAAAGCGCGGATTTGCCCGAACGCTTTTCCGCGCAGAACCTGCAACTGGTGATTTACCGCGATTTGCTCGGCAACCGCATCCTGCCCCGTCCGCGCTCGGCCGGAGAAAAACGCCGCACCGCATGGCAGAACTGGCTTGCCGCACAGCGCGGGACGTGGCGCGACAGCAGCGGCAGCGTTTCCGGCAGCACGCACTGGTGCGCCCAATGGCAGGAAAACGGCACAGACGAACGTATCTGCAAGCGGGAAGAAGGAGAGGGCGGCAGCACGCTGGTTTGGTTCGGGCGCGGCATTCTGCGCGACGAAGCCGCCGTCCGCGCCGCCGACCGAATCTGGGCGGGACGCTGAACCCCGCTTTCAGGCAGCCTGAAACAACAAACACACCAAGGAGCAGACAGACCATGCATTCCCCGGATTCACTGAAAAACCGCCTGATTGGCACCCGCACCCGCAACGGGATGACACAAAAACAGCTTGCCGATGCCGCAGGCGTGTCTCCCGCCACCATTGCCGCAATAGAATCGGGGCGCATCAAAAGCCCGCGCAGCATCAAAACCATTGCCGCCGCGCTGGGCGTGTCCCCCGCATGGCTGGCAACAGGCACGGATGCCGCCGTGCTGCCGCAACGGCTGACCGAAACAGGTTTTCCGTTCCGTATCGGACAGGGCTACGACGTGCATCAGTTGGTTACAGGACGGCCGCTTGTTCTCGGCGGCGTAACCATCCCGTATGACAAAGGGCTGCTCGGACATTCCGATGCCGATGCCCTGCTGCACGCAGTTACCGATGCCCTGCTGGGCGCGGCGGGTTTGGGCGACATCGGCAGCCACTTTCCCGACACCGCCGCCGAATACAAAAACGCCGACAGCCGCCTGTTGCTGCGCCGCGCCTATGAGGCCGTCAAAGCCCAAGGCCTGCGCGCCGCCAATGCCGACTGCACCGTTATCGCCCAACGGCCCAAACTCGCCCCGCATACCGCCGCCATGCGCGCCAACATCGCCGCCGATTTGGAGTTGCCCGAAACCTGCGTAAACATCAAGGGCAAAACCAATGAAAAACTGGGCTACCTCGGGCGCGGGGAGGCGATTGAAGCGCAGGCTGCCGTATTGCTTTATCGGGCAGCCTGAAACCGTGCGGGCAGAGAGTGCCCGCCCTGAATGCGCCATATCTGTTTCATGTGGGTGGGCCAAGTAAGGCAGCCTGAGACCTTTGCAAAATCCCCATCTTTAGCACATTTCTTCGCAACGCGCTTCTCGAACGCTTGAAAATATTCCAATATTCTCTGCGCGTTCTGCGATGCTGTTGCTTTGAACTGTGCTCAAATCCGGGGTTTTGCAAAGGTCTCAGCCTGAAAAAAACCAAGCTGAAACGGGCTTGGTTTTTTTCAGGCTGCCTTCGGATGCGGAACGTGCGGGCATCACCCGTTTTACGAAAATCCGATTTACCCTCGCTGCTTGCGGAGAAAATCGGTGGGCGGGCTTGGTCGGATTGCTGCGCCAAATATAGTCGATTAAAATAAAAATGAGACAAGGCGGCGAGCCGCAAGGCGTACAGGTAGTACGTCAAGGCGAGCCAACGCCGTATCATTGCAATTTGAATCGACTATAGTTTTCAGGCAGCCTGAAACCGCGCCGTTATCTGCCGTTATCGCCCGATTGCCCTGTCCGCAATATCGCGGCGGTACTGCATGCCGGCAAAGTGGATTTTGCCGACTGCCTGATAAGCGCGGGCTTTGGCCGCGGCAGCGTCTTCGCCCAACCCGACCGCACACAGCACACGCCCGCCATTGGTTACGGTGTCGCCTGCTGCGTTCTGCGTTGTGCCGGCATGGAAGATTTTGCCGATGCCGTCCGCTTCTTCCAAGCCGCCAATGGCATCGCCTTTGCGCGGCGCATCGGGATAACCCGCTGCTGCGAGTACCACGCCGACAGCGGTTTGCGGTTTCCATTCGGTGCGCGCTTCGTTCAGCCTGCCGGTTAGGGCAGCCTGAACCAAATCTGCCAAGTCGCTGTCCAGCCGGCACATAATGGGCTGGGTTTCCGGGTCGCCGAAGCGGCAGTTGAACTCTATCGTGCGCGGTGCACCGTCTGCGCCAATCATCAGCCCCGCATACAGAAAGCCCGTGAACGGCATGCCTTCCGCCGCCATGCCGCGCAGGGTGGGCAGGATGATTTCGTCCATCACGCGGCGGTGGATTTCGGGCGTTACCACGGGGGCGGGGCTGTATGCGCCCATGCCGCCTGTGTTCGGGCCTTGGTCGCCGTCGCACAGGCGTTTGTGGTCTTGGCTGGTTGCCATCGGCAGTGCGTGCATGCCGTCCGCCATCACGATGAAGCTGGCTTCCTCGCCGGCCAGATATTCTTCTATCACTACGCGGCTGCCCGCGCTGCCCATGCCGCCGCCGAGCATGTGGTCTATGGCATCGTGCGCTTCGTCCCGATTCATGGCCACCACCACGCCTTTGCCTGCCGCCAGCCCGTCTGCCTTAATGACGATGGGTGCGCCTTTTCGGCGGACGTATTCATGCGCTTCCTCCGCGTTTTCAAAGGTTTGGTAATCTGCGGTGGGGATGCCGTGCCGCCACATGAAGGCTTTGGCAAAGTCTTTGGAGCTTTCCAGTTGTGCGGCGGCGCGGGTGGGGCCGAAGATGGGCAGCCCTGCGGCGCGGAAGTCGTCCACGATACCTGCCGCCAGCGGGGCTTCGGGGCCGACCAAGGTGAAGGCAATGCGCTCGCGGCGGCAAAAATCCATCAAATCGCTGTGTGCGGACAGGGCGAGATTGTGCAGCTTGGGTTCGGCAGCCGTGCCTGCGTTGCCGGGGGCGACGTGAACGGCGGACACTTTGGGCGATTGGGCGAGCTTCCAAGCCAGCGCGTGTTCGCGCCCGCCGCTGCCGATAACGAGGATTTTCATGGTGGGAACTTTCTTGAAGACGGATAAAACGGTTTTCAGGCAGCCTGAAAACGGGAAATGCGCTTTTCAGGCTGCCTGAATGCTATTGCTGCACCTTCCAGACGATTTTGTCGCCTTGGTCTTCCGCAAACGGGGTTTGGGCAAGCATATTGATGTTTTTCTCCAATTCTTCCTCAGGCATCGGCTGCCCCATTGACGAGCCGATTATTTTGGCGGCTTCACGCAGGAACTGCTTGTCCACCGAAGCTTCGGCTTTGTATTTCATGTGCTGCTGCACCTGCTGAAACCATTCGTCTGTTGAGGCGGCTTTGGCGGGCGAGAATACCAATTCGCCGTCTGCTTTCGCGCCCGAATTGCCCAGCCGTATCTGGTTGCCTTTGGATTCCAGCGTAAAGCCCGTGTTTAACGCTGAAAGCGCGTTCTCCTTTGTTACTTTGGCGATTTCTTCGGGGCGCACGCAGCGTTGCGCCTGCTGTTCCATCAGCGGCACCAGCTTGGCGAATACTGCCGCGTCCAAGCCTTTTACGCCGAAATTCAGCTTCATCTGCTCAAAGGCAAAATCCTTGTCTCCGCCTGAAACTTTAATTGCGCCGATGGCATAACCGGCTTCTGCGTCAAACTTGTCTTTGCCCACCGTTTGGCTGCTGTTGATTTGCAGGTCGCTGATGCCGACTGAAAACGGTTTGCCGTCCTGCTGGGCTTTTACGGAAAAGGACTGCACTGTTAATAAGCCTTTTCCCGACTGCATGGCGGCAAGCGACAGCGAACCACCGTCGCCTTTCAGCACGGCATTTTCCAGCAGGAACGATCCTTCGCCGTTGGGCAGGTCTAATGCAAAGCGCGGCACATTGACGGACAGGTTGGACAGGGAATGCCCGTTTGCATTGCTTTTCACGTCAAAATGCGCGTCTGCCTGCCATTCGGCTTTGGCGCCGTCTTCGGTGAGCGTGTCTTTGGCGGTGATGTCGGTGTGCGTGCCGCCGAACCAGCTTTTTTGGGTTTCGGCGTCAAACAGGTGGTAGAGCTTGCCCGTATCCGGGTTTTTGACGGAGATTTTGGAACGGATGGTGTAGCCGCTCAGGCCCAGGCTTATCGTGTCCTCGCTGATGGCCGACAGGCTGGCATCGGGGCTGCACAAGTTGGGCGTAATGGCTGCCGACCATTTCGCGCTGCCCGACATTGCGCCCATATTGAATTCAGACACGGTTACGGCAAGGCGTTTGTCGTCCAGATTGAAGTTGTTGCGGTAGGCATGTTCCAGCTTTTTGGCTGCATACATGTTGCCGCCGACCGCACCGCCTGCAACCAGCAGGGCGGCTGCGCAGCCGATAAGGGTTTTGTTTGCCATGTTGTTTCCTTTGGATGATGAAGTTTCGGTTTTCAGGCTGCCTGAAAACGCCAAATATAGCCGAATGCCGATTTTAACTTGTTGCGTAAAGAAAGGTAAAGTAGAATGTAAAGAAGGCAGCCTGAAAAGCCGTTTTGCGGTTTTCAGGCTGCCTTAGCGTTCTATGTTGTGCTTAGCGGGGTGAGCAGTCTTTGAACAGGAAAGACGAATCGGGCGCAGAGATGTTGATGGCGTTGCGGCGGAAGTTGCGGCTGTCCATTGCATCGGTGCTCAGATTGTAACCGCGTGCGTCTTTGAAGAAAGTGTCCACGTTGTCGGAACGGTCCAAATCGTAGCGCATTACGCGGTTTGCACCATCAAGACGGGCAGTAGCGGTTACGGGTACGCCCGCAGCATTGAAGGTGTAGCGCACGGTAACGCGTTCACCCTGCTGGCAGGAATAGTTCACTGCGCCGCTTTTGGCTACGCGGTTGGCGCTGATGGGACCGGCCACGGCTGCGGCGGTAGAAACGGTCAGTACGGCAGCGGCGAAGATTTTCGCGAATTTCATGTTTTGCTCCTTGAGGATAACAAACAAAATTTGTGGTTGGATTTGGAGGTTCGCGGCGGTGGAAATCTTCACCGAAAACCCCATGCCCTACGGCATGGGGCGGCATATTAGTGTGGCTTGTCTGCCTTGTCCAGCACAAAATCGCGGGATTTGCAAAGTTTCACTTTGTCGGTTTCCGTGTAATCGGAAACGGGGAAAACCGGCCTGTATGAAAATTTCAGGCTGCCTTGTGATAAAAAATGTTATACGGTAATATCGTGGTTTTTTCTTTCAGGCTGCCTGAAATCAAGGAATGTGCATGGAGCGTTTTTCCCTGCTGCTGTCGGGGCTGTTGCAGCGGCTTGCCGTTGCGGCGGCGGTGCTGGCTGTGCTTTGGGGCGTGTATTTTTGGGCGGTGTCGCCGTGAGCATCGTGGCGGAAAACCTGACGGTGAGTTATCAGTCCCGTCCTGCCGTCCACCATTTGGATATGGTGTTTGAGGACGGCTGTATGTATGCCGTGTGCGGTCCGAACGGTGCGGGCAAATCTACGTTTTTAAAGGCGGTGGTGGGGCTGCTTAAATGCAGCACGGGCAGTGTGCGCTGGTGCGGCATTTCGCGGCGCGACATTGCTTATCTGCCGCAGCAGTCGGATATTGACCGCGGCCAGCCGATGAGTGTGTTTGAACTGGCGGCGATGGGGCTGTGGTTTGAAATCGGTTTTTTCCGCCGCGTTTCTGCCGCGCAGAAGTTGCGGGTGCAGGCGGCTTTGGCGCGGGTGGGTATGGCGGAATATGCGGGGCGCGGGATTGCCGAGTTGTCCAACGGGCAATTCCAGCGCGTGCTTTTGGCACGGATGCTGGTGCAGGATGCGAAGTTTCTGCTGCTGGACGAGCCGTTTAATGCGGTGGATGCGAAAACGACTTACGCGCTGTTGGATATTCTGCGTGCTGAAAACCGTGCGGGCCGGGGAGTTATCGCGGTGCTGCATGATTATGAGCAGGTGCGTGCGTATTTTCCGGATACGCTGTTGATTGCGCGCGAAAAGGTGGCGGCGGGAAAAACGGAAGATGTGCTGACGGACGGGTTTTTGCGGCAGGCAAACGAGTTGGCGCAGCGTGGGGAGGATGCGCAGTGGTGTGCGCTTTGAGCCGTTTTCAGGCTGCCTGAAAGCGCGTTGCGGGAAACGGCGTGGTGCGCATCTGTTTCTGGGCGTTTGCCATAAACCGTCTTGCCGTTTGCTGCCTTATCCCCAATCCGTGTTACTTAATATATAGATGCGGCAATGCCTGCACGGACAAAGGCAGCCTGAAACGCCTGCCCGCGTGTTTTCAGGCTGCCTTGTTTCTATGATACGAAAGGATTTTGATGGACATAGGCAACGAGGATTTGGGCGGGAGCAATCCGCGCCCGGAAATTGAAACGGTGGTTTACCGCCTGCATTGGATTGTTTACGCGGGGCCGGTGCTGCTGTTTCTTATTTTGTGTGTGGGTGGCATCGCCATTGCGGTTTCTTATCAGATGCCGCTGTTTTGGCTGATGCCGCTTGTTGCGTTGGTGTATCTCGTTATCGCGTGCTGGCGCAGGTGGGCTTATTCGGTGCGGGTGGACGGGCGCGGCGTGTGGGTTGCCAGCGGTATCATGCCGTGGACAAAGGGCATCAACGGCGCGAACTGGCGCGATATCCGTATCGCCCAATACCGTACGGGATTTGTGAGTTGGCTGTTGAAGGCTTATGACGTAACCGTGGAACACCGCTATACCCAGTCGGACGAACTGGTGATGCGGAACATTAAAAACGGCAACCGGCTGGTGGCGCAGGTGAACGGGATGGTGGAAAAGTTGAACCTGTATTGAAACATGGGGCAGCCTGAATGTGCGTTTTGCCGTTTCAGGCTGCTTTATTGAAAGAACACGACCAAACGCTATGTACGATTTCCTTATTGCTCCTTTTACCGAATTTTCCTTTATGCGCTATGCCTTGGCATCTGTCGTGTTCCTTGCCCTGTCTGCCGCACCGGTGGGCGTGTTTCTGGTGATGCGGCGGATGAGCCTGATTGGCGATGCATTGAGCCATGCGGTGCTGCCGGGAGCGGCGGCGGGCTATATGTTCGCAGGGCTAAGCCTGCCCGCCATGAGCGCGGGCGGTTTTGCGGCGGGGATGCTGATGGCACTGTTTGCGGGATTGGCGAGCCGTTTTACCGAGTTGAAGGAAGATGCGAATTTTGCAGCGTTTTACCTGACCAGCCTTGCGCTGGGGGTTACGCTGGTGAGCTTGGGCAAGGACAGCGTAGATTTGCTGCATCTGTTGTTTGGCTCGGTGCTGGGGGTGGATTTGGTGTCGCTGCGGCTGATGGGCTGGGTGGCCGGTTTGACGGTGCTGGCGTTGGCGGTGATGTACCGCCCGCTGCTGATGGAGAGCATTGACCCGCTGTTTTTGCGCGCGGCGGGCGGACGCGGCGGGCTGTGGCACGTGGCGTTTCTGATTTTGGTGGTGATGAATCTGGTTGCAGGCTTTCAGGCGTTGGGAACACTGATGTCGGTGGGGCTGATGATGCTGCCGGCGATTGCGGCGCGGCTGTGGGTGAAAGGCATGGGGGCGCTGATGGCGGTGTCGGCGGCGGGCGCGCTGGTGTGCGGCTATGCAGGGTTGCTGCTGTCGTACCACCATCCTGCCAACATTCCTTCCGGCCCCACCATTATTTTGTTCTGCGGACTGTGGTATCTGGCATCGGTGTTGTTCGGCACGCAGGGCGGCGTTATTGCGCGGGCGGTGAGGCGGCGGCATCGGCGGGGATGAACGGACGGAGACTTTTGCACAATCCTCAGCCTGAAAAACAAAAAACCGTATTCCGAATAATCTTGGAATACGGTTTTTTGTGTTTTGAGACCGGTATGGCGCGCGCGGGTTGTCCGTACCGTGTATGGCGGACGCGTGCGTCCGAAGGCAGCCTGAAAACGCGTGGGCAGCAGCCGTACACGGCGGGCGTTGTCGTCTTGTCTCAATTTTTATTTCAATCCACTATAAAACAACGCAACCCTTCCCGACAGATTAGTCCTTCTTGTTGCGGCCGAGCACGGCATCCAACGAGCAGCATCCGCCGCCTAAAACGAACAGCAGCAGGAATATCAGCGAATACAGTGCCGCCGCCTCGCCGTTGTTGGTCATCGGCAGCAGAACGTTGCCGCCGTGGATGAAGAAATACGCCACCGCCATTTGTCCGGCCAGTAGGAAAGCGGCAGGACGGGTGAACAGGCCCAGCACCAGCAGTATGCCGCCTGCAATTTCCAGCACGCCGCCCGCACCGAACAGCGAAAACAGCGGTATTGCGCCGTGTCCTTCGGTCATGGAAACGGGGAACTCAAAAAATTTTGCCGTGCCGTGCAGCAGGAACATATAGCCTGTGAGTACGCGGACGAGCAGCAGGATGGGGTTTTGCAGATGTTTGGCGAGATTGTCCATAAAAGTCTTTCTGTGTGGTTGGAAACGAAAACGGGCGCATTGTCGGGCGTTTGCCGCAGCGGAAACCGCCTGCGTGCAAAAACTGTTTTAACGCGGAGTAAACCACGCCGCACGTTGTGCAGGCAGCCTGAAACGGAAAACCGCACCCCAATCGGGTGCGGTTTCGTTTTCAGGCTGCCTGTGCGCGTATATAGGGGTTGTGCCGCTTTTCGTGTCCGATGCTCGTGGTGCGGGCGTGGCCGGGTACGACCAGCGTGTCGTCGGGCAGGGGATAGAGTTTTTGGGCGATGTTGTCCAGCAAATCCTGATGGTTGCCGCGCGGGAAATCGGTGCGGCCGATGCTTTCGTAAAACAGTACGTCTCCTGCCAGCAGCAGTTTCGCTTCGGGGCAGTGGAACACCACGTGACCCGGGGTGTGGCCGGGAATGTGTAGCACGTTGAAACGGTAACGCCCGACTGCCAGCACGTCGCCCTGCTGCAGCCAGCGGTCGGGCTGAAAGGCGGGGCAGACGGGAAAGCCGTATGACGCGGTGGTTTCGGGCAGTGCGTCCAGCAGAAAGCTGTCGTCTTGATGCGGTCCGATAACGGGGACGGATAGGTGTTCCAGCAGCATCGGCACGCCGCCTGCGTGGTCCAGATGCCCGTGTGTGAGCCACACTGCGCGCAAGTCCAGCCCGCGCCGCGATACTTCGGCAAGCAGGTATTCCGCTTCGCCGCCGACATCTGTCAGCACGGCTTCGCGGCTTTCGTCATCCCACAGCAGTGTGCAGTTCTGGCGGAACGGGGTTACGGGCATTATCTGCATCTGCAAGGCCATGTCCTCTGCTCCTTTATACGCTGCTGCTTTTTGGCGGACGGCCGCGGCGGCGCAGCGGTCGGATTTCGGCGGTTTCGGTGTTGGCGGAGAGGGTGTCTGCGGGTTTCAGGCTGCCTGAAACGGTTTTCCCTCCGCGCATGGAATCAAAAAATTCGGCGTTGTTTTTGGTTTTGCGGATTTTGTCCGACAAAAATTCGGATGCTTCGATGTCGTCCATGCTGTGCATGATGCGGCGCAACGCCCACATAAGCTGCAATTGGTCGGGCGGCACCAGCAGCTCTTCGCGGCGTGTGCCGGATTTGCTGATGTTGATGGCGGGGAAAACGCGCTTTTCGGCAAGGCGGCGTTCCAGACTCAATTCCATGTTGCCCGTGCCTTTGAATTCTTCAAAAATCACGTCGTCCATGCGGCTGCCTGTTTCTACGAGGGCGGTGGCGATGATGGTGAGCGAGCCGCCTTCTTCTATGTTGCGCGCTGCGCCGAAGAAGCGTTTGGGGCGGTGCAGTGCGTGTGCGTCCACGCCGCCGGTGAGCACTTTGCCGGAGGTGGGGACAACGGTGTTATAAGCGCGGGCAAGACGGGTGATGGAATCGAGCAGGATGATGACGTCTTTTTTGTGCTCCACCAGCCGTTTGGCTTTTTCCACCACCATTTCGGCAACCTGAACGTGCCGCTGGGCGGGTTCGTCAAAGGTGGAGGCAACCACTTCGCCGCGTACGGTGCAGGTCATTTCGGTTACTTCTTCCGGACGTTCGTCTATCAGCAGCACAATCAGCACGGCATCGGGATAGTTGGCGGCGATGGCGTGGGCGATGTTTTGCAGCATCACGGTTTTGCCGGTTTTGGGCGGGGCGACGAGCAGTGCACGTTGGCCGAAGCCGATGGGTGAAATCAGGTCAATCATGCGTCCGGTGGTGTTTTCGGACGAATGGGTGTCGCGTTCCAGCTTGATTTGGCGGTTTGGGAAGAGCGGGGTGAGGTTTTCAAACAGGATTTTGTGGCGGCAGGATTCGGGATGGTCACCGTTGATGCTGTCCAGCCGCACGAGGGCGAAGTATTTTTCGTCGTTTTTGGGGACGCGCACCGTGCCTTCTATGGTGTCGCCCGTGTGCAGGTTGAAGCGGCGTATCTGTTGGGGGGAAACGTAAATGTCGTCGGGACAGGCGAGATAGGAGGTGGCGGAGCTGCGTAAAAAGCCGTAGCCGTCGGGCAGGATTTCCAGTGTGCCGGAGCAGACGAATTCTTGCCCGTCTTTCATCATTTCGCGCACAATTTGGAAGACAAGGTCCTGTTTTTTCAGTCGGTTGCCGCCTTCTATGCCTTTTTGTTCGGCGATGGCAAGCAGTTCGGTGATGTGTTTGGTCTGTAATTCGGAGACGTGCATAGGGAGGTTTCGCGGATTGGGAAGAGAACGGCAGAGTGCCGCTTTTTCAAGCCGAGGCTCTGACCTGCCTGAAAAGCGGGGATGCGTTTGTTTGTGAGTGGAAAATGTGCCTGAAATGGCAGATGCTTGAGAAAGCGCGGATTTTAGGGGCAGCAGGGTGTGCTGTCAATGCGGCGGGATTGGATAAGGCAGCCTGAAACGTTGGGCGGAGGGGCTTTCAGGCTGCCTGTTTCTGTGTTGCGGCTAGCGTGTTTTGCAGGCGAGGCCGGCCAGTGTTTGGGCGGGGGTGTCGGGCATGATGCGCTGGGCGGGGGCGGTTTGGGCGGTGTATTGCTGTTTGGTAAGGGTTTTGCCTTTGTGGTCGAAGAATTGCGCTTCGGTGATGCGGAAGGTTTGTGCGGGACACTGGAACGCCCAGCGGCTGATGACGGTTTTGTATTCCACGGTGTCGCGGTAGCTTTCTTTGCTGGGGCTGGACACGGTTTTGCGGTCGCGGATGTAGGCTTCGCTGCCTTGGCGGCTGATGCTGCCGGTGTCGTATGATACTTCTATGTTGCTGTCGTTTATTTTGCCGATGCTCTGCCAGCTTCCTTTGGCCCGCATGTCGGGGGTTTGTTTGGTGGCGCAGGCGGTGAGGGCGAGCAGGATGGCGGCGGTGAGGGCGGTTTTTTTCATGGGTTTTCCTTGTGTTGCGGCGGGGCATTATATAGTGGATTCAAATAAAAATGAGACAAGGCGGCGAGCCGCAAGGCGTACAGGTGGTGCGTCAAGGCGAGCCAACGCCGTATCATTGCGATTTTAATCCACTATAACGTGCTTTCAGGCTGCCCCGTCGTCTGAAACTTCTATTGCGCGGGTCTGCTGCCAGGCTGCGATGCAGGCGGCGTATTTGGCAAGCGGCACGCGCAGGAGCAGGCGGCAGTCTTCCTGCAAATCCTGTGCGACGGTTTCGGCGCGGTGCTGTTTGGCAATGCGCAGGGCTTCGCTCAGGTGCGGATAGCCGCAGCGCAGGCGCACGGTTTTTTCGATGTCTTTTTCTATGATGTCGGCGGCGGCGAGCGCGGCTTGCGTGGCGGTTTTGTAGGCATGTATCAGGCCGGGTACGCCCAAGAGTGTGCCGCCGAAATAGCGCACGACGATGACGGTTGTGTCGGTTAGCCCGAAGGAATCAATCTGCCCCAAAATCGGCCGCCCTGCGCTGCCTGCGGGTTCGCCGTCGTCGTTGGCGCGAAACTGCGTTCCGTCTGTGCCGATGCGCCATGCGTAGCACCAGTGGCGGGCTTTGTGGTGTTCTTGGCGCAATGTGTCTGCGTGCCGCTTGGCTTCTTCGGTGCTGCGGATGGGATAGGCATGGGCGATGAAACGGCTGCCTTTGTCTTTGAATTCGGCTTGGGAGGGGGCGGAGAGGGTTTTGTATGAAGTCGGCCGGGTCATGGTTTGTTTGGATTGCTTGTTCGGGTTTTCAGGCTGCCTGGGGACGGTGCGTGGGCGGCAGGTGTCCGCCCTATGATAAGGACGGATAGGCGTAATGCCGATGCGTTTTCAGGCTGCCGTGGCGCAACGTGCAGGCAGCCTGAATACTATAGTCGATTAAAATTGCAATGATACGGCGTTGGCTCGCCTTGACGTACCACCTGTGCGCCTTGCGGCTCGCCGCCTTGTCTCATTTTTATTTTAACCGACTATATCCGCCGCGCCGCGCCCGCCAGATTTCCAGCGCCACCGGCACGCACGACACGGCGATAATCCCAACCACCAGTATGCCGAAATTGTTTTTCACCAGCGGGATGTTGCCGAACGCATAGCCCAAATACGACAGCCCCAGCACCCATGCCAGCGCGCCGGCGAAGTTGAAGCGGAGGAAACGTCCGTAGTGCATCTTCCCCATGCCCGCGACAAACGGTGCAAACGTCCGCACAATCGGCACAAAACGTGCCAGCACAATGGTTTTGCCGCCGTATTTCTCGTAAAACGCGTGGGTTTTGTCCAAATATTCCTGCTTGAAAAACCTGCTGTCCGGATTGGCAAACAGGCGCGCGCCGAAATGTTTGCCGATTTCAAAATTTGCCGCATCGCCCAACACGGCGGCTGCCAGCAGCACGCACACCAGCAGATGCACATTGACGGCACCGTTTGACGAAGCCGCCACCGCACCCGCCGCAAACAGGAGCGAATCGCCCGGCAGAAACGGCGTAACCACCAGCCCCGTTTCGCAGAACACCACCAAAAACAACAGCGCATACAGCCATGCGCCGTGTTGGGCGGCAAACGAAACCAAGTGTTTGTCTATATGCAGGACAAAGTCTAAAATCTGCATCAGCATATCGGGGCAGCCTGAAAAACATAAAACCGTGATTTTATGCGATTTCAGGCAGCCTGAAAAACAGATTTCCCCACCCCGAAAGGAGCGCGACATGAACGCGAACATCCCCGCCGTAGACGGCATCCAGCCCTACACAGCCCCTGAAAGCATCCTGCTTTTTGTGCTTTCGCCCGAAAGCCAGGTTGGCGCGGTGCTGCCGCAAACCCCGCTTGCCACCCGCCACCTTGCCAATGCAGACGGCATCCGCGCCCTGCTCGTCCACACCGGTTCGGATGAGGGCGGGCAGGCCGGCACCCTGAAATTGTGTGAAGCCGTCGCCGCGCAAACCGGCTGCCAAGCCGACCAAGTGCTTCCCTTTGCCGCAGGCAGGGATGCCGCCGCTCCCGACGAATCCGCCGTCCGCACCGCCCTGTCCCAAGCCAAACCGGCGGACTGGGCCAGCGCGGCAGCCGCCCTCGCCATCGGCGGCGCAACACCCAAAACCGCCGCCCGCCAAGCGCAAATCGGCAACTACCACACCGTGCGCGCCAGCGGTATTGCCAACAGCGGCAGCACGGCGGCATCCGCCCCGCTGGTTTTCATCGCCACCGATGCCAGCATCGCTCAGCCCGTTTTGCAGCAGCTTGCCGAAGACATCGCCGCCGAAACCCTGCCCGCCGCAGGCACAAAAGGCGGCTTTGCCATCATCGCCACCGCCCGCAGCGGCCAAAACGAAATAGACAACATCGCCGACCCCCGCCACGCCCAAATCCGTGCCCTGCTCGGCGACATTGCACGGGAGCTGGCAGGACACTGATGCCGCACCAAACCGCTTTCAGGCTGCCTTCGGAGTGAAACGCGTGGGCACAAGCGTCCACCCTACGGAAACCGGCATTGTGCGTATCGCATCCCCGCGCGGCTTTGCCGCCCCCGTATTGGGGTAGGGTGGGCACTTGCTACCCGCGCGTTCCGCCTCGTTCGAGGGCAGCCTGAAACGTGCAAACGGCGAGTATCCACCCTGCGAACCGGCATTGTGCGTATCAATATTTGCGAACACCAAACAGAGGCAGCCTGAAAACGCACCAAACCGTTTTCAGGCTGCCTTGGAATGGGTCGGCTGCCGACAGTTGTTTGAAAGCAAAGATGGGGCTGTACTAGATTAGCAGATATGTTACCCTCGAAATATGAAGATAACACAC
>CAUQSD010000012.1:0-45081 GCA_963520685.1 uncultured Kingella sp. | reverse complement strand
GATGCTATTGCTTTGAAATGCGCTCAAATCTGAGGTTTTGCAAAGGTCTCAGCCTTCTTTTTTGCGTTCGGACAGCCGTTCCACAACCAGCAGCACGCTGATACATACGGCGGAAATCAGCAGCACCAGCCTGTTTGCCAAATCGTCCTGTCCTGCCTGCACGGCTTCGTAAACGGCAACGGAGAGTGTCTGCGTTTCGCCGGGGATGCTGCCTGCAATCATGAGTGTTGCGCCGAATTCGCCCAGTGCGCGGGCAAATGCCAGCAGAACGCCGGCAAGGATGCCGCGCCATGCCAGCGGCAGGGTTACGTTGAAAAAACGCCGGATGCGGGATGCGCCGAACACGGTTGCCATTTTTTCCAAATTGGGGTTCACGCTTTCAAAAGCGGCGCGGGCGGGTTTGGTAACCAGCGGGAAGGTGACCGTCATGGCTGCCAGCACTGCACCCTGCCAGGTGAAAATCAGGCTGATGCCGAATGTTTGTTCCAGCCATCTTCCGATAAAGCTCTGTTTGCCCGTCAGCACCAGCAGGTAATAGCCGAGCACGGTGGGCGGCAGTACCATCGGCAGTATCAGCATGGTGTCCAAAAGCTTGCATCCGGGGAAGCGTTTGCGGGCGAGCAGGTAGCCTGCCGCGGTGCCGAGCACGGTGTTGGCAGCGGTGGCGCAGAAGGCGACTTTGAGGGACAGGGTGAGGGCGGGCAGGACTTCGGGCGGCATGGTTTTCAGGCTGCCCTTTCGGGCGGGCAACGGCAAAACGGCGGGCAAGACGGGCTTTCAGGCTGCCCGATGCGGCGGGGCAGCCTGAAAACGGATGCGATTATTTTTTGACGGGGCTGAATCCGTAGCGTTGCAGCACTTGGCTGCCTTGGGCGGACAGGACGTAATTGGCGAAGCGTTTGGCCTCTGCCTGCGCTTTGCTGCCTGCGGTTACGGCGATGGGATAGGCAACGGGTTTTTCGGTCGGCACAACAGCGGCTTGGCGCACGGCAAACGATTTCAATGCGGCATCGGTGCGGTAGACAAAGCCTGCTTCGGTTTCGCCGCGCACAACGTAATCAAGGGCTTGGCGGACGTTTTGGGTGTGGACGATTTTGGGTTGCAGGCCTGTCCACAGTCCTTGTTTTTCCAGCGCGGCTTTGGTGTAGCTGCCGGCGGGAACGCTGTCGGGATTGCCCACGGCGATGCGTTTTACGCCGTCTTGGCGCAGGTCTTTGGGCGAGGTGATTTTCAGCGTGGAGTTTTGCGGCACAATCAGCACCAGTGCGTTGAGCGCGAAGGTTTTGCGGGTGGCGGGCAGGATGAGGTTTTGCCGGGCGGCCTTGTCCATTGTGGCTTGGTCGGCGGTGGCGAGAATGTCGGCGGGCGCGCCTTGGGCAAGCTGTTGCAGGAGCGTGCCGGATGCGGCGGTGTTCAGCTTGATTTTGGCATCGGGATGTTGTTTTTCGTATTGGCGGGCGAGGTCGGTGAAGGCTTCTTTCAGGCTGGCGGCGGCGGATACGGTGATGCTTTCTGCCTGTGCGCAGGCGGCGGCAAGGGCGAGGATAACGGCGGCTGCGGTATGTTTCAGCATGATTTTGTTCCTTATAAATAGGGGGCTTGCAAAAGCGGGCGAGTATATACCGATTCGGATGGCGGTTGCTTGGAATGGCGCGAATGTGGGATGTGTTCTGCAAAGCCTTGACCGGTATTACGTAAATACGCACCAGACTGGTTTTCATAGGATGGACACTTGCCACCCACGCGTTTTCAGGCTGCCTGCGGAGGTGCAACGCGCGGGGGCGGCGGGCAAAAGGCGTTTTAACCATGCGGCTTGTCCCGAACTTGCGTTCTGCGGGGGGCAGGGCGGAGGCGTATAATCCGCCGCCTTGCTGCCTTTTAGGCAGCCTGAAAGCCGTAACTGCCGAATACAAAGGATTTCCCATGCAGCCTATTCCCGACAACATCGCCGCATTCCTTACCCAAAACCACGTTGTCAGCATTGCTGCCGCCGCAGACGGCGCGATTTGGAGCGCGTGCTGTTTTTATGTGTTTGACGCGGAACGCGCCGCGCTGGTGGTGCTCACTTCGCTGAAAACGCGGCACGGCAGCCTGATGGCCGCCAATCCGAACGTTGCCGGCACCATTGCGGGGCAGCCCGGCAGCATCGCCAAAATCAGCGGCATCCAGTTTGCCGCCCGTGCCGCGCTGCTGGAAGAGGAAACCGAACGCCGCCGCGCACAATCGCTGTTCTACCATGCCCATCCCGCCGCCCGCGCCCTCAAAAGTGATGTGTGGCTGCTGCGGCTTGACACAGTCAAATTCACCGACAACAAACTCGTGTTTGCCCAAAAAACCCTGTGGCAGCGCAACGGCGCAGAGGCAGCCTGAAACCATGTCCGTCCCGTTTGTCCCGTCCTACCGGCCCAGCTTCCCCGAATACGACCCGCGCCACGACTGCTACGACGGACTGGTCTGCATCAGCGATTCGCTCGCCCCAGAAATGCTGCTGGCGGCATACCGCAAAGGCATCTTCCCCTGGTTCAGCGAAGACGGGCTGTTTTACTGGTTTTCTCAGAATCCGCGCGCCGTGCTGCTGCCCGAGCGGCTGCACCTTTCCCGCTCGCTGCAAAAAACCTTGCGCAACAAGCCCTACCGCATCACCGCCAACGCCTGTTTTGCCGAAACCATTGCCGCCTGCGCCGCCATCCCGAGGGTAGGGCAGGGCGGCACATGGATTGCGCCCGAATTTCAGGCTGCCTATACCGCGCTGCACCACATGGGACATGCCCACTCGTTTGAATGCTGGCTGCCCGACGAATACGGTATGCCGCAGCTTGCCGGCGGGTTTTACGGCGTGCAGATAGGCAGCGTGTTCTACGGCGAGTCCATGTTTGCACGTCAGCCCGATGCCTCAAAAACCGCCTTCGCCTGTGCCGTGCCCTATTTCGCCCGCTGCGGCATCCGCCTGATAGACTGCCAGCAGAACACCGCACATCTGGCGCGCTTCGGTTCGCAGACCATGCCCTTTACCCAATTCCGCGCCCTGTTGGACGAACTGAACCGCCTGCCGCTGGTGCAGGCAGTCGGGCAGGGCACAGTGGTTGCACAAAACGCGGCAGAGAAATTTCAGGCTGCCTTTTTATAGCGGATTTAACCCGCCACATTTTTGAAACACACGATGAACTGTGCCCAAGACCCCATCTGGCAAAGCCTGAAAAACCCCATCCTGCGCGACCTTGCCGGCCTGCTCACCGCCCCACCGCTGTGGCGCACAGGCTGCGAAATCCCCGTGCGCGAACTGCTGGGCAGCAACGGCTTCCGGCTGCTGCTGGCATGGGATAGCGACCCCGCTTTCAGGCTGCCCCCGCACCTGTCGCGGCAGCGTTACGCACTGGGGCATTACGCCGAAGACCTACTGGCATACTGGTTTGCCCGCGCCCCGCACAGCCGCCTGATTGCCGCCAACGTGCAGATTCCCAGTGCCGACGGACACAGCACGTCGGGCGAATTGGACTTCATCGCCGAACTTTCAGGCAGCCTGTATCACATAGAACTCGCCTGCAAATATTTCGGCGCGGCAGACGGCGCACCCGCAAACATGGTCGGGCTGGATAAACGCGACACGCTGGCACGGAAAACGGCAACCCTACACCGCCAGCTCGCACGGGCAGGGCAGCCTGAAACCCGCCGCATGCTGGCCGCCACAGGCATCAATGCCGACTGCCTGAAATTTGCCAGCATCGTGCGCGGCACCGGCTTCACCGCATCGGGCGTGCTGCCTGAAAACCCCGCCTATCCGCCAAACGCATGGAGCGGCACATTGGTTTCCAGCCTGCATCTGTTGGACGCAGACGCGCGTTACTGCCTGCTGCCCCGCACCGTATACCTTTCCCCCGCCCGCGTCGCCGAAACAGAAGCAAAAACCCGCGCCGAACTCCTGTCCGCCGCCCCGCAAAACGGCCTATACGCGCAACTAGCCCCGCAGGCGGACGGCTTTTGGCACGAAACCGCACGGTTTATGCTGGTTCAGGCTGAGACCTTTGCAAAACCCCAGATTTGAGCACAGTTCAAAGTAACAGCATCGCAGAACGCGCAGAGAATATTGAAATATTTTCAAGCGTTCGAGAAGCGCGTTGCGAAGAAATGTGCCAAAGATGGGGATTTTTCAAAGGTCTCAGGCAGCCTGAAACCCGTTTTGACCCAGCGTGTTCCGCCATACCATGACCGAAGCACATAAGCACCATGCCGGTTTGCATAGGGTGGATACCCGCTGCCCGCGCGTTCCGTTCCCCAAAAGCCCGCACGCGTCCAAAAAGGCTGTTTGCGTAGGGTGGGCACTTGTTGCCCACGCGTTTCAGGCTGCTTTACCTTGCCCAATGACTCACAATGACTCACACGTGCCAAAAAAGGCAGCCTGAAAACAGGTATTCCCGTTTTCAGGCTGCCTTTGCATTCGGCGGAGTTATTGCCGTTCCCCGTTTTCAGAGGGCGGTTCGGTTTCCGCTGCCGCCCCTGCCGCCTTCGGTTTGGCGCACCATCTGCGGTATGCCCACATCACATAGCCCGACAGGCTGTATCCGAAAAAGGCAAGAAAGAGTATCAGCGCGGGCTGCAAAACAAACAGCACCAGAAGCAGCATGGTTCCCGTCATCGCCGCCAGCGAACCGCGTTTGCGGAAATTGAGCTCTTTAAAGCTCCAAAACGGAATCTGCACCACCATAGACAGTCCGGCAAACAGCGTCAGCAGCAGCACCCAGATGCTGGATTGGTCAAACACGCCGTCATAGCTCCGGTCCAGCCAAATCATGCCGACCATCAGTGCGGCGGCGGTGGGGCTGGGAATGCCGATGAACCATTTTTTGTCCACCTTGCCAATCAGCGTGTTGAACAGGGCGAGCCGCAGGGCGGCACAGGCGCAGTAAACGAATGCGATGCAATAGCCCAGTTTGCCGAATTCGTAAAGCTGCCAGTTGTACACAATCAGCGCGGGCGCAACTCCGAAGCTGACCATGTCGGCCAAACTGTCCAATTGTTCGCCAAACGAACTTTGGCTGTTGGTGAGCCGTGCCACGCGGCCGTCCATGCCGTCCAAAACCATGGCGGCAAACACGGAAATCGCCGCGCTCTCATACCGCCCGTGCATGGATTGGGTGATGGCGTAAAACGCGGCAAACAGGGCGGAGATGGTGAAGGCGTTGGGCAGAAGATAGATGCTGTTGCGGCGCAGACGCTGGCGTTTCCTTTGAAAAAGGGTTTCGGGCTGCTTCTGTTCCATGGTGAAACTCCGTTTTTTGTTGGCTGGGCGGTTTTCAGGCTGCCTTATGGATGGGGCAGCCTGAAAGGGGAGGACTAGGCGTTTTTCAAACCCAAAACGTCCTGCATGTCATATAGACCGGTTTCGCGGTCGCGCAGCCACAATGCGGCACGCACCGCGCCCGCGGCAAAGGTCATGCGGCTGGACGCTTTGTGGGTAATCTCCACGCGCTCGCCTTCTGCGGCAAACAGCGCGGTGTGTTCGCCGACAATGTCGCCCGCCCGCACGGTGGCAAAGCCGATGGTTTCCGGTTTGCGCACGCCCGTGTGTCCTTCGCGCCCGTAAACGGCGCAGTCTTTCAGGCTGCGTCCCGTGGCGCGGGCGATGATTTCGCCCATCCGCAACGCCGTGCCGCTGGGCGCGTCTATTTTATGGCGGTGGTGGGCTTCAATGATTTCAATGTCGTAGCCGTCGTTTAACACGCGGGCAACGGTATCGAGGAGGTGGAATGTCAGGTTTACGCCCACGCTGAAATTGGCGGCAAACACGATGGCGTGTTTTTGTGCGGCAGCCTGAATTGCAGCCTTGCCTGCATCGTCAAAACCGGTTGTGCCGATAACCATCTTGATGCCTTTGGCGGCACATTTCTCCAAAAGCGGCAGGGTGGCATCGGGGCGGGTGAAATCAATCAGCACGTCGGCATCCGCCAAAGCAATGGCGGGGTTGTCGGTAACGGCCACGCCTGTTTTGATGCCTGCGGCATAGCCCGCATCCAAGCCCAACGCGTCCGAACCCGCTTTGTCCAGCGCGCCCGTGAGCCGCGCAGCGGGGTTGCCGGCAACTGCCTGCACCAGCATTCTGCCCATGCGCCCGTTTGTGCCTGCGATGGCGATTTTCATCTGTTCCATAAGCCTGCTCCTTATTTGATGCTGCCCGTTGCGGCTGCCTGTTCGCGGGCATAATCCAGTGCGCTGCCTTCCACGCGGCTGACGGTGTCGTCCGCATTGAAATACACGCTCAGATTGCGGTGTTCCTTCACTTTGCCGCCGCGCACGATTTCATAGACATAATCCCAGCGGTCGGTGCGGAAGGCGTTGTTCAAAAGCGGTGTCCCGATTTCCAGCGTAACCTGCTGGCGCGTCATGCCCGGGCGCAGTGCGAGCACGGAGGCGGCATCCAGCGGAACACCCTGCACCACGGACAGCTTGTAATATGGCAGTTTTTCTACCAAACGGGGGGCACACGCGCTCAAACAGACGGCGGCTGCGGCAATAAAAAATATGGGTTTCAAGGATTTGCCTTTCTCGTGAAACGAAAAATTAAAGTGTGAAGATAGCACACGCGCCGGAATGCAAAAAGCTGTTGTTGAAAACTTTTATTATTTGACGCGAAACAATGCTATTATACGGCAATTTTGCAAGTATCTAATCCAAAGGAAAAAACATGGACAACATCGCACAATTGAAGGACAACGGGTTGAAAGTAACCGGTCCGCGGTTGAAAATCTTGGACTTGTTTGAACGGCATACCGACGCGCACATGAGCGCGGAAGACGTTTACCGCACGCTGCTGGAACAGGGCGTGGAAATCGGCGTGGCAACGATTTACCGTGTGCTGACGCAGTTTGAACAGGCGGGCATTTTGCTGCGGCACCATTTTGAATCGGGCAAGGCGGTGTACGAGCTGAACAAGGGTTCGCACCATGACCATTTGGTCTGCGTGAAATGCGGCGAGGTTGCCGAGTTCCACAATGAGGAAATTGAGCGGTTGCAGGAAAAAATCGCTTCGGAAAACGGCTATCGCGTGGTTGACCACGCGCTGTATATGTATGGCGTGTGCGGTAGCTGCCAAAAGAAAGAAAAACGCTGATTTCAGGCTGCCTGAAATGCAAAACCGCCTGCGGATACTGTGCCGCAGGCGGTTTTGCCGTTCCAACATGCCGGAAATAAGGCAGCCTGAAACGGTTTTGGCGTGTTCAGGCTGCCTCAAACATTGGATTTATGCGCGTTTGCGGAATTCGCCGGTGCGCGAGTCTATTTCTATTTTGTCGCCGTTTTCCACATAAGACATCACTTGGATTTCGGTGCCGCCGACAAGGCGTGCGGTTTTCATCACTTTGCCGGAAGTGTCGCCTTTCACGGCGGGCTCGGTGTATTCCACTTCGCGAACGATGATGGTGGGCAGTTCCACGGAAATCGGGCTGCCTTCATAGAAGGTAACTTCGCATACGTCGTCCATGCCGTCCACGATGAATTTCAGCGCGTCGCCGATGTTTTCGGCTTCAATTTCGTATTGGTTGAATTCGTCGTCCATAAATACATACATGGGGTCGGCGAAATAGCTGTATTTGCAGTTTTTGCGCGAGAGCACAACCACGTCGAATTTGTCGTCTGCCTTAACGATGGTTTCGCTGTTTGCGCCGGTGAGCAGGTTTTTCAGTTTCAGGCTGACTTTGGCGGAAGAGCGGCCGCCTTTGATGTATTCGGTTTTCTGTACCACCATCGGGTCGTTGCCAATCATCAATACGTTGCCTGAGCGGAGTTCTTGTGCGGTTTTCATGGGAATTGTCTTTCGTTTCGGATTTGCAAAGCGCGCGATTCTAGCTTGTTTCTTGTTTTTTAGAAAGGGGTTAGCACGATTGGGTTACAATACCGCCTTTTGCCGCGGCCTGTTTTCAGGCTGCCTGAAAACCTGTTTTCCAAAGTAAGCAAGCCATGAAAATTCTGATTACTGCCCTGATTGCCGCCGCCTTCCTTTCAGGCTGTGCCGGCACGCACGCACAGGCCGCTGCCACCAACCATAGTTTTTACGGCGCGGTCGGCCAAACTTTCCGCTGGTGAACGGGATGCATATCGTCAGCTACAACATTCAGGCTGCCATTGCCTCCACCAGCTATCTGAGCTACGTATCGCGCCTGCACAGGCAGGTGCTACCTTCGCCCGCCAAAAGCCGCGTGCTTTCGGGCATTGCGCGCTACATCGGCGGTTTCGACATCGCCTGTCTGCAAGAGATTGATTTGGGCGGACTGCGCAACGGTTTCCGCAATCAGGCGCAGCAGCTTCTGGCGCAAACGCCGTTTGCCTATTCACTGCACCAAACCAACCGCAAAGTCGGCAGGCTGTCGCTGCACGGCAACCTGATTTTGAGCCGCTTTCCGCTGGAATGTGTTGCCGACGAGCCGCTGCCTTCCCGTATTAAGGGGCGCGGAATACTGGCGGCACGGGTGGAAACCGGCAGCGGCAGCATTGTCGTCGCCAATGTGCACCTGAGTTTGGGTGCGCCGGACCAGTTCCGCCAGATACACCACATCTGCCGCCTGTTGGATGCGTATGGCGATGTGTGCCTGATGGGCGATTTCAATTGTCCGCCCGATGCAAAACAGCTCTGCCTGCTCACCGATTACGGTTATGAGCGGCTTGCGCCCGATGCGCCGACCTATCCGAGCTGGAAACCCAAGCGTGCGCTGGACCATATTTTTGTGAAGGGCAGCCTGAAAGGTTTGGGCCGTGTGAACCGCTTTTCTGCTTCCGACCATCTGCCTGTGGAAGCGGAACTGTTTTCAGGCAGCCTGAAACCATGATTTTTGACTTGAACCGCTATCCCGTAGCGAACCTGCGCGGCGAAATGCGCAGGCTGATGGTGCTTGCGCTGCCGATGATGCTCGGTCAGGTTGCCACGCTCGCCATCGGTGTGGCGGATATTGCGATGGCGGGCAAGGCGGGCAAGGACGATTTGGCGGCGGTGGCACTCGGCAGTTCGGCGTTTTCCACGCTGTTTGTTACCTTCATGGGCGTGATGGCCGCGCTCAACCCGATTATTGCGCAGCAGCACGGTGCGGGCGGCGGGCGTGCCATCGGCGAAACGGGGCGGCAGGGTGTGTGGTTCGGGCTGATTCTCGGCATTGCCGGCATGGTTTTGCTTTTTGCCCTGATTGCGCCGCTGCAAGGATATTTGGGTGCGTCCGCACACGTGAAAACCATGTTTGCACAGTATTTGGGCTGGGCTGCGCTGGGGTTGCCTGCCGCCCTCGTTTTCCGCGCGCTCACCGCCTACGCATCCAGCCTGAACCGCCCCAATCCCGTGATGTGGACGAACTGGGCTGCCCTGTTGCTCAATATCCCGCTCAATTATCTGTTTATCTTCGGCGCGGATGGCGCGGCGGGGCTGGCAGCGCGTTTTCAGGCTGCCCCAAGCATTGTCGCCTGGCTGGGTGCGCTGCCCGTTCCCGCTATGGGCGGCGCGGGTGCGGGCGTTGCGACCGCCATCGTGTTCTGGTTCAGCACGGCCGCGTTGGCTGCCTATCTTGCCCGAAGCGCGTATTTCCGCCCGTTCGGGCTGACGGAACGTTTCTCCCTGCCCAACCTGCGTGCGCAGAAAAACATCCTGCAACTGGGTTGGGCAATCGGGCTGTCGTATTTTCTGGAAATCAGCCTGTTTACGTTTACCGTGTGGCTGGTAACCGACTTGGGCGAAAACTATGTTGCCGCGCAGCAGATTGTGCTGAATATCAGCAGCGTGGTTTACATGGTGCCGCAGGCAGTCGGTGCGGCGGCAACCGTACGCGTGGGGCATGCCGTCGGGCGGCGGCAGTTTGCGCGGGCACGTTATGTTTCGGGCGTTGCGCTGTTGTGCGGCTGGGGGCTGGCGGCGGCAACGTTTGTGCTGCTCATTTCCCTGCGCCGTGTCCTGCCGCATGTCTATACCGACGACGCGCAGGTGCTGGCATATTCCGCCGCGCTTTTGGTATTTGCCGCCGTGTTCCAATTGTTTGACTTCACCCAATGCATCGCCTCATATGCCCTGCGCGGTTACAAAATCACCCGCGCGCCGATGTTCATCCACGCCGTTGCGTTCTGGGGCTTGGGACTGCTGCCCGGCTGGCTCTTGGCATACCGCGCAGACATGGGGATTTACGGCTTTTGGGCGGCATTGATATTGTCGCTTGCCGGTGCGGCGGCGGCATTGGTGTGGTATTTGGAAAAACGCAGCCTGTGGGCAAAGCGCGAGCGCGGGTTGTGAAACGTGCTTCTGGTTTTCAGGCTGCCTTTGGCATGACATTTGCTGCATTGGGGGCAGCCTGAAACCTTTGCAAAGCTCTGTTTTCGGCACATTTCTTTGCGCCGCGCTTCCCTGCGCGTTCTGCAATAACAGCTGGTTTGCTTAGGGTGTGCAGCGAGAACCAACCTTCATGTACACCGGCCATATCCGCACGTTCTGCGGTGCTACCGCTTTGAACTGTGCCCAAATCTAGAATGTTGCAAAGATTTCAGACCGAAAACCGTTTGGGAGGGCAAGCAATGTTTTATTTCCGCGAATGGCTGAAAGAGATTTGGAAGGCATATAAAAACCCGCTTATCGTGATGCTGGGATATCACCTTCTGCTCAAAATATTCCTTCCGCTGCAAATTCCCGATGACCCGAAATACAACTGCGGCCTCCGCCACTGCCCGCTGCCGCCGATGTCGCCTCTTCAAAGCGCGGCGTACACGTTTGGGTTTGTCTTGATATATGTCTGCCTGTTTTGGATGGTGCTGATTTATTTTTGCCGCAAATATGAGGAAGACGGGCATTTGGATTAGTTTCCGCGTAGGGCGGACACGCGTTGCCCGCACGCTCTGTACAGAAAAAGGCAGCCTGAAACCCCATAACCGGCGTTTCAGGCTGCCTTCGCTTATACAGGACGGGAGTTGTCTCACGCCGCCCCTTTGTTCTCCTCCACCACGGAAACCCCCGCAAGTTGCGACAGTCTTACCGCTTCCGCTACTGCCTGCAATGCCTGCGGACGCACGTAATTGCGGCGGTATGCCAGCAGGATGCGGCGGCTCGGCACGGGTGCGGCAAACGGCACGATGGAAAACAGCATATGGTCGTTTTCCGTCAGCGCGGTGGAAGGCAGCACGCTGATGCCCAAGCCGCCCGCCACCATGTGCCGTATGGTATTGAGCGAACTGCCCTGCAAGGTGTTTGCCAGTCCGGCCACACGCTGCTTTGCCGCCAATTCGCGGCAGGAACCCAGCACGTTATCGCGCATACAGTTCCCCTCGGTCAGCAGCAGCACGTTCTCTTCGGCAATGTCGGCAGTGGAAACGGAATCGCGCTCTTCAAACGGATGCCCTTTGGGTACGATAACGAAAAACGGTTCGTCATACAGCGGGATGGTTTCCACGCCCGTTTCGGCATACGGCTCGGCCACCACAATTGCATCCACATCGGCACGTTTGAGCATTTCGGTGAGCGCGGCGGTGTAGTTCTCTTCTAGGACGAGCTGCATTTTCGGCGCGCTTTGGCGTAGTGTGAGAATCAGTTTGGGCAACACATAGGGCGCAACCGTGAAAATCAGCCCCAGCCTGAACGTGCCTTCCACCTGACTTTGCTCTTCGCTTGCCAGTTGGAAGATGACTTCTGCTTCGTCCAGCACGCGTTGTGCCTGTGCCACGATGCGCTTGCCCGTCTGCGTGGCGAAGACTTCGTTGCTGCTGCGGTCAAACAGCGGCAGCCCCAGCTCTTCTTCCAGTTTTTTTATGGCGATGGAGAGCGTGGGCTGGCTGACGTGGCAACGTTGGGCGGCGCGCCCGAAATGCCGCTCTTGGGCAACGGCAACGATGTAGCGCAGTTCGGTCAGGGTCATACGTCAATCCTTGTCTGGCGGATTTTCAGGCTGCCTTTGTCTTGGAACCGGATTTGGTTTCCGGCTTGTTTTCGGGCAGCGTAATGTTTAAGGCGAGCATCTCCACGCCGTCCTGCTCTTCACGGGTGATATTGATGTCTTTCAGTTCCACTTTCACGTATTTGGACAATACTTCCAGCAGTTCTTTCTGCAAGGCGGGCAGATAATCGGGCGTACGGTTTTCCGATGCGCGGTGCGCGCGCTCCTGCGTGATGATGATTTGCAATCGGTCACGCGCCAGGTTTGCCGTTTTGGGCTTTTTGCCGAACAGCATATCAATCAGCGACATGGTTTATCCTCCGAACAGCTTTTTGAAGAAGCCTTTCTTTTCAGCTTCCAAGAAACGCATTTCGCGGTTTTCGCCCAAAAGGCGCGCCACTACGTCTTGATATGCCTGTGCGGCAATGCTGTCGGTTTGGTGGATGACGGGTGAACCTGCGTTGGATGCCTGCAATACGTTTTGCGATTCGGGAATGACGCCGATAAGCGGAATCCGCAGAATATCCTGAATATCCTGCACCGACAGCATTTCTTCTTTCTCCACGCGTTCGGGCGAATAGCGCGTGATGAGCAGATGCTCTTTTACGGTTTCGCCTTTTTCCGCTTTGCGCGATTTGCTCTGCAAGATGCCCAAGATGCGGTCGGAATCGCGTACGGACGATACTTCGGGATTCGTAGTGATAATGGCTTCATCTGCGAAATACAGAGCCATCAGTGCACCGGTTTCAATGCCTGCGGGTGAATCGCATACTACATATTCAAAGCCTTGTTCGACCACCAGCTCTTTCAGCACTTTGCCCACGCCGTCTTTGGTGAGCGCGTCTTTGTCGCGGGTTTGCGAGGCAGGCAGGATATAGAGCTTGTCGCAATGTTTGTCTTTAATCAAAGCCTGGTTCAGTGAGGCTTCACCCTGTATCACATTGATGAGGTCGTATACCACGCGCCGCTCGCAGCCCATAATCAAATCCAGATTGCGGAGTCCTACATCAAAATCAATCACGCAGGTTTTGTGCCCGCGCAATGCCAAGCCTGTGGCAATGCTTGCCGACGTGGTAGTTTTGCCCACGCCGCCTTTTCCGGATGTTACGACAATGATTTTTGACACTTTATATGCTCTCTTTCCGTTGAAAATAATCAAGATTGGATGAATTGGTTTTTCAGGCTGCCTGAAACGCTATTGTGCGGTAATGGCGGCAACCGATAACCGCCCGTCTTCCTGCAAAGAAACCTGAACGGGTTTTTTGTGCAGCGAGGGCGGCAGATTCTGTTCAAACACGCGGTAGATGCCGGCAATGGACACCAGCTCCGCCTGCATGGATTGAATGAAGATGCGCGCGCTTTTGTCGCCTGATTCGCCCGCCAGCGCACGTCCGCGCATCGGTGCGTACACATGGATGTTGCCGTCTGCAATGATTTCCGCACCCTCGCTGACCATGCCCAGCACAATTAGGTCGGCCTTTTCGGCATATACCTGCTGCCCCGTACGAATGGGGGTTTCCACAATCAGCGTGCGGCGGGCGGACGGGATTTCAGCTTCTGTGTTCGGGTTTTCAGGCTGCTGCTGTTCGGCTTTGGTGTCTGTTTCTTCAGGCGTTTCTTCGTTTTCAGGCTGCCTGCCGCCGTCCAACCACAATAGCCCGGCCTGTGCCGCTTTTTCGCGCCAGCCGCGCGCAGAATGCTTTAAGCCCACCACGTGCAGTCCGTGTTCCGCAAAAACGGCAACGGCAGCGGCGATGTCTAAGCCCTCTCCGTTGCCCAGCCTGCCCGCGTCCAGCACAAACGGCTTATCGGCAAATTTCCGATAGTGCGCCGCCCTGTTTTCCAACAGCGCGCGGATATCCGCCAAATCTGCCGTGTTCAGTCTCAACGCCAGCGCGTCCAAGCGGGCAGATTTCAAATCAAAGGCTGGTTTCATGATTCTGATTGTTTTATTCAATTAAGCCCGCGAGTTTACCGCGTTAAAGGCTGCCAGGCAACCGAAAAGGCAGCCTGAAAAATGGGAAAGTGCTGCAAAACCTGTTGAATTTTAAAAAAATCCATTTTACAATCCCGCCTTTCTTTTTCCAACCACTCCTAAAACGAGAAGATAGAATAATGAAGAAAACTCTGTTCGGCACGATTATCCTGCTTGCCCTGGCGGCTTGCGGCGGCGAGAAATCCACTACTGGGGCAGACGGTGCGAATCCCGCCGCATCAGGCGCGGCAGCCGATGCGGGCGCAACCGGTGCGCTCAATATCTACAATTGGTCAAACTATGTGGACGAATCCACGGTTGACGATTTCAAAAAAGCCAATAATCTGAAACTCACCTATGATCTCTATGAAAACAACGAAATGCTGGAAGCCAAAATGCTCACCGGTAATTCGGGTTACGATTTAGGTGTGCCGGGCATTGCCTTCCTACCGCGCCAAATCAAGGCGGGTGCGTATCAGAAAATCAACAAGGACCTGATTCCCAACTACAAAAACATAGACCCGGCATTGCTGAAACTGCTGGAACAGGTCGACCCGGGCAACGAATACGCCGTGCCTTATTTTTCGGGTGTGAACACCATCGCCATTAACGCAAAAGGCAAAGAACTCTTGGGCGGCAAATTGCCAGAAAACGCATGGGATTTGATGTTTAAACCCGAATACACCAATAAACTCAAATCTTGCGGCATCGCCATGTGGGATACGCCCAGCGAAATGTTCCCTATCGTGTTGAACTACATCGGTAAAGACCCCAAAGGAACCAGCCCCGCCGATATTGATGCGGCTGCTGCCGTGTTGCAGGCCGTCCGTCCCGACGTCAAAAAATTCAGTGCGTCTTATATAGACGAGATGGCTCGCGGCGAAATTTGTCTGGTGGCGGGCAACGGCGGCGATTTGAACCTTGCCAAAGCGCGTTCCGAAGAAGTCGGCAACAATGCGGGCATTGAAGTGCTGACCCCAAAAGGCATGGGTTTTTGGGTGGAATCGTGGGTGATTCCGAAGGACGCGAAAAACGTTGTCAATGCACACAAGTACATTAACTACACGCTTGATCCCGAAGTCGCCGCCAAAAACGGCAATGCGGTAACATTTGCCCCCGCCTCGCTGCCGGCGCGCGAAAAGATGAATCCCAAGCTCGTTTCCACGCGCTCCATCTTCCCCACTGCGCAAGACATGGCCGACGGTTTTGTGATGCCGCAAATGTCTGACGAGGCGAAGAAGCAGACCACCGCCCTGTGGCAGAAATTCAAAATGGGCAAATAACCCTGTTTCGTCCGCAAAGGCAGCCTGAAACCTATTTTCAGGCTGCCTTAAAATTTTTCCGCCTCCACACTTGAAAAGCGGCAAAAGCCGCCCTATCTAAGCGCACATCCGAGGCAGGACGTATTTTCAGGCAGCCTGAAAATCCGCCCGCCAACCAACCAAAAATATTTAATTTAATAGGAGCAATTACATTATGGCAAAAGTAATCGGTATTGACTTAGGTACAACCAACTCATGTGTTGCCATTTCCGAAGGCGGCCAGACCAAAGTTATCGAAAACGCAGAAGGTGCGCGCACCACCCCTTCCGTCATCGCCTATTTGGACGGCGGCGAAATCTTGGTCGGCGCACCCGCAAAACGCCAAGCGGTAACCAACGCCAAAAACACCATCTACGCGGTAAAACGCCTAATCGGGCATAAATTTGAAGACAAAGAAGTGCAGCGCGACATCGAATCCATGCCGTTTAAAATCGTTAAAGCCAAAAACGGCGACGCATGGGTAGAAGCGCAGGGCAAAGAGCTGTCCCCGCCGCAGGTTTCCGCCGAAGTACTGCGGAAAATGAAAGAAGCCGCCGAAAGCTATTTGGGTGAAAAAGTAACCGAAGCAGTTATCACCGTTCCCGCCTATTTCAACGACAGCCAACGCCAGGCTACCAAAGATGCAGGCCGTATTGCCGGTTTGGACGTGAAACGCATCATCAACGAGCCGACCGCAGCCGCTTTGGCATTCGGCATGGACAAAGGCGACAGCAAAGACCGCAAAGTGGCCGTGTACGACTTGGGCGGCGGCACGTTTGATATCTCCATCATTGAAATCGCCAACTTGGACGGCGACAAACAGTTTGAAGTATTGGCGACCAACGGCGACACCTTCTTGGGCGGCGAGGACTTCGACCAACGCCTGATTGACTACATCATTGCCGAGTTCAAAAAAGAGCAGGGCATTGATTTGAAAAACGATGTGATGGCGTTACAGCGTCTGAAAGAAGCTGCCGAAAAAGCCAAAATTGAGCTGTCCAGCGGCCAGCAGACCGAAATCAATCTGCCCTACATCACCATGGATGCGGCCGGCCCGAAACACTTGGCAATGAAAATCACCCGCGCCAAATTTGAATCGCTGGTGGAAGATTTGATTGCCCGTTCCATTGAACCCTGTCGCACTGCTTTGAAAGACGCAGGCTTGGATGCAAGCGAAATCGACGACGTGATTTTGGTGGGCGGTCAAAGCCGTATGCCCAAAGTGCAGGAAGCGGTTAAAAACTTCTTCGGCAAAGAGCCGCGCAAAGACGTGAATCCGGATGAAGCCGTTGCCGTGGGTGCGGCGATTCAGGGCGAAGTATTGAGCGGCGGCCGCAGCGACGTATTGCTGCTGGACGTAACCCCGCTGTCGCTCGGTATTGAAACCATGGGCGGCGTGATGACCAAGCTCATCCAGAAAAACACCACCATCCCGACCAAAGCGTCGCAAGTGTTCTCCACTGCCGAAGACAACCAACCCGCAGTAACCATCCATGTGCTGCAAGGCGAACGCGAACGTGCTTCTGCCAACAAATCTTTGGGGCAGTTTAACTTGACCGATATTGCGCCCGCACCGCGCGGCATGCCGCAGATTGAAGTAACCTTTGATATTGACGCAAACGGCATCCTGCATGTTTCTGCCAAAGACAAAGGCACGGGCAAAGCGGCGAACATCACCATCCAAGGTTCTTCCGGTTTGAGCGAGGAAGAAATCGAACGCATGGTGAAAGATGCGGAAGCCAATGCGGAAGAGGACAAAAAACTGCACGAGCTGGTGCAGAGCCGAAACCAGGCCGAGGCTTTGATTCATTCAGTGAAAAAATCTTTGGAAGAACACGGCGACAAGCTGGATGCGTCTGAAAAAGAGAAAATTGAAGCTGCGGTGAAAGAAGCCGAAGAAGTGGTGAAAGGCGAAGACAAAGCCGCCATTGATGCGAAAGCCGAAGAACTCGGCAAAGCCAGCCAGAAACTCGGCGAAATCGTTTACGCTCAGGCGCAGCAGGAAGCGCAGGCCCAGCAGGGCGGTGCGGAAGGTGCGCAAAGCAGCAAGAAAGACGATGATGTGGTGGATGCCGACTTCACCGAAGTGAAAGACAAATAATCCGCCCAAGTGAAACAAGGCAGCCTGAAAACGTGGATACAACGTTTTCAGGCTGCCTTTTATTTGTTTGCGCCGACGCGGTTTTCCAGGCTGAGACCTTTGCAAAACCTCAGATTTGAGCGCATTTCAAAGCAATAGCATCGCAAAACGCGCAGAGAATATGGGAATATTTTCAAGCGTTAGAGAAGCGCATGGCGAAGAAATGCGCCAAAGATGAGAATTTTGCAAAGGTTTCAGGCTGCCTTTGCCGCATGCTAGACAAGCTGTTCGCCCCAATGCAGTTTTTGGCGCAGGGTTTTGTAATACCGGTAGCCGGTGGGATGCAGCACGCGCAGGCTGTGGCGGTAGCGGCGGATGCGGATTTCGTCGAGATTCTGGATGTCTAAAAACGACTGTCCGTCATAGTGCACGCGTGCGTCGCCGGCTTTGGTAATCAGGATGCGGATGTCGCTGTCGTCGCCGATGACGATGGGGCGGTTGGTCATGGATTGCGGGCAGATGGGCACGAGCGTGAGCGCGCGGATGCTGGTTTGCAGGATGGGCCCGCCCGCCGCCAGCGAATAGGCGGTGGAGCCTGTCGGCGTGGACACAATCAGTCCGTCGCTGCGCTGGGTATAGACGAATTGTCCGTTGATGAAGACTTCAAATTCAATCATTTGCCCTGCGCCGCCGCGCGAAAGCACCACGTCGTTGAGTGCGATGCCGTGGTAGATACCGCTGCCTTCGCGCAGCACGTCGGTTTCCAAGACGATGCATTCGTCTTCCTGATACTGCCCCCGTAACATTTCGGTGAGTTCGGCAACCATGCTTTCGCGCGATACCTGTGTCAGAAAGCCCAAGTGTCCTTGGTTTACGCCGATGAGCGGCACGCAGTAGGGCGCGGCTTTGCGGGCGGCGGATAAAAATGTGCCGTCTCCGCCCAATACCAGTATCAGGTCGCAGTCTTGTCCGATGTTGCTGCTGATGTGGCAGAGCCGTTTGTCGTCTGCATTGACCAGCCCTTCGTCTGTGCAGGATGTGTCTATGATGACGCGCAGCCCGTTTTTGCTTAGGAAATTTATCAGGTCGTGGATGACGGGGGCGATGCCTTCGGTGTTGGGGCGCGTGAGCAGCCCGATGCGCTGGAAGCGGCTGGTGTGTTTCATGGTGTTGTTCCGTTTTTCAGGCTGCCTTTGCTTGTTTGGGGCAGCCTGAAACCGTTTCGGGCGGTGTGTTAGGGGGTTACATGAACGGGCTGGCTTTAATCAGGCAGGCGAGGTGTGCTTTTGCGGAGGCGGCCAGGCTTGGCAGGTTGTAGCCGCCTTCTAGGATGGAGACGATGCGTCCGTGGCAGCAGCGGTTGGCAATGAGCAGGATTTTTTTGGTGAGCCATTCAAAATCGGCTTCGGTCAGGTTTAGGTGTCCGAGGATGTCGTCTTTGTGGGCGTCGAACCCTGCCGAGAAAATAATGAGCTGCGGACGGAAGCCGGCAAGCTGCGGCAGCCATTTTGCGCGCACCAAATCGCGGAAGGTGTCGCTGCCGTCGCCCGCTTTCATCGGCAGGGGGATGACGTTCGGGTTGCTGCCGGAAAACGTTGTGCCGCTGAACGGATACAGCGGATGCTCAAAAGATGACAGAAACATCACGCGCGGGTCGTCGCGGAAGATGTCTTCCGTGCCGTCGCCGTGGTGCAAATCAAAATCTATGATGGCAACGCGCTGCAAATGGTATTCGGCAACCGCGTGCATGGCGGCAACGGCGGCGTTGTTGATGAAGCAGAATCCCGATGCTTTGTCGGCATGGGCGTGGTGGCCGGGCGGACGGATGGCGCAGAATGCGTTTTTTGCCTGCTTCTTCATCACCATGTCCACTGCTTTCACTGCTGCGCCTGCGCCGTGGCGGGCAGCGGACAGTGTGTCGCGTCCCAGATAGGTGTCTTCGTCTATTTTGACGGTGCCCTCGGCGGGGGTTTGGTTTTCCAGACTGGTGATGTAGCGGCGCGTGTGCACGCGGGCGAGTTGGACATCGGATACTTCGGGGGCTTCTGCTTTCTGCATCAGGTGCCAGAGCGCGGATTTGCGCAGTGCCTGTTCGATTGCTTCAATGCGTTTGGGGCTTTCGGGGTGTCCGGCGCGGGCGAAATGCGCGGTGCAGGCGGGGGCGGATATCCATGCCGTGCGTCCTTTTATGTCCAGCAGCCGCAGCAGGCGCGCGCGGGCGAAACGGTATTGTTTGAGAAACAGGGAGATGGAGAACAGCAGCTTGGGGTGTTTTTTCAGGCTGCCTGAAAGCCACTCCATCAGCCTGCCGAAGCGTTCGGAGAGCTTCATTGCGGCAGTCGGGCGCGTTCTATTTCCACGCCTGTTTCGCGTACGTCGGGCAGGATGCCGGGTTTGGTGATGCGCAGGCGCACGCTTCCGACGGCCGGGAAGGTGTCCAGCACAAGCTGTGCGGCAAATTCGGCCAGGCTTTCCAGCAGCCTGAAATCGCGCTCGGCCAATTCGCGCCGCAACAGCGCGCACACTTCGCCGTAATGCGCGGTGGCGGCAACATCGTCCGATTCTGCGGCTTTGCGGGCGGCTTCGGGTGTGATGCCGATGTCCAAATCCATCACGACGGTCTGCCTGCGCTGCCGCTCCCAAGCGTAAACGCCGACGAGGGTTTCGGCCTTCATGCCGTGCAGGAAAATTTTGTCCATTTGCTTAAGTTCCGTTAAAATAACGTTCGTTTTCCGCTTTGTTTTGATATATATTGTAAACGAATTATGGGGGTGGCAGTATGTTCTTGGTGCAGATTGCGGTAGCGGTGCTGGCTTACCTTATCGGCTCGGTTTCCACGGCAACCATCGTGTCCAAACGGCTGGCTCTGCCCGACCCGCGCACTTACGGCTCGGGCAATCCGGGGGCAACCAACGTGCTTCGGAGCGGCCGCAAAGACGCTGCCGCGTGGACGCTGGCGGGCGATGCGCTCAAAGGGCTGCTTGCCGTCCTTATCGCGCGCTGCTTCACCGCGTGGATGAATTTGGGCGACGGCACGGTCGGGCTGGCGGCAATGGCGGTGGTGCTGGGGCATGTGTATCCGCTGTTTTACGGCTTTAAGGGCGGCAAGGGCGTGGCGACGGGCTTTGGCGTGATACTCGGTATGAGCTGGGCTGCCGCGTTTTGGGTTGCGCTGATTTGGGGCGCAACGGCATACAAATCCAAAAAATCTTCGCTGGCGGCTTTGGTTGCCGCGGGCTGTGCGCCGTTTGTGGCATTCATTGTTATCGACCATCCGAGCTGGGGCTGGTCGCTGGTGGCCGTGTCGTTTTTGGTGTTTCACCGCCACCGTGAAAACATCCGCCGCATGAAGGAAGGCAGCGAGCCCGCAGTCGGCACGGAAGCGGCATCGGCCGAACCACAGTCCGCTGAGGGCAATCACGCCGCCCCACAGCAGTAATCCTGTCGCGCAGGCTGCCCGAACCGGTTTCAGGCAGCCTGTTTTGCGCTTTCAGGCAGCCTGAAAACGCACCCTCCCCATTATGATTTTCAGGCAGCCTGAAACCATGCAGCACAAAACCCTTTCACAATGGCTCGCGCATCTGGAAACCGCCCACAGCGGCGGCCTGATAGACATGGGCTTGACGCGCGTCTCGCGTGTGCGCGATGCCATGCGGCTTTATCCGGCCTGCCCCGTTATCACCGTGGGCGGCACCAACGGCAAAGGTTCGGTCTGCGCCTTTTTGTCGCGCATCCTCACCGAAGCGGGCTACACGGTCGGCACGCTCACCAGCCCGCACCTGCTGCGCTTCAACGAGCGCATCGCCGTCAATTGCGAACCCGTGTCCGACAGCGAAATCGTTGCCGCGTTTGAGCGTATAGAAGCCGCGCGCGGCAGCGTTTCGCTCACCTATTTTGAATTCAACACCCTTGCCGCCGTTGATATTTTCAGCCGGCGCAAAACAGACGTGATGGTTTTGGAAGTCGGCTTGGGCGGGCGGTTGGACGCAGTCAATATTTTTGACGCCGATTGCGCCGTCATCACCAGCGTGGACTTGGACCATCAGGCCTTTTTGGGCGATACGGTGGAACAGGTCGCCTATGAAAAAGCAGGCATCTTCCGCCCCCGCCGTCCCGCCGTCTGCGGGCAGAACCCCGTTCCCGACAGCATGGCGCGGCATGCAGCGGACATCGGCGCAAAACTGTATGCCCTCGGGCGTGATTTCGGCTATGCCCGCCACGAAAACGGCTGGCAGTTCCGGCAGGGCGGCACGCTGCTGGAACTGCCGAACCCCGCGCTGCAAGGCAGCTTCCAGTTCGGCAATGCCGCCTGCGCCGTGTCCGCCATCCTGCACCTGCAAGAGCGGCTGCCCATGTCGCCCGAAGCAATCCGCGCAGGAATCGGCAGGGCGCAAAATCCCGCCCGCTTCCAAACCATCCGCAGGCAGCCTGAAACCATCATTGATGCCGCACACAACCCCCATGCCGCCCGCGCGCTGGCAGGCAGCCTGAAAAACCTGTCGCCCAAGCGCAACATCGCCGTTTTCAGCATACTGGCCGATAAAGACAGCTCCGGCGTACTTGAAGCCGTGAAGCCGCTGGTGGACGAATGGCACATCGCCCCGCTGCACCTGCCGCGCGGCATGGGGCTGGCGGATTTGGAAAACATCCTGCGCGCCCAAGGCATCGTCCGCATCATCCCCCACCCGAGCATTCAGGCTGCCTATGCCGCCGCCTTATCACAGGCATCGGAAAACGACAGAATCATCGTATTCGGCTCGTTTCACACCGTTGCCGGAATCCTGTCGGAAGACCACACGCCCGATTCCTAAAACCCATGTCATAAAAACGGAGAAAACCCCAAATGGACAACCAACCCGAAAACAACGACAGCAACAACAGCCAAGACGTTTTGGCCGGATACGAACAGCTCAAAAACCAAAACCGCCGCCGCCTTATCGGAGCAGGCGCCATTGCCGTGCTGGCAGGCGGTTTGTTCGCCGCCGTTGCCGGCAACGGCCCCAAAGACAACATAGAACCCAAAATGGCAAATCCGCAACCGCAGGAAACCGCCACCGAAATCCTGCGTCCCGGCGGCGTGGCCAGCGAAGCCGTTGCCGAAACACACAGCCTGCCGCCGCTGCCGGATAGTCCGCAGCAAAACGCATCTGTCGGCGAAACCGCGCAAAGGCAGCCTGAAAGCCGCCCCGTCCCCGTTCAGGCTGCCCCGGTGCGCCCGGCAGAGGATGAAGGCACCAGCGAAGCCGAACGCCGCCGTATCCGCCGCGAACAGCAGCGTTTGGAACAGCAGCAGCGCGAAGAAGCCGCCCGCAAGCGTGCCGAAGCCCGTAAAGCCCGCCAACAGGAACGCCTCAAAGCCGAGCAGGAACGCATCGCCAAAGCCCGTGCGGACGAGCAGCAGCGCAGGCAGGCACAAGCCATCGTCGCCAAAGCCGAAGCCGAACGCGCCGCAGAGGCAAAAGCCGCCGCCGAACGCGCCGCCCGCCAGAAAGCCGCCGCAGACGAAGCCCGCAAAGCCGAGCGCGCCAAGCTGATGGCGCAGCAGAAAGCCGCCGACAAAGCCGTTCCGGCCAAAACCGAACAGGCCAAAGACAAACCGCAAAATGCCAAATCCGCCGGACGCGAACGCAGAGCAGTGGTGCAGGCAGGCGCGTTCCGCGACCCCAACGCCGCAAAACAGGCGCAGCAGAAAATCAAAAGCCTGAACTACGCCGCCGCCATTATTGAAGAAGTCTCCACCGACAAAGGCAAAATCTACCGCGTCAAAACCGGCGTTTTCCCCAGCCGCGCCGAAGCCGACGCTGCCGCCGCCAAGCTCAAAGCGAACGGGCTGGGCGGCATCGTATTGGAGCAGAAATAGCCCATGACCGCATTTGACCTGATAGCGTTCGGCATTGTTTTCGTGTGCGCCGCCATTTCCGCCATGCGCGGGCTGGTGGGCGAACTGGTTTCGTTTGCCGGCTGGATTGCCGCACTTGCCGCCGCACGCATCGGAGCCGTGGATGCCGCCGACACCCTGTTCCCCGATATGCAGCCGCGCGAAATAGCCCTGCTGTGCGGCTTTGTGGCCGTGTATGTGGCGGCGCGGCTGCTGATTGCGTTTCTTGCGCAGATGCTGGAATCGGCTGCCGGAAAGGTGCGGCTGTCCACGCTTAACCGCCTGCTCGGCGCGGTGATAGGCAGCCTGAAAGGCGTAATCGTGGTCAGCATCGGCGTGCTGCTGCTCTCGTTCGGCAGCCTGCCGCAAAACGAAGAATGGCGGAATGCCGCCAGCGCGCCGTTTTTTGAAACGCTGGCCGGATTGGGCAAGCCCTATCTGCCCGAATTTCTCGCCAAACAATCCCATCTGGGCAGCGATATGGGGCTGCCCGATGCCGCCCCCGCCGCGCTGACAGACCCCGTGTCCGGCAGATTGAAAGACGCGGATGCGGTATCCGCCCCGCACCGCCCCGCAGGCGGAAGCCGTTCGGGCAGCCTGAAAAAGCCTTCTTCCCCCAAATCCCCCAAACCAGCTTCGGAGTAACCATCTATGTGCGGCGTATTAGGTCTTGTGGCACACGAACCCGTAAACCAGCTTCTGTATGACGGTCTGCAAATGCTGCAACACCGCGGGCAGGATGCGGCAGGCATCGTAACCGCGCATGAAGGCAGCTTCCACATGCATAAAGGCTGCGGCATGGTGCGCGAAGTGTTCCGCACCCGCCATATGCGCGAACTGGCCGGCAATGCGGGCATTGCCCACGTGCGTTATCCCACCGCCGGCAACGCAGGCAGCTCCGCCGAAGCGCAGCCGTTTTACGTCAGTTCCCCGTTCGGCATCGTGCTGGCGCACAACGGCAATCTGACCAACACCGCC
The DNA here is from genome assembly GCA_963520685.1 of uncultured Kingella sp. Lineage (GTDB taxonomy): Bacteria > Pseudomonadota > Gammaproteobacteria > Burkholderiales > Neisseriaceae > Kingella_B. Next base: position 20,987 of record CAUQSD010000012.1, on the reverse strand, counting down.
GAGCTGCGCCACGAGGTTTATACCGACTATCTGCGCCACGTGAACACCCAGTCCGATTCCGAAGTGCTGCTCAATGTGTTCGCCCACGAGCTGCGTCAGGCAGTCGGCCGCAACACCGGTCCGCTGCGGCTCACGCCCGACAATATGTTTGACGCAGTTGCCCGCGTCCACAGGCGCGTGCGCGGCGCGTATGCCTGCGTGGCGATGATTGCGGGCTACGGGATGCTGGCATTCCGCGACCCCAACGGCATCCGCCCGCTGGTTTTGGGCAGCCGCACCGAAAACGGAAAAACGTCTTACGCCGTGTCGTCCGAAAACGTGGTATTCGGCGGCTGGGAATATGATTTCGTGCGCGACATCCAACCGGGCGAAGCCGTGTTTGTCGGCTTTGACGGCAGCCTGAAAAGCCGCCAGTGCGCCGAAAACCCGCGCCTGAACCCCTGCATTTTTGAATACGTTTACTTTGCCCGCCCCGACAGCGTGATAGACGGCGTGTCCGTGTATCAGGCGCGCGTGGACATGGGCGCGCTGCTTGCCGACAAAATCCGCCGCGAAATCCCGACGGACGAAATCGACGTGGTGATGCCGATTCCCGACACCAGCCGCCCCAGCGCGCTGGAACTTGCGCAACGGCTGGGCAGGCCCTATCGCGAAGGGCTGATTAAAAACCGCTATATCGGGCGCACCTTCATCATGCCGGGGCAGACCGCACGCAAAAAATCCGTGCGCCAGAAACTCAACCCCATCGCCAGCGAATTTGCCGGCAAAAACGTGCTGCTGGTGGACGATTCCATCGTGCGCGGCACCACCAGCCGCGAGATTGTGGACATGGTGCGCGAAAGCGGCGCAAAAAAAGTGTTTGTTGCCTCCGCCGCACCGGAAGTGCGCTATCCCAATGTGTACGGCATAGACATGCCCACGCGCGAAGAGCTGATTGCCAACGGGCGCACCGCCGCCGAAATCGCCCGTGAAATCCGCGCCGATGCCTGCGTATTCCAAGATTTGGCCGCGCTGGAACAGGCCATCCGCAGCCTCAACCCCGCAATCGGCGGCTTTGATTCCTCCTGCTTCAACGGCTGCTACATCACGGGCGACATAGACGAAGCCTATCTGCAACGCCTGTCGGGCAGCAAAAGGCAGCCTGAAAACCGTCCGCAGCCCACGATGATGGATTACAGCATCGGCGCGGGCGCAAGTGGGGAAGAGGAATAGCCCGTATTGCGCACATAAAGAAAGGCAGCCTGAAAACCGCGAATCGGGTTTTCAGGCTGCCTTCGGGTGTAACCGGCACACGTAAAAATACGCACCATGCCGAGCGTAGGGTGGCACTTGTTGCCCACGCGTCATCCAAAGTTACAAGGCAGCCTGAAAAACCGTTTTGGGTTTCAGGCTGCCTTTCGTGCGGTAGGGCGGGTGTATACCCATGCGGTTTTAGGCGGCCTTCGGGGGACGGAACGCGTGGGCAGCGAGTGCCCACCCTACTGATTGGGCGGAAGCGCAGTAAAAGGGCAGCCTGAAAACCGTTTTGAGTTTTCAGGCTGCCTTCGGATGGGGAACAACGGATGCCGCCCTATCCAAATATAGTGGATTCAAATAAAAATGAGACAAGGCGGCGAGCCGCAAGGCGTACGGTGGTACGTCAAGGCGAGCCAACGCCGTATCATTGCGATTTTAATCCACTATATCTCCGCCTCAGCCGATTATCTTGGCATAGGCCGAATGGTTGTGGATGGATTCAAAATTTTCGCTTTCCACCACAAAGGCTTCAATCCGTGCGTCTTGGCGCAGGGCGGCGGCGGTGTCGCGCACCAAATCTTCCACGAATTTCGGGTTTTCATAGGCACGTTCGGTTACGTATTTTTCATCGGGGCGTTTCAATAGCCCGTAGAGCCCGCATGAAGCTTGCGCTTCCACCGTGTCCAGCACGTCTTCTATGGCGATGTGTTCGCGGCATTGCAGCGTGGCGGTAACGTGGGAACGCTGGTTGTGCGCGCCGTAGCGGGAAATCTCTTTGGAACAGGGGCAGAGGCTGGTTATGGGGACGGTGGCTTTCAGGGTGTGGCGGTAGCCGTTGGGGCCGATGCTGCCGATGAGTTCCACGTCGTAATCCAGCAGGGAGCGGATGGCGGACACGGGGGCGGTTTTGGTGCGGAAAAAGGGAAAGGCGACGCGGATTTCGCCGGCTTCGGCGTTGAGGCGGGCGAGCATCTCGCGGCATAAATCGTGCAGGGAGGCGTAGTCCAACACAAAATCGCGTTCTTCCAGCAGGGCAACGAAGCGGGACATATGCGTGCCTTTCTGCTCGGCAGGCAGGGATACGGTCATGGTGTAGCGGGCGGCGGTGTGCTGCGCGCCGCCTGATTTTTCCCGCACGCGGGCGGGAAAGCGCAAATCTTTGATGCCGACTTGGTTGATGGGGAGATTGCGGGTGTCGGGGCTGCTCTGCACGTCTGCAATGGCGGCGTTCATGCGTGGGATATCCTTTGATGGTGTGTGTGTTTCAGGCTGCCTTACGCATGCGCGGGCGCACGGTTTCGGCAGGGGCGCGGAGTATATCACCCCGCCTTGTTTTTGACATACAATCGCTTGGTTTGATTTTGTTTTCAGGCAGCCTGAAAACGTATTTTGCCCATTTGTCCAACCGTGAAAAGGAAAACCCGTGAAATTTGCCACCGATGTCATCCACGCCGCCTATAACCCCGATGAGCACAACCGCGCCATCATGCCCCCGCTTTATCAGAACAGTATGTTCGTCCAACACGAGCTGGGTGAGCCGATACCTTTCCGCTATTCCCGTCTTGCCAACCCCACGCGCCAGATTTTGGAAGACACGGTTGCCGCGCTGGAACACGGCACGGCAGGCTTTGCCTTCGGCAGCGGCATGGCGGCGATAGACTGCATCTTCCGCACCTTCCTGCGCCCGGGCGACACCGTTGTGGCCGTGTCCGACATCTACGGCGGCAGCTACGATTTGCTGCACGACGTGTATGCAAAATGGGGCGTGAACGTTGTTTTCGCCGATTTGGCAGAGCCTGAAAATCTGGACAAAATCCTGTCCGAAACCCAAGTCAGGCTGCTGTGGCTGGAAAGCCCGTCCAATCCGCTCCTGCGGCTGGCAGACATCCCCCTGCTTGCCGCCAAAGCCAAGGCGCAGGGCGCAATGGTCGGCATAGACAACACCTTCGCCACGCCCTATTGCCAAAACCCGCTGGACATGGGCTGCGACATCGTTTTCCATTCCGCCACCAAATACCTGTGCGGACACTCGGACGTGCTGATGGGCGTTGCCGCCGTTAAAGACGAAGCCTTGGCAGCCCCCCTGCGGAACATGATGGTGAACACGGGCGGCATTGCCGGCCCGATGGACTGCTGGCTGGTGCTGCGCGGCATCAAAACCCTTGCCGTGCGCATGAAACAGCATCTTGCCAACGCACAGATTATTGCCGAACGGCTTGCCGCACATCCCGCCGTGGAAAAAACCTTCTATCCCGGGCTGCCCTGCCACGAACACCACGAACTGGCCAAGCGCCAGATGCGCGGCTTCGGCGGCGTGGTATCCGTTTACCTGAAAAACGACAGCCGCGAAGCCGCCGCCCGCGTCATCAAAAACCTCAAACTGTTCCAGCTTGCATCCAGCCTCGGCGGCGTGGAAAGTCTGGTGAACCACAGCTATTCCCAGTCGCACAGCGGCATGGCGCACGACGTGAAAACCGCCTTCGGCATCAGGGTGGGGCTTTTGCGCTTTTCCGTGGGCATTGAAGACGTTGAGGACATTTGGGCGGATTTGGAACAGGCACTGAACCATGCCGGATAACCGGCAAGGCAGCCTGAACCGTCCGCGCCTTTCAGGCTGCCCTGCCGCACGGCAACCGCACACAGGAACACATCAAATGAAAGCCATGATACTTGCCGCAGGGCGCGGCGAAAGAATGCGTCCGCTCACCGACCGCATCCCCAAGCCCCTGCTGCGCGCAGGCGGCGAATCCCTAATCGGCCGGCATTTGCGCCGCCTTGCCGCCGCAGGCATCACCGACATCGTCATCAACCACGCCTGGCTCGGGCAGCAGATAGAAGATGCGCTCGGCAGCGGCAGCGCATACGGCGTAAACATCGCCTATTCCCCCGAAGGCGGCAAAGGGCTGGAAACCGCAGGCGGCATCGCCACCGCCCTGCCGCTGCTCGGCGAAACCCCTTTTCTCGCCATCAACGGCGACGTGCTGGCAGACATTGATTTTCAGGCTGCCCGTGCCGCTGCCGCAACCCTGTCCGCAGGCGGCACGCTTGCCCACCTGTGGCTCGTTCCCAACCCGCCGCACAATCCGCAGGGCGATTTCTCGCTGGACGCAAACGGGCGCGTACACAGCGACACGCACCACGGCACGCCCGCCACATTCAGCGGCGCAGGCGTGTATCTGCCCGAACTGTTTGCCGCCGTTCCGCCGCACACCCCCGCCAAGCTCGCCCCGCTGCTGCGGCAGGCCATGGGGCAGAACCGCGTTTCAGGCTGCCTGCACAACGGCTTGTGGCTGGATGTCGGCACACCTGAACGCCTTGCCGAAGCAGACAGGCTGGCGTGTTCCGAGCAGCTTTAAGGCAGCCTGAAAGGATAGAAGCCGTTGATTTCCTTAATTGTGAGGAGTAGAGTTTGCCCGCTGTCAGCACCTGCTGGCAGCGGGATTGTTTTTTCAAATCATCCAAAGGATGAAATCATGGCTAAAAAATATCGCCGAAAAGATAAAGATGGGCATGAAATTGTAACTTCAATTTACTATGGAAATGGTTTTTCAAGGACTACCCCCGAAGGGATTGCCGAACTCCTGAACGGAAAAACGCCTGAGCAGCATTGTGCGATGCATATTGCTAAAAAAGGAAAAGGAAGTTTTGAAACCAAATCGGTCGAAGTGGATATATGCAACCTTCCTTATTCCAATTATTTTCACGGAGAAATAATGGGTAGGGAATTTGAATATTATTATGCTACTTGCGAAGAAATTGAATTTACAGGCACTAAAAACGGCAAATCGATTACGGTAAAAGAACTGATGGAACTGAAAGGCGGGGAAAGGATTGCAATCAGAGCAAACCAACGGGTAGTGTAGAATGCTCCTTTCAATGGAAAACTAATTGATATTGTTATCGGAGAAGGTAGTGTTGCGTTTACTGTACCAAAAGACAGCATGTTCGCAGTCAGAATTTCCGCATATGGCGTATGCGACCCTGATGCAGAAAAATATGTCATTATTGGTGTAGATGGCAAGACATTCAAACCAGTAGAACATGAAGAGCCAGTTTATCAGATGGTTATACGCAGCCCGCAAGATATACACGATATAATTAAGGTTTCATCCACAGAAGTAGCAATGGCTGTAAAGGATGAGGATGAGAGAAAACGGCAGGCACGAGGAGTGATTGATACCATTCTTAACCGTATATATTTGGAACCTGGTAATAATGTGCGTAAGGTGTTAAATGCCAAAAATCAATTTAGTGCTATTTCAGGAAAAAATGGAGCTTACGGAAGTGTTCAAAAAATGCCTGATTCGGAAATCAAACCTTGGGTGGCAGCATATGTTGAGGAATACCTGATTGAAAGAACTCAAAATCCAAATTCTTCTATTGGTGGAAATGTTAATTATCTGAACCCAGACCCTAGTGCAGGTGTATCTAAAAAGAATATGGAACAGTGGGGAAATGATGTTGTGGCGCAGGCGGAAGCATCCGGATTGATATTTGGAGAAGGCAAACATAAGCATTATCATGGAACTGTACCAAGGAGTAAAAAAGCACCTAAATTCATTATTGTTATGCCAAAAGACTATAAACGGAAGTGGAGCAAATGATGAAAAGACTATTTATGTTGATAGGTTTGGCTTTGATAATTTATCCAGCTTTTGCTTACGATAATTATGTTGAGAGTATGGATGGTTATGAATATGATCCGAAACAACACTATTCAGTCAATAACCGTATTATTCCAACCAATAAAAATTGGCCAGCACCTTGCAATTATGCAAACGTCTCTGCACAAAGCGATTGCTATTATACGGAAAATGAAGCCATCAAACTTTTCTTTAAAGGTGTTCCTGCAAAGCTGAACCGCCGCGATCCTAGTGGAAAGCAGGCAAGAAAATTTAAAGCAGAACAGAAAAGATTTGAAAGAAGAGTAGCTCGTTATTGCGAAAGACAGGATGAATTATATTATTCGCAGGCACAAGGTTCTGGAAATGGAATGCTGAATCGAGGATGCATTTATCGTAAATATCATCCCCGTTTCTTAAAATTGAAACGGATGCTGGGCGAACCTCATCCTGTCCGTCCTCGTGCCAAGCAGGCAGGGAAATAAACGGCAAAACAGGCAGCCTGAAAACGAACGGTTTGTTTTCAGGCTGCCTCTCTATGTGTATGCCTGTTCAGCTTTTACCCCTCCCCCGCCGCCAGCACCTCTATTTCGCCGAACTGTGTTTCCTGACGCACGCGCGCCATGCCTTCTTTCACCAGTTCCAAAAGGGCGATGAAATCCACCACCACGCCGGCCGCGCCGCGTTCGGGGGAAAACAGTGCGGAAAACGGGCAGCGGCGGCATTCGGACAGGCGGCGCAGTATCGCGCTCATGCGCTCGCGCACGGACACGGCTTCCTGCACGACTTGGTGGCTTTGCGTGTGTTTGGCGCGCGACAGGATGGCGAGCCATGTCTGCATCAGGTCGGCAGGCTGCACCTCGGGCGGGCGCGGGGCGGCGGCAATTTCCAAGGGCAGCCACACCCAGCCGAAATCGCGGCCGGCGCGGGGCAGCGCGTCCAAGCCCTGCGCGGCGAGCTTCATCTGTTCGTATGCAAGCAGGCGGCGCACCAGTTCGGCACGCGGGTCGGCTTCGGGTTCGTCCGTTTCAGGCTGCGTCTGCGGCAGCAGCAGCCGCGATTTGATTTCCACCAGCACGGCGGCCATGAGCAGGTATTCCGCCGCCAGGTCAAACTGGTGCGCGTCCATGCGGGCGATGTAGCCCAAATACTGCTCGGTGATTTGCAGCATGGGGATGTCCAGCACGTCCAGATTCTGCCTGCGGATGAGGTAGAGCAGCAGGTCAAGCGGGCCTTCAAAGCTGTCCAGCGCAACTTGCAGGGCATCGGGCGGGATGAACAAATCTTTGGGTACATCGGTTACGGGCTGCCCGAAGATATAGGCGATGGCATCCGCGTTTTCAGGCTGCCTTCCGTTCGGCAGACTATTCATCTCGGCCTACCCGCTGCGCCCGTGCGGCAATGTGTTCTATTGCGGCGGCGGCACAATGGAGTCCGAATGCGGCGGTAACCGCCATGCTTGAACCGTAGCCCGCGCACGACAAACCTTGCGGTGCGGCGGCGCAGGCGGCGTTTTGCGGCGGTGCGGTTTGTTCGCGCGAATACACGCAGGGCACGCGCATCCTGCCCGTGCGCGGGAATCCGTGTTTTTTCCGCAGCGCGTAACGCATATTGGCCAGCAGCGGGTCGTGCGTAACCTGCGCCAAGTCGGCAGCCTGAACCAGTGCGGGATTGCGCTGCCCGCCCGCGCCGCCGCTGCACACAAACGGCTGCCCCGTGCGTACGAAGCGCGCCGCCATCGCGGTTTTCACGCGCCCTTGGTCTATTGCGTCTATCACGAAGCTGAAAGGCAGCCTGAACAGCGCGTCCAGATTGTCTTCGTCGGCAAAGTCTTCAATCTGCACGGTTTCGCATTCCGGATTGATTTGGGCGATGCGCTCCGCAAGCGCGGCAACCTTCGCCTTGCCGAAATCGGGCGTGAGCGCGTGGATTTGGCGGTTGGTGTTGGACGGGGCAACGTTGTCCAAGTCCACCAGCGTGAGCCTGCCGATGCCGCTGCGCGCCAATGTTTCCACCGCCCACGAACCCACGCCGCCCACGCCGACGACGCAGACGTGCGACCGGCGCAGCGCGTCTGCCGCCGCCTGACCGTAAAGCCGCGCGATACCGCCGAAGCGGCGGCTGTAATCCGATGTTGTTTCCATGCGTTTTTTCCAAAAAATTTGCCGACAAAGCGGCACGGTTGGATTATACTTTACTCGGAAACATCGGCAATTCGGGCATCCGCCGGCTTGCAGCCGCCGCGTTCCGGTTTGAGCCGTATTTCCCCCAACGTGCAGTTCCCATTCCGATTCCGAAACGAACTTTGAAAGGAGCAGTCTATGTACAAAAATATCGTGGTTGCCGTGGATGGCAGCAACACTTCGCTCAACGCGCTCAAACACGCATCCAGCCTGGCTTTGGCGGGCAATGCCACACTGACGCTGGTAACCGTTGCCAACCCTGGCGAATACATGACGCTTGCGCCCGAATTTTTGCAGCACGAAAGCTATGAGGCGGCTGCCGTGGCAGGCGGCAACGAAGTGTTGGCAGAAGCTGCGGCGGCAGCGAAACAGGCCGGCGTTTCGGATGTGCGTTCGCATCTTTTGGTGTCGTCCAAAGGTGCGAAAGAAATGGCGCACGGCTTGGTGGAATACGCCGATTCGCACGGTGCCGATTTAATCGTTATCGGCACGCACGGACGCTCCGGCCTGATGCACCTGCTGATGGGCAGCTTCGCTGAAACCGTGATGCGCCAGAGCCATCTGCCGCTTTTGGTTATCCGCAGTGCGGCGGTGGAAGAAGAAGCCGCTGATGATTCCAGCGCGGAATTCTCGTCCTCCGCGCTGTAACACGCCGATAAGGCAGCCTGAAACCGTTTCAGGCTGCCTTTTTTCTATTGGGCGGACTAAAAGTGCCATGCCGCAGCGTTGGCACGCTTTTAGCATTTTTATAGTGGATTAAAATAAAAATGAGACAAGGCGGCGAGCCGCAAGGCGTACAGATAGTACGTCAAGGCGAGCCAACGCCGTATCATTACGATTTTAATCCACTATAATCCACTATATTGTCTGCAAACCCGAAGGAGAACAGGCGTGCGGCATCTTGCACTTTGGCTGATACGTTTCTACCAGCAGCATATCTCGCCGCACAAGGGTTATGCCTGTGCCTACCGCCTTGCTTACGGCGGCAGCGGCTGCTCGGGCATCGGCTTGCGGCTGATTCGGCGTTACGGCGTACTTTCAGGCTGCCTGCTGCTGCAAAAGCGGCTGGCGTATTGCCGCTATGCCCACCTGCGCCTCCGCACGGCAACGCGCGCGGGATGGGCGCACCGGCAGCAGGGCTATTGCGACCCGCCCTGTGATGCCGGCTGCTGCGACTCGCCCTGCGACGCATCATGCAATGCGGACTGCGGCAGCCTGTACGATGCCGATTGGAAAGAAATGTGCCGCCACCCTTGCGAAACGTGTCCCGATGCCGTCTGCCAATGCGGCGCGGATTCATGCGGCAGCCGTTCCGAGCCGCGCCAGCCGAAGAAAAAGCCCGTGCAAATGCCCAACCTTGGCGGATGAAGCAGAACGCATGGGCAACCAGTGCCCACCCTAAGAATTATCTGTTTCGTGCGCACCGGCAATAAATGCCTGCGTATTCAGAATCCGCAGGCAGCCTGAAAACAGGGTGGGGTGGGTACCCGCTGCCCACGCGTTGTTTCCCGAAGGCAGCCTGAAACCGCACGGACAGTCATATGTTTGATTAAAATATAGTGGATTAAAATAAAAATGATACAAGGCGGCGAACCGCGGGGCGTGCAGGATGTGTCAAAGCAGAACAACGCGCCGGCCTTGCGGTTTTAATCCACTATAATCCCCCGTTTTTGTTTACAGGCAGCCTGAAAACCATGTTCCCCGTCCGACACCGATACAACCTCACCCCGCACACCGCGTTCAGGCTGCCCGTAACCGCCGCGCATTACACCGAACTCCTGCACGCCGAATCGCTGCCGGAAATCTGCGCGTTGCCCGAGTTTGACCGCAACAATATCTGCTGGCTGGGCGGCGGCAGCAACATCGTGTTCGCAGCCGATTTCGGCGGGCTGGTCGTCCGCATCGCCACGCGCGGCATCCGCGAAATCCACCGCACCAGCGGACGCGTGCTGGTGGAAGCGCAGGCCGGCGAAAACTGGCACGGCTTCGTCTGCAAAACGTTGAAAATGGGGCTGTGCGGGCTGGAAAACCTCAGCCTGATACCCGGCACCGTGGGCGCATCGCCCGTGCAAAACATCGGCGCATACGGCGTGGAAGCGCGCGAACGGATACACAGCGTGCGCTGCTTTGACTTGGACACACAGTCGTTTGTTACGCTGGACAACGCCGCCTGCCGCTTCGGCTACCGCGACAGCCTGTTCAAGCACGAAGGAAAAGGACGCTTCGTCATCACAGCAGTTTCCTTTATGCTGGACGAAACCTTCACCCCGCGCACAGGCTACGGCGACTTGGGCGCAGCGGTTGCCGAAAAATGCGGCAGCCGCCCACCAAAGGCAGCCGACGTTGCCGAATGCGTGTGCGCCATCCGCCGCAGCAAACTGCCCGACCCCGCCGAGCTGGGCAATGTCGGCAGTTTCTATAAAAACCCCGTCGTTTCCGCCGAATATGCCGAAGTCCTGCGCCGACACCATCCCGATATGCCCGCCTATCCGCAGGCAGACGGCAGCCTGAAACTCGCCGCAGGCTGGCTGATAGACCGCTGCGGCCTCAAAGGGCGGCAGATAGGCGGCGCGGCCGTGCACGACAAACAGGCACTGGTGCTGGTAAACAAAGGCAGCGCAACCGCCGCCGACGTACGCGCCCTGTCCGACCTCATCTGCAAAACGGTTCATGAAAAATTCGGCATCGCCCTGCACAGCGAACCCGACTGGCTGCCCCCGCCGTTTCAGGCAGCCTGAAAAAAGCGTAAAATCAGATTAAGAATAACCAAAAACAGGAAAACACATGGGCAGGAAAAGTAACGGCACACACGGGCGCATCCTAGAAGCCAGTCTGCTGCTGTTCAACGAACAGGGCGAGCGCGCCATCAGCACCAACCACATAGCCGCCCACTTGGGAATAAGCCCCGGCAATCTGTATTACCACTTCGCCAACAAAGACGAAATCATCTTCTGCCTGTTCTCCCGCTACCGCGAAGAACTTCTGGGTTATCTGGAAAACACCGCCCTGCCCGAAACCGTCGGCGAAACCGTCGGCTACATGGCAGGCATCTACGACATTCTGTGGGAATACCGCTTCCTGTTCAGCGACGTAAACACCCTGATGACGCGCAACAGCGCCTTTTCCGACGAACACAGCCAGTTTTCCCGCCGCCAGTTCGCCCCGCTGGCCGCCCGTCTGCTCGCCACGCTGCGCGGCAAAGGCATCATAGACATCGACGACACCGGCGTGCAGAACCTCACCGTCAATATGTGGCTGGTCACCAAATACTGGTTTGACTTCGACGGCTCGCTCAACGGGCGCGATTCCGCCAAAGCCCAAGCCGTCAAAGCGCGCGGCGTACAGCGCACGCTGAGTCTCGTCCGCCCCCATCTCAAACCCCAGCACGTTCCCGCCTTTGACAGCCTGATGCAGACACTGGACGCAGAGGCAGCCTGAAAACCGATTCCGCCATTCAAGGAGAAAGCCGTGAGCCAATATTTCCAGCTTTTCAGGCTGCCCGAAAGTTTTGATATAGACGAAGCCGCCTTGGAGCAGACATACCGCACACTCGCCGCCCGATTCCATCCCGACCGCACCGCCGCCGCATCCGCTTTTGAACAAAAGCAGGCCGTGATGATGTCCGCCACCCTAAACCAAGCCTACGCCGTCCTCAAAAACCCCACCGACCGCGCCACCTATCTGCTCAAACAGCAGGGCATAGATGCCGATGCCCCCGAAAACACCCGCATGGATACTGCCTTTCTGATGCAGCAGATGGAATGGCGTGAAACCTTGGCGGAAGCCCGCGCCACCCGCAACGAAGCCGCCCTGCAAAAATTGCAGCACGAAATAACCCAGGCCCAAACCGAACTTTATGCCGCCCTGAGCCAAGCCTTTGCACAAAGGCAGCCTGAAACCGCCGCCGACTTGGTGCGGCAAGGGCGTTTTCTCAACAAAATGCGGCAGGAAGTTTCCGCCGCACAGAACTGATTTTCAGGCTGCCCCGCATTTGCGCAGCCGCACAAGGAGATAGCAATGGAACAAAACATCTGGCAGCAGAAATGGGTTATCGGCAACTGGAAAATGAACGGCCAGCTTCACGACAACAACAGCCTTGTCCACAAGCTGCGCCAATTTCCCGCCGCCGACCGCGTCTGCATCGGCATCAGCCCGCCCGCCGTCTATCTCTCGCAGGTACATAACGCCGTGCAGATTGTTTTGGAGAACAAAATCCACACCTGCGCCCAAGACGTCAGCCGCTTTCCCAACAAAGGCGCATACACGGGCGAAGTCTCCGCCGAAATGATGCGCGATGTCGGCGTAGACATCGTCCTTATCGGACATTCCGAACGCAGCCTTTATTTCAACGAAAAAAACGACATCCAGCGGCTGAAAATAGAAAACGTGCTGGAAGTCGGGCTGATACCGCTCCTATGCGTCGGCGAAAGCCTGAAAGAACGCGAAGACGGCCGCGAAAAAGAAGCCGTCGCCTACCAATTGTCCGTGTTCAAAGGACTCAAAACGCAAAATTTTGCCGTGGCATACGAACCCGTATGGGCAATCGGCACCGGAAAAACCGCCACAAAAGAGCAGATTGCCGACATGCACGCATTTATTTACAGCGAAATCTTGTCATTATGCGGCAGTAATGCTAATATCCGCGTTCTTTATGGCGGCAGCGTAAACGAAAAAAATGCCGCCGAAATTTTTAGCGTACCCCACGTGGACGGCGCATTGGTCGGCGGCGCATCATTGAAATACGATGCCTTCACAGCCATCATCCAAGCCGCACAGAACACCTGACCCAACCAATATGGCAGCCTTCAAAACCCTGATTTTAATCGTCAATGTATTCTCATCGCTTGGCATTATCTGCCTTGTCCTGATGCAGCAGGGCAAAGGGGCGGATGCAGGTGCGAGCTTCGGCGGTTCGGGCAGTGCGCAGGGTGTGTTTGGTTCCGGCGGCAACGCCAATTTCCTGTCCCACATGACTGCAATCTTCGCCACGATATTCTTCGCATCTTGTTTGGCGTTGGGCTATATCCACAGCAGAAGCGGCAACCGGCAATTGGATTTCGATCATATCCGGCAAAGCAATCTGCCCGCATCGGCAAGTGCACCTGCTTCTCAAAACACGACTGCGGCCAGTGCCGCAACGATACAACCGTCCGAGCCCGCATCGGCAGCCGCTCCTTTGTCAGCCGCATCGTTGCCTGATGCTGCAAGCGAACCTGCTCCTTCAACAGTAAGTACAGCGGCATCCCAACCCGCAGCCGCCAGTGAAGCAAGAGCATCCGTATCCAAACCCGAAGCTGCCGAGAAGAAAACTTCTCCGAAGAAAAGACCACAAAAAGGGCACGAAAAATAAATTCTATGCCGACATGGTGAAATTGGTAGACACGCTATCTTGAGGGGGTAGTGAGCCTAGCTCGTGCGAGTTCAAGTCTCGCTGTCGGCACCAAATTAACAAGAACCGCCTAATTTTTTAGGCGGTTTTTTTACGTGAACTACCATAAACCATAATGAACCAAACCCGCATGAATAAAGGCTTTTTGACATATTGGCCTGTTTATTTTTCATGAAAGTTGGCTAAACGGTCATGAACCTTGATGAACCTGAATTAACCGTAAAATTACGGTACTTTTTACGGTATTTCAAAAAGTACCCCAAAAAGTACCGTAAAATCTGATTTAACTAATTGAAAATATGAAGCTAAATGATCAAAAAATTAAGAAAGCCAAACCCCGAGAAACACCATACAAGCTAACTGACGGCAAAGGCTTGTATTTACTCATAAAACCCAATGGCGGCAAATATTGGCGGTTAGATTATGCGATTGACGGCAAACGACAAACTTTGTCTATCGGAACATATCCCACTATCACACTTGCACGAGCGCGAGAGATCGCAACCCATGCGAGACAACAAAAAGCAAACGGCATAGACCCCGGCCAAGCCAAACAACGAGCCAAAGCCGAGCGCAAAACAGCCCGATTGAATAATTTTCACGCAATAGCCATGCAATGGCATACGGCGAACTTGCACCGTTGGAAAACCCATAATGCAGCGCGGATATGGAAACAGCTTGAAAATGACGTATTCCCCTATTTTGGCGATAAGCAACTCAATGAAATTAGCGTAGCCGATGTAAAGGCTACTTTATCGCGGATTGTGGAGCGTAACGCCGCAGCCACCGCCGAGAAAGTCCGCCAATGGATAGCCGCCATTTATGCCTACGCCGCCGTCTTAGAGCTGACCGACCGCAATCCGGCAGCCGTATTGCGCGGTACATTAGCCAAGCCGCGAACCCAGCATTTGCCAGCCCTACCTGCAACAGAGCTAACCGAATTTTATTTCAGGCTGCTAACCGCCAATATTGCCCAGCAAAACAGAATCGCGATGCTGCTATTGATTTTGACGTTTGCACGAAGTACCGAATTCAGGGGCGGCAAGTGGGAAGAAATCAATTTTCAAGCCGCCACTTGGACAATTTCAGCCGAGCGCATGAAACACGAAAAGACAAAACCCAAACCGCCGCACATCATACCGCTTTCAGATTGGGCAATAGAGCTACTAACCGAGCTGTACGCGCTAACGGGGCATACGCCCTATTTATTCCCAAGCAGAACCGCGCAAACGGGCGTCATCAGCGAAGTAACGCTAAACACGATTATCAAGCGGTTAGGGTATGGCGGCATAGCCACGCCGCACGGTTTCCGCAGCCTTGCCAGTAGCATTTTGAACGAGCAGGGATTTAACCCCGACGCGATAGAGCGGCAACTCGCCCACATTCCCAGCGACAAAGTACGAGCCGCCTACAATCGCGCCGAATATATGGCGGAACGCACCGAGTTTATGCAATGGTATTCAGACCATGTGAAGGCGTATTTCAACAAAGCATTAAAGGATGTTCAGGCAGCCTGAAAATAGTAAAACATATACCACGCACAATTCGCCCATAACGCGCACAGAAGCCCTATTGGCATTAAATTGCCCCCCATAACCCGGGCAAAGCGCAACCGCAAGCCCAGCAAAGCCCAAACGGGCAGCTTCGCCTAGTCAGTCGGCATGATAAAGCCGCAAAAACCCGAATCCGGATAGGACTCCCCTGATCCGGATTCGGGTTTTTTGGTGTGTTACGAAACGGCAAAACCGCGTTACGAAACTAAAAATATTGATTTGAAACCAAATAGATGTCAATTTTGTAACAGGTTTCGTAACGCTGTCGGTTTACAAATTCTGATGGGCTATTTCAGTTCGCTCGGGTCAATCTTTTTTTGCCAATCAAAGATAGGACGTTCCCGTTGGATTGGAGAAACGTTAGGCGGCGAATCATGAAGCGGCCCATCTTTTTTGGCTGCTCATCAAGCGGAATTGTCCGAACTCCCGATTTTCCCAAAGAATTTTCGCGATGTTTGGCCAAAAAACGGGTCAATGTCGCTGAACCGACTGTTATGTTTTTCTTTTCAGATAGATACAGTAATACATCGGCGTTACTGTATCCGTATTTTTTTAACGTCAAAATATCGTCCGTATAAACATCCAGCTTGGATTTACCCGTCGGCTTTCTGTTTCTCATAAAATCATCAATATCGCTCATATTCAATATAACGGAAATTTTCCGCATCCCGTGAGCCTGTCTCTTCAAAAACACACAAGTCTCCAAGTAGAACTATTTTTTAAGCTAAACGCAGGATAGGCACATGGTGTCAAAAACACCGCTAAAAACGTTTTCACAAAAAATTACACATGAAAAAATGGCTAATCACTTGATTTATAAAATGTATTTATCTATGCATGTATTATGCAAACAACAGGAATGAACGATTATGAACCAAGTGAAATTAATTAGAGCAAAAGAACTAGCGGAATTGTTGAGCGTATCCGATACGATTATTTGGAACTGGGTTAATCCGAACAATCGCCGCTACCGCCCCAATTTTCCCAAGCCGATTAAAATTAGCGCGAATGTTACCGCGTGGCAGGAAAATGAAAGGGGCTGACGTAGATTAGCAGTTATGCTAGGCATACAAAAATGCAGATAACCAATTGTAGTAAATTAAGCAAGAGAGTTCAAAAGAAACTGCTTGAATTTTTCGTACTCCAAGTTACCGCCCGTTCCGCTGCCGATCTTTTGGGCATCCAGCCCAACTCCGCTATTCTGTTCTACCGCAAAATCTGCATGGTTATCAGCCATTATCCGGCCTTGGCTGCCGATGAGGTTTTCGAGGGCTCTGTCGAGTTGGACGAAAGCTATTTCGGCGGACGGCGTAAAGGCAAACGTGGTCGCGGTGCAGCAGGGAAAGTGGTTGTCTTCGGCATTCTGAAACGTAACGGACGGGTCTATACCGTTGTGGTGGATAATGCCAAGTCTGAAACGTTACTCCCTGTCATCAAAAAGAAAATCATGCCGGACAGTATTGTTTATACCGATAGTCTGAGCAGCTACGACAAGTTGGATGTGAGCGGTTTTATCCATTACCGCATCAACCATTCCAAGGAATTTGCAGACCGCCAGAACCACATTAACGGCATTGAAAGCTTTTGGAATCAGGCGAAACGCGTCTTGCGCAAATACAACGGAATTGATCGCAAATCTTTCCCGCTGTTCTTGAAAGAATGCGAATTTCGGTTTAACTTCGGCACACCGTCCCGACAGCTAAAAATCCTTCGGGATTGGTGTGGAATTTAGGGCTAATCTACGTCAGCCCCAAATGAAATCATCGCTTATTTGGACCAGTTAGCCGCCAACCGCAGCACTAAATAGGAGAACAAACCATGCCCCGCGTTAAAAAGAAATCAAAAAAAATAAACGTTTATCTTAATCATTCGGAACGTTTAAGTATTTATGGATTAAATGAAAGTCAAATCAATGAGTTAAAACAGGTTGCGCTGGAAAGGTACGGGAAAGCGAGTATTTCGTTATTGGTGCGTGAATCGTTCAAACAAGAAATAGCGAAACAGCAAAATGTCCCTGATACGGCTGCATACGAGCCGAACAGCCCCAAGGGGCAACCCAAAAAGCGGTTGGTTATTCGATTACCAACCAATGTGGACGCTTATCTTGTTCGTCGAGCCACCTTGCGCAATGAGAGCTTAAACGGAACTGTAAACGACATACTCACAAAATATATGGAGAAAAACCCTGCATTGAGTAACGATGAAGTAGAAGCCGTGCACGAATCGATTCCCCGGCTACGAGGTTTAGGGGGGTATCTTAATGAAATTGCACGAAAACTGAATGCTGGCGAGTCTGTCTCCCTATCTACCGAATTTATGAAGGAAATCGATCAACAGGTTCGTAAACATGTGGGTATCGTGAATAACATGCTGCTCAAAAAAGGCAGATATTTCAAAAATTTATTGAATCTATTGACAATCCGCCGGGAAAAGGGCAATAATCGCGCCGTTGCGTTCAATAGCGCAACCAGCCGTAGGAAGCTGAATGCAACAGGCAAATAGCCGCCAAAAGCAATTAATTGAATTGCCAAGCGGTTTTTTATTTGCATTCCCCTTGTATTGCCTTTTCATGGTAGGCAGGGGCAAAGCGGGCGTATGCCCACTGGTTCTGTTGTGCCAGTTTCCTACTCTTTGCCCTTTGTCTGCCGCCCACCGCGTAGGAACGGAAAGCGGCGCAACCACAACAGAAAAGGTATTCAATATGAATTCTTCTACTCAATCCGTAGTTATTACCCCTATTTTTCAAGATATTGACGATATTCCCGAATATGTCAGCGTAAATGGCGAAATATACTTTCTTCTTCATGAAGAGCGTTTTAGTGATTTACAGCGCATTTTCCGGATGTTGAAATTTATTGTCTTTGGTTTGTCTCAAGAATCTATCGTAGAAATCAATGCAGAAGACGTGCAGGCTGCATTGGAATATCCGCTTTTCAATTTGCAAGCCATTATTGGTGAAATCAACTCGTTCAAATTTCATCCATTAAACTCATAATTTCAGGCAGCAGCGCATTTGCCGGCCTGAGAATGCCCCTAAACGCGATTTTTAGGCGCGGCAATGCGTTTGCCTATCCAAAGGAAAAACGCGATGAAAACGCAAATTGGGCACCCTAGTGCAGATTTATTTCGATTCTCCCAGTCAAATATTCAAAAAACAGAGCTGAACGTCAATATTCAGGATACCTTGAATGAGATTTCATTGAGTCGCCTTCTTCGGCTTGCTGAAAAAGGACTTCAAGGGCAACCCACGCTTCAAGAAATGCAAGCGGTTATCCTACTTGCCAATTTATTTGAATCCTTGGGAAAATCATCATGAAAAACAAGCCTGAATTTGAAGAAGCGGTATTGCAGCCGCACTATGAATGCGACCGTTCGGGCGTGTATTTTGTGGACGTGGTAATGGATAAGGACGGTTCAACCAGTGAAAAAACCCCTTTGCGTTTGGCCGATTGCATTGAGTTAATCGGACGCGGCCGCGACCAAGACGGCAATCATTACCGCGTGATTGAATGGCGCGACTGTCTGACCAAGCAAACGAAAACCGCCGCGCTGCCAATGGGTGAAATCGGCGCGAACTGGCAAGGCTTGTTAAAACACGGCTTAACCGTGCATTCAGGGCGGCGCAAGCGTGAATTATTGGCAGACTATTTGCAAACGTGCGGATTACATACGCTATACACCATTACGGGAAAATGCGGTTGGCAAGGCAGCGCGTATGTGTTGCCTAATGGCGAAATCATCGGCAAAACCAAAGAGCGCATTATCTACAACGGCGATACGAGCCAAGCGGCCGCCTACACCGTTTCAGGCAGCCTGAAGGAGTGGCAAACCGAAATTGCCCGGTATGCGGCCGGAAACAGCCGTTTGCTGTTGGCATTGGGGACGGCATTGGCCGCGCCCTTGCTGGCAATCACAGGCGAGCAGAACGGCGGTTTTCACATTTACAGCGACAGTTCGGACGGCAAAACGACCGCCGCGCTGGTGGCATTGTCGGTTTTCGGTAATCCGCAAGCCCTAAAAATGACTTGGCGCGGTACTGATTTAGGTTTTTCAAATGCTGCCTTATCACGAAATGACAGCTTGCTGGTATTGGACGAAATCGGCGAAGCCCACCCGAAAACCATTAGCAAAACCGCGTATTCAGTCATCAATAGCAAAAGTAAAATTCAAGGCGCAAAAGACGGCGGAAACCGTGCGGCACAAGAATGGCGTATTTTGCTGTTTTCAACAGGCGAATACAGCATGAACGCCTACATGAACCAAACAGGCGAAAAATGGGAAGCCGGGCAAGCCGTGCGCTTACCGAGTATTCCGGCGGCCACGCAATACGGCATTTACGAGAACTTGCACGAGTTCGCAGATGGCGCAGCGCTTTCAGAACACTTACAGGCAGCCGCACAAAGGCTACACGGCACGGCAGGGCGCGAATGGGTGCGGCAGTTGGCCGACATACCCACAGAGCGTATACAGGCTGCCTTAAACGCGTTTATGGCGGCGTTGCCCACTCTGGACGGACAAGCGCGTAGAGTGGCGAAACGGTTTGCGTTAGTGGCAGCAGCATTGGAGCTGGCAAGCGGTATCACAGGTTTGTCCCACGGCGTAGGCATGACCGGCGTGAAACAATGCTTTGATGACTGGTTCTCTTTCAATGGCGCAGGAAAACAGGAAGACCGCCAAATCATCAAACAAGCGGTAGCCTTTATGCAGTTGTATTCAGGCAGTGCACGTTTTGCCGACTGGGAAAGCGAATATACGAGCCGAGAACACGCAGGCTATCGCAAAACTTCGCAAATAGAGCCGACAGAATACTGGATTATTCCGAATGTGTTTGAAGATGAAATTTTGCAAGGCAAAGACCCATGCAAAGGCTGTATGGTGCTGCATGGTATTGGGTGGCTGAAAAAAAGCCTAAGTGAAACGCGCTGGAGGATTAAGCGATTCAACAAAGGACGGTTTTATGTATTGGTTGGCGAAATGCCTCCCGAAATTCCCGATGATTTAGACTAATCAAAAAAAGGCATAACTATTCAGATGGTTATGCCTTTTTTGTGAAAGGGCGGTTTAGGGCGGTTTATAGTTGTTTATCAAGAAAAAAAGTTACTCTACAAAAAAATTTTCATTTTGACTGGGTATGTGGGTATTAACATTTTATCTTTATGAAAGAAAAGGGAAATCACTAATACCCACACTGGGTATGAAATGGGTATGAGTAGGTATTTATATTCAATAAGTTATATTGTAAAGAAAATAGGCAAAAATCATCCATACCCATTAACAAAAATTTACAGGGTATGATTTTATTTTAATTAAAACAAATGATTAAACTATTCATGCCCACATACCCACATACCCACATACCCAGTAAAAAACAGTTTTTCTGCTTATATATACACTAGAATTTATTTTTTTGATAAACTGCCATAAACCAACAGAGCGGATAATTTGAGCTGTTTTTCATCAGAAAAAGAAGGACGCGTATTTGGAATGCGGTACTTTTTACGGTATCTTGGAAATATAGAATTTAAATATTCTATGTAAATAAATATTTTTGATGATAAATTAAAGTCTCGCTGTCCACCAAACTGTAAAAAGCAGCGTTTTCCAACGCTGTTTTTTTCGTCCAATGATGTTCAATTTTTCTAATCTATCCCCCGCCAATAAAGGCTTCTGCTGTACCCCTATATTTCATAGCTGTTCAATAGTGTCCAACGGAGCGTTGTTGAATTAACCAAAGAATGGGGGTATTTTTGGGGGTATCGTAAAACTACCCCGAAAAAATACCCCCAAATGACACTCAACGACCGACAAATCAGAAACGCCAAGCCGCAAGAGACGCCCTATAAGCTGGCAGACGGCGGCGGGCTGTATCTCTACGTTACCCCTAAAGGCACAAAATCGTTCCGGCTGAAATTCCGCTTTGACGGCAAAGAGGAGGTATTGACCATTGGAAAATATAGTGGATTAAAATTGCAATGATACGGCGTTGGCTCGCCTTGACGTACTA
>CAUQSD010000011.1:0-46341 GCA_963520685.1 uncultured Kingella sp. | reverse complement strand
TCATGATGAGCTTCCCGCTGCAAGCCGCCGTGTCGCGCACCGAATTAAACCTGCCAAACATTGCCGCCTATGTGCGCCGCATCGAAAGTCATCCCGACTATCAAAAAGCGGAAGCTAGGCTTGGCAAACTGACGCTGTTGTAACCAAGGCCGTCTGAAAAGCAGCCTGCACTTGAAGAAGAAATTTCCGGCAGGCCAAATTTCCCACCCACTTATTCATTTATTTGTTCATTTATTTGGAGGACTTATGCGCTTACATTATTCCCAATATGCCCTTGACAGCTATAAGGCACTGCTGGCTTTGGAAGCCAGCCTCACGCTGGATAGTACCCTGAAAGATTTGGTGAAACTGCGTGTTTCGCAAATCAACGGCTGCGTTTTTTGTGTTGATATGCACGTCAAAGAAGCCAAGCTGCACGGCGAGCGCGAACTGCGCCTGCACCATTTGGCCGTTTGGCACGAATCAACCCTGTTTACCGAAAAAGAACGGGCCGCGCTGCAATGGGCGGAAAACCTGACCCGCATCTCCGAACGGGGTATTCACGATGCGGACTACGCAGCGGTACGCGCTCATTTTGATGAAGAAGAACTGGTGGCGTTGACCCACGTCATCAACACCATCAACGTCTGGAACCGCCTGAACGTGGCTTTTGCCACCCCGGCAGGCAGCATGGACGGCCTGATGGGATTGGAGAAGGCAGGGCTGGTTTAGTCTGGCCACACGCCGAACGTGCAAAAAAGCAGCCTGCACTTTAAATTTCCCAAGTGCAGGCTGCCTGAAACCCATCGAGCTTCGCTTTATGCGGCGTTGTTGTTCATCGTCCAGCAGTCGGTGATTTTACCGTCTTTGACTTTCAGGAAATCCGTGCCGACTTTGACGGCGGTTTTGCCGCCGAGCGTGGCGGTAACGCGCCAATAGGCGGAAATCATGTCGCCGTCGCAAAACGGGCCGAGCATGATTTCGTAATGCAAATCGGCTTTGGCGCGGATGGTGGCAATCCAAGCCTTCGCGCTGGCAATGTCGGTAACGGGTGCGGGTGGCGGGGTGGAGTCGGCGGTCAGGTGCGCTTTGAAATGGGGCGACAACAGTTCGTCGGCAATATCAAGATGGCCGTTCCACATTTGCGTCCATGCGGTGTAGATTTTGTGTGCGTCAGTCATTTTTTATCTCCTAATGTATTGGATTACAATGAATATCATTGCCTTTCGGCTGTACCATAATGCGATGAAACGAAGTGGCCGTCAAGACGAGGCGGCTAAACAATAAGACTTTCAGACGGCCTTCGGACAGATATTCAGGCCGTCTGAAAGGCTACTTGAAAATTTAAAAGCAGCCTGCACCCCAAAATCGCAGTAAACCCCAAAAGCCCTCTCCCCAGCCCTCCCCCACAGGGGAGGGAGCAGGTTGGTACCGCCCCACCGTCTGCCGCACAAAACCCAAGTGCAGGCTGCCATCGGTCTGAATCTCTGATTCAGCCAACCGATGTGTGTGCCTGCGATGCTGCTTTTGTCCCATCACCCCCATCCCGTTTCTAAGACGGCCTTCGGACTACCTGAAAACGCCACACACAAAAGAAAACCCGCCATGCCCAACCGCACCGCTGCCATTTTCACCACCGCGATTGCCCCACTGATTTGGGGCAGTACCTATCTGGTTACCACTGAATTTCTGCCGACAAACCGACCGTTTACTGCCGCTTTAATCCGTGTATTGCCCGCCGGGCTGTTGCTGTTGGCGTGGACGCGGCGGATACCCAAACGGGACGAATGGGCGACGGTTGTCTTGCTCGGTTTTTTGAACATCGGCTTTTTTCAGGCCATGCTGTTTGTGGCGGCGTATCGCTTGCCGGGCGGTTTGGCGGCGGTGCTGAGTTCCACTCAGACGCTGATGGTGCTGGTGTTCACTTGGTTAATCGGCAAAACCATGCCGCCGAAAGCGGCTTGGGCTTGGTCGGCGGCGGGGGCTTTGGGGATTGCGCTGTTGGTGCTGTCGCCGCAGGCGCGCTATGACACGCTGGGCATTTTGGCGGCACTGGCGGGCGCGGCGGCGATGGCCTTGGGCGTGTATTTGTCGAAACACCGCCGCACTTCGCTGCCCGTGTTGGCGTTCACCGGCTGGCAGTTGTTTATCGGCGGACTGTGCCTGCTGCCCGTCGCCCTGTTGGCCGAACCGCCGCTGGAAGCGTTAAGCGCGGCCAACCTCGGCGGCTACCTGTATCTGTGCCTGTTCGGCGCAGTGCTGGCCTATGTGCTGTGGTTCGACGGCATCGCCAAACTGCCGCCCGCCGCTGTGTCGTCGCTGGGATTGCTCAGCCCCGTCTGCGCCTTCGTGCTGGGCTGGCTGTTTCTCGGCCAGGGCATGGACGCGAAATCGATGGCGGGCTTCGCGCTGGTGCTGGCTTCGATTTTCGGGGTGCAGCGGGCTGTGGGGAAGGCTGGCTGAAAGCGGAGTTTCAACGAAGTTAAAAAGAAGTTTCTGCGAAGCTAAAAAGCAGCCTGCACTTTGTTTGCCAAATGTGCAGGCTGCTTTTATCCATTTGGCAACCAATGCATGTACCCGCGCTGCTGTTTCAAATTTCAGGTAGCCTGAAAGGCCATCTGAAAAGGGATGCAGGGCGGGCATTGATGCCCATCCGCAAAACTTGTTTGTCTTTAAACCACTGCTATCCTGTCCGCCAATGCCCGCAGCGCGATTTGGTGGATGAGTTCGCTCGGTGCGGCGCACAAACCGCCCAACACGCGGACACGGTACGCCGCAGCCGCAGGCGACAACGCCGTGTGCGTAACGCAGTTTTGCGTCATCATGCCGCAAATATCCAAGGCTTCGATGCCGTGCCGCGTCAGGATTTCCGCCAAATCCGTTTCTAGAAAACAATCCGCGTGCGCCTTTTGCACCAGCGGTTTGTCCGAAAGCAAATCCGCCACTGAGGTATGCAGGTCTGCGCCGTGCGAACCGCGCGCGAACAGCGCTGCCCCTTCGGGCGAAACGTGCCGCACACCGACAACCAGCCGCCCGTCCGTTTGCGCCCTGTGGATTTCTGCCGCAATTTTTTGCGCCGTTTCGTCCGCGTTTTCCTGCGGGAATTTCCCGCCCGCAAAATACTCGTTTTGCACATCGATAACCAATAAAGCCGTTTTCATTGAAGATACTCCGTTGAAAATGAATGGGAAGCGGAAGGATAACGGATAAGTGTGGCGCGGAGACAGCGTATAATTCACGTTTTACGCCCGAAAAACAGAGAAAATGAAGAAATTCGACGACAAAACCAGCCAAGCCGTCCTGCGCGAACTGCGCCGCAATGCGCGCATCAGTTGGCAGGATTTGGGACGCGCCGTACATTTGAGCGGGCAGGCGGTTGCCGAACGCGTACGCCAAATGCAGGATGCTGGCGTGATTGACGGCTTCACGCTTAAAGAAACCCGCACTCGCCATTTTATCGGCGTGAAAATGCAGCACGCGCGTTTCGATGAATTTGAAAACTGGCTGCGCGGCTGGGAAAACATGGAAAGTGCAGACAAAACCAGTGGCGATACCTGTTATCAAATCGTGTACGCCACAGACAATTTGGCCGAACTAGAACATTTTTTGAACAAATTGCTGCAACACGGCACATACCGTCTGCATAGCAGCATCCGACGTGTGAAGTAATTTTCAGAAAGCCGGTACAAAGTTGCGCCCACCATCCCGCACGGCCTGCATATTAAGGCCGTCTGAAAGCACAAAAAGCAGCCTGCGCTTTTTCAAATCAAGTGCAGGCTGCTTTCAGACGGCCTTCACGCTATCCGTCAATCCTTGCTGCGCACGGCTGCACCGTCTGCCCGTGCCGTTGGTCGTATTCCCAGCCCCAATCGCACAGTCGCTGCAACACCGGCACAAACGTGCGCCCTTCGTCCGTGAGCGCGTATTCCACGCGCGGCGGCACTTCCGCAAACGTTTTCCGCGACACCAAACCGTCCGCTTCAAGCTGGCGCAGTTGTTCGGTCAGCACTTTCGGGCTGATGCCGTCCAACAGCGAGAGCAGGTCGCGCGTACGTTTCGCTCTGCTGCTCAAATGATACAGAATCAAACACTTGTATTTGCCGCCCACCAATTTCATCGCCATTTCAATCGCCGAAATTTTTTTCATCGTCCAACTCCCTGTTTTTGCCGAAAACTTACCCGAAAGTGCGTATTAAACCAAAAAGTATCTTATTTTTCAAAATAATATGACGCATTATACTCAATGTTTTCAAACCTGAAACAGGAGTTTCCCCAAATGAACCTGACCGGTCTGCTGCACCAACGCCGCTCCACCCGCCACTTCAATCCCGCCGCCGCCATCGGCCGCGAAGAACTCGCCCGCCTTATCGACACGGCCAACCGCGCGCCCAGCAGCAACAACGCCCAGCCGTGGCGCATCATGGTGCTGACCGAACCGCACCTGCGCCAACGGCTGCTGCCCGCCGCCTTTAACCAGCAGCAGATTCTGACCGCTTCCGCCGTTTTGCTCTTGCTGGCAGACCGTGAAGCCTACCGAGCGGAAAACTTGACCGAAATCCATCAGGAAGAATACGCAGACGGCTGTTTCAACGAAGAAATTCGCGATTTCTTGACTCAGGCGGCGATTGGTTTCTACCAACCGTTTGACGAAACCGCCACGCAGAAATCGCTGGCCTTGGACTGCGGTTTGTGGGCGATGGCATTCATGCTGGCCGCACAGGAAGCCGGCTGGCACACCGTGCCGATGACGGGCTACGAACCCGCCCGCCTGCGCGAAATCCTGAATATCCCGCCGCGCTACCTCGACATTATGCTGATTGCCGTCGGCAAGGGCGAACGGGAAGGACACCGTACGCTGCGGCGGAATGCGGAACGGGTATCGGCTTGGAATGCGCTGCCCGAATAGCTCGGGCTACCTGAAACATCAAAAAGCAGCCTGCACTTTGTTTGCCAAATGTGCAGGCTGCTTTTTCTGTCCGTACTGCAATCTCATCAACAATCGGGTCGCTTTCGCCTAGGCCTTTCCCTAAACTTGAGCCGTTTTCAACAGCAATATTGGGAAAAGACTATGTCAAACCTATTGGATTTAAAAGATAAAACAGCCGCTGTTATAGGTGCGTCGTCAGGCATCGGGCGCGCAGTTTCGCTACTGTTGGCGGAACACGGTGCCAATGTTGTTTTGTGTGCCCGCCGTACCGACAAACTGGAAGAAACCGCCGCCCTGATTCGTGCACAAGGCGGACGGGCGGTTACCGTGGCAGGCGATGCGGTGTTGCCTGAAACGCACGAAACGGTTGTCCGCACGGCGCAGCGCGAATTCGGCGGCTTGGACATCGCAATCAACAATGCAGGCACGCTTGGTGCGTACAAGCCTTTAGCGGAACTTTCCCCTGAAGAATGGCGGGCTACGCTGGACGGCAATCTGACTGCCGCCTTCCTCGGTGCACGCAGCCAAATCCCCGCCATGCTGGCACGCGGCGGCGGTACGATGGTATTCACGTCCAGCTTTGTCGGCACCAGTTGTGCCCTGCCGAACATGGGTGCATACGGCTGTGCCAAAGCCGCACTTTCCGCATTGGCCAAAAGCATTACCGCCGATTACGCCGCCCAAGGCATCCGCGCCAACGCCCTGCTGCCCGGCGGCACGGACACGGAAATGATGTCTGCCGACCCTCAACAGCGCGCGTGGGCAGAAGGGCTGCACGCAGTCAAACGCATTGCCCGCCCGGAAGAAATCGCTGCCGCGATTTTATTTTTGGTCAGCCCGATGAGCAGTTTTATCACGGGTGCGGCAATATCTGCGGATGGGGGAAATTCGGCGGTAAAATAGGTTTTCAGACGGCCTGAAAGCGTAAAAAAGCAGCCTGCACTTTGTGTTGTGAATGTGCAGGCTGCTTTTTTATGCCCGAACCGCAACCCCATCAACAATCGGGTCGCCTCCCGCCCGCTTTGTGCGTATCCTAACGCCATGAAACTTCAAAACAACTCCATGTCCCCGAATCAAACCCGCCAATTCCTCCGCATTGCCCGCGCCATCGAATACCTTTACGACCATGCCGCCGAACAGCCCGATTTGGCGCAAGTGGCGGCGGCAGTGCACGTCAGTCCCGAACATTTGCAGCGCGAATTTTCCGCATGGGCGGGCATCAGCCCGAAAAAAATGCTGCAACACATCAGTATCAGCCGTGCCAAAGAAGCCCTGAAAAACAGCGAAAGCGTGGCGGAAGCGGCGCATTGCGGCGGACTGAGCGGCACGGGGCGGCTGCACGACTTATTTGTCGGCATCGAAAAAATGACTCCGGGCGAATACAAAAACGGCGGCGCAGGCCTGCAAATCGATTACAGCCTGATTCCCGGCCCTTTCGGCGACCTGTTGGCAGCAGCAACAGACAAAGGCATCTGCTTCATGCGTTTTTCAGACGACCCTTCCGCCGCCCTGAACGAATTGCGCGCCGAATATCCGAACGCCCGACTAATCGGGCAGGAAACCGCGTTCCACCGCCAAGCCGCCGACATCTTCCGCACCCGGTGCGGCCGCATTACCCTGCACATCAAAGGCACGCCCTTCCAGCTCAAAGTCTGGCAGGCGCTGCTCGATATTCCCGCAGGCAGCCTGCAAAGCTACGGCACGGTGGCGCAGCGCATAGGCTCGCCCAACGCCGCGCGAGCCGTTGGGACGGCCATCGGGCAGAATCCCGTTGCATTACTCATCCCCTGCCACCGCGTCATCCGCGAAAGCGGCATCATCGGCGGCTACCGCTGGCAACGCGGGCGGAAAATGGCGATATTGGCTCACGAATTGGGAGACACTGATGACGCTTGACCTCTTCCCCGAAACCGCCAACCCGCACGCCAACCTTCTGCCCTACGACGGCATCGTCAGCAATTTCGGACAGATTTTCACCGCCGCCGAAGCTGACCGTTATTTTGAAATTTTGCAGCGTGATATTCCCTGGCGGCACGACGAAGCCGTGATATACGGCAAGCACATCATCACTGCCCGCGAAGTCGCGTGGTACGGAGACACGTCCTACAACTACGGCTATTCCGGCGCAAACCGCATCGCCCTGCCGTGGGATGGCGTCTTGCCCGAACTCAAAAACCGCGTGGAAGCCGCCATCGCCGACATCTGCCCCACCCGCTTCAACTCCTGCCTGCTCAACCGCTACAACAACGGCAACGAAGGCATGGCGTGGCACAGCGACGAAGGGCAGGGGCTGGTCAAAGACAGTGCCATCGCCTCCCTCAGCCTCGGCGCAACGCGCAAATTCGCCTTCAAACACAAAGAAAGCAAGGAAAAACGCGAAATGTGGCTGGAACACGGCCAGCTCATCGTCATGCACGGCGAAACGCAGAAACACTGGCTGCACACCATCCTGAAAAGCACCCGCATCCAAGAGCCGCGGATTAATCTGACGTTTCGGGTGATGGCGGGATAAAGGGGAAGAAACCGTCTGAAAGCAAAAAAGCAGCCTGCACTTCAATTTCCAAAGTGCAGGCTACTTTTTCACTTCATCAACCCAATGCCTTTGCCAACGCCACCCCTACGCCTTTGGCGGATGCCGGGTTTTGACCGGTAATCAGACGGCCGTCCACCACCACGTTTTCCGCCCAGTTCGGCGCGGCATGGTGTTTTGCGCCGTGTTCAACGAGCGCGGTTTCCAGCAGGAAGGGGACGATTTTAGCTCCGCCCGTTGCTTCTTCTTCGGCGTTGGTGAAAGCGGCAACGTTTTTGCCGCTGACCAGATATTCGCCATTAGAAAGTTTCGCGTCCACCAGCGCGGCAGGGCCGTGGCAGACGGCGGCAACGATACCGCCGTTTTCGTACACTTCGCGGATAAGGCGTTGCGCGTCAAGGCTTTCGCGGAAATCCCACATCGTACCGTAGCCGCCGGTAAACAGAATGGCGGAATAGTCCGCGCCGTTCAGACCGCCCAGCCCGGGCGCAGCTTGCAAACGTTGTTGCAGGTCAGTTTGCTGCCAGTAATGGGCGTTCACGGGGTCATCCATATTCAGGCTGTCGGCATCAACGGGGGCGACTCCGGCTCGGATGGCGGCGATTTCGCTTCGGTGCCCGGCGGCTTCGGTTTCGTGCATGGGGTGCGTGAGTTCGGACAACCAAAAGCCGGTGGGCTGGCCGCTTGCACCTTTAACGGCATTGCTGGTTACAACGTAGAGAATGGGTTTGTCGGACATGTGTGTCTCCTGTCTGCAAGGTTGGTAAATAAAGGCTGGTTTTCAGAGGAGCTTTTGGCTGTATTCAGCCGTCTGAAATTTAAAAACAATATTAGTTTGTCTATGAAAAGCGGAGCTTTTGTGAAACTGAAAGCAGCCTGCACTTTGATGCAATTAGGGTTGTCACTGCTTTATTCATGTTTTCAGGTAGCCTCAATCCGCCACCGAAGCCGCCACCCATTTCACCACCAACGGTCGCACGCCGAGCAGGCTGGCGAATGCCACCGGCCAAGTAATCAAATATGATTTCAACAAACGCAGCGGGTAGCCCGCGTCGATGCCGATATTCAGAGCCACCAGCACCGCGCTCACAATCAGCACCATCACCGCTGAGGCGTAAAAAGAAAACAATACGCCCGCGTATTTTTTCGGCAATTTTTTCATCTCGCTCCCCTCAAAAAATCCATATCGTGTAGTTTAAACCGTTTATAAAAACACGAAAATAAGATAAATTGGCAAACACAGCCAAAACATGCACAAAGGAAGCAATAATGGATTGGGACTGGAACGGCATCCGCCACTTCACCACCCTCGTGGAAAAACAAACCCTTACCGCCGCTGCCGAACACCTGGGCGTGCAGCACAGCACCGTTTCGCGGCAAATCGCCCAGCTGGAAAACGCACTCGGCCTGCGCCTGTTTGACCGCATCGGCAAACGCTACCT
Source organism: uncultured Kingella sp. (assembly GCA_963520685.1). Lineage (GTDB taxonomy): Bacteria > Pseudomonadota > Gammaproteobacteria > Burkholderiales > Neisseriaceae > Kingella_B. Next base: position 37,463 of record CAUQSD010000011.1, on the reverse strand, counting down.
GCTCACCCCCGAAGGCGAACGACTTTACCGCCATGCCTGCGAAATCTGCAAAGATATGAGCATGTTGCAGCGTACTGCACGCGAACAGGCCGAGCTGCGGCACAGCGTCGTCATTTCCGCACCGCCATTCGTCGCCCGACTCCTGCTGATGCCCCACATTGCCGATTTCTACCGCAAACACAACGATATACGTCTTATCATTCAAAGTGATGCCGCACTCGCCGACTTGCACGGCCGCCAAGCCGACATCGCCCTGCGCCTCGTCCGCCCCACCCAAAACGACCTTGCCGTGCGCCGTATCGCCCATTTCTCCTACCGCATCTACGGCCATGAAGGCTACCTGAAAACCATCCGCCGCGAAGACTGGCGTTTCGTGCAAATTGCCGTAAACACCCGTTTTTCCCGCTGGTTTGCCGAACAAATCGGCGAAGATGCCGACATTTCCTTCGCCAGCAACGACTTCGCCGCCGTCAAACAAGCCGTGTGCGAACAAATCGGCATCGGTATCCTGCCTGATTTCGCCGTGTTCCCCGCCGACAGGCTGCATCCCGTCTCACTCAATCCAGATGCCCCGCTACCTGAATTCGCAGCGGAACTCTTTCTGGTGATGCACGAAGACGTACGCCGTAGCCCCAGCGTCAGGGCGGTGGCGGATTACTTTGGGGCAGCATTGGAACACATGTCGACAAGATAAAAAGCAGCCTGCACTTCAATTTCCAAAGTGCAGGCTGCTTTTCGTTTGGGCGATACTGCTTACGCCCTAATCCCTATCCTTCGGCGGCACGGGTGCATACCAGCCGACCAGCAGCAGGAGCAGGCCGACGACGATGAAGGAAACAATCCGTTCGATGCCGCCGCTGTTGCCCAGTTCCACAAAGAAGAGTTTCAGCACCACCACGGCCATAATGCTCGCGCCAACCAGCCAGCGGGTTCGGTCAACGGCGCGATTGCCGGACACCATCAGCACGATGGCGGCCAGCGCCCAAACAATCGACAGGCTAGCCTGCACGCCGAAGGAAGCCAGCAGGTGGTCAAGCCGCCAGTCCACACCGCCGAAGATGTGCCACAGCCGCATCACGCCGCCGCTCAACAGCAGCAGGAACAGCGCGGGCAGGCTGCCGGCCACCACACGCCGCCCGTCGGCCTGCAGGCTGCTTTCGGGCAACCACGCGCCCAGCCAACGGTACAGCAGATACAGCACGGCAATGCTGCCGATTTCTACGGCATTGAACACGGGGAAATAAGGGAAATCGGACTGCGGCGGACGGGCGAAGTTGGCATGCACGAACCACAATGCGGCGTACACGGCCAGCAAAGCGCTGTGCCAACGCCAGTAAATGCCGCGCAGTTCGCCGAAACGGTCGCGCCACACGGTGAGTGCCAGCCATGCGGCAAACGGGATGGCCAAACGGGCAAGCGGCAGGGCGTTCGGCCAATGGGCTTCGGCGAGGCTGCCTGAAAACTGCGTCCACAAAAGAATGTAGGTGGGCAGCAGCACAGCATGGACGGCAGGGGCAAAACCGATGAGTTTTTCACCGTCGGGATGGCGTGTTTCAGGCTGCCACAGGGCAGACAGGGCGGCCAACACGCTGAAGCCCAACATCAGCAGGCTGCCGGCCAGCGGCACTTCTGTCGCCCAAATATCGGCATATCGGCCAATCGACATAACGGCAAACAGCCACATCGCCAAAGAAGCAGCCTGCACGCCTTCGCGCCAACGCGACCCATGTGCGCCCAAAAGCAGCAGCGTGGCAAACGCAAACCATGCCCACGCCCAACCGTATTCCAGGTTAAAGATGCGGGCCAGCGAACCCAAGCCGTTCTGCCATTCCACCCACGCCAGCACCATCATCAGGCAGCCTGCACCCAGATTGCACAACTGCGTGCCGCTGCCGAACTGCGGTTCTTCGCGCTGCCAGCGGGCTTTGTGCAGCGTGAACGCGGTGGCAAGATACAGAATGGCCGTGCCCGTCAGCGCCATATCGATGTTGATTTTTTCGGGCGCCACAAGGTGCAGGCTGCATAAAAACGAAATCAGCACGCACGCGGCGGAAAAGCCGCTGAACACAGGCTGCTTCTGCCGCCATTGCGCCGCCGCGAAGGCCAACGCATACACCGCCAGCGCCAGCGTGCAGCCCAGCCGGCCGAACACCAGCATCGGCAGGGTAACCGCGTGGATTAAAGCGAGCAGCAACACCACCGACACACCGTTTCTCTCCCACAGCGCGCTGTCTTCGCGGCGCATTCTCGCCCATGCCCAATACATCAGCACGCCGCTGGCCGCCGCAATCAACGCGCCGGAAAACGAGCCGTTCAGCAGTGCGCCGCTATCTGATTCGCCTGCGTTGCGCAGCAAATCTTTCAGTTGCGACAAGGCCGCCAAGCCGTACACGCCGACAGCGGCCACGCGCGTTTGCGGCTGCCGCTGAATCAGCCCGAACGAATACACCATCGCGGCTTCCAACGCCCACGCCATCGCCGTCCAGCGCAATTCAAACGCCAACGGCACGGCCAGCGTGACAAACACGAGGAATAGCCCGGCAAACGCCTGCTTCATCACGGCAAAATCGTCGCGCAGGCGGGCGAAATACAGTGCCGCGCCGCCATAAACCGCCGCCCAAAGCAGCGCGGAATACGCCGCACCGTGGCCGCCTTTATCCATCAGCGCATATTGCAGCGAAAACGAAGTTATCGCGCTGCCGAACAGCAGGCTGCTGTCGAGGATACCGATATGGCTGCCGTATGCCGTTACCGTCTGCCAAATGCGTTCCAGCGAAGCATTGTCGGGAATGCGTTTCAGGCTGCCCGCCAACGGTTCGTCTTCCAGCGTTTTGCGGGCGAACAGGCAGGCAATCAGCGTGTAGAGCAGCCAGTGGTAAATCAGGAACAGCTCGCTGCTGGTGAACAATTCATCGTGATAACGGGCAGCGCCCCAAGAAGAAGCGATAACGAACGTGCCGGAAAGCCCGATTAAATTGAGCGAGCGCCATGCCTTAAACCATGCAATCGCCGCCACGCCTGCGTTCAACAACGCCAGATAGCCGAACAGCACGATGTGCGAACCGCCGCCGCCTACCAGCACAGGTGCGGCCAAACCGCCCACCAAAGCAGCCTGCGCCATGACTTTCGCGTCCTGCGACACGGCGCGGGCAATCATCACCAGCACCAAAGCCACCATCACGACCAATGCCACGCCCGAACCAATCAGCGCATGCAGTTTCGCGGCCGCCAGCGTGGTCAGATACATCACGCCCAAGCCGAAGCCCTGCAAGGTGAGGCCGTATTCGCGTTTTTTGCTTTGCAGCTTCACGCCTGCGCCCGCCGCCGCCACGCCTGCGCCGAACACAGCCAGATAGCGCACACTCAGCGGCAAATGGCCGCCCACATAACTCAACAGGAACGCCAGCCCGAAAAACAGCACCAGTGCACCGGTTTTCAGCAGCGGGTTGCCGCTCAAAAACCATGCCAGCAGCGGATTAGGCTCGGCAGGTTCGCTGTGCTGCGGTCGGATTTTGCGTGAAGACGGTGCGCTCGAAGTGGCGCGGGAAGAAGTATGTGCAGCCTGCTTTTGACGTGCAGCCTGCTTTTGACGTGCAGGCTGCTTTTGGACGGGCGCGGTGTGCGCCGCAGGTGTTTTGTCCGCAGACGTTTTATCCGCAGGAATATGGGCGGCTGCGTTATCGGCAGGCAGCTCTTCAGGCCGGAACAGCACGCGGTCGCGCTGCGCCGCCATTCTTTCTTCGTATTGCGATTCGGGTACCAGTTCGTAGCCCGCCCACACCAAAGGCTCTTCTTCCGCTGGCAGGCTGGGCGTTTCGGGTGCAGGCTGCTTTTGTGCCGCTTGTTGCTCGGGCATGGCAGCCGGCATACCCTGCTGCCGCTCCAATGCTGCCAGCCGCTGCCGCAACTCGCGCACTTCGCGTTCCAAATCGTCCACGCGCTCGGGCAGATAACGCCGCTTGCCGTTGTACGCCCTGCCTTGCCCTTTGCTGCCGTTCTTTGAAGAAGTCAAAGCCATGAGCAACAAGCCCAGCAAAGCCGCAGATACAGTCGATTGCAACGAGGTTAAAAGCAACCAGACGAGTAGGGTCGGTAAAACCACAAACCAAAAAATACGCATCGTTATTCCCTTGACAACACGGTTTGAGGACTATTGTACTCAGAAGCACACAAGCGCGGCTAATGTCTGTTGGTTCTGTGAGACAGGACTTGTTGCGTTGATGCCTGAGAAGGCGGCAGGCAGCCTGAAACAGGCTGATGGAGCGGGAAGGAGGCAAATATGGATATAGGCTCAATGCCGTGGTATGGCTTGCCTTGACAGGCTGACCGTACGCCCTTCGGTTCGCTCCCATGTGTGAGAAACGCATGTTGGGGATAAGCGGGCAGGGTGGATTGGCAAAACCAATATTTTCAGGCTGCCTGAAAAATATTGGATTCGCCAAACTAACCAAATTATGTGAATTTATGGATATTTAAAATCGATAATTTTATAGTTAGAGGCATCATTAATAAAAATATCCTCACCATTAAACATATCGTCCCAAATTTTCATTAGAAATTTTTTTGTTAAGATTTCAGGCGGAATGCCATAAGTATATTGAGTATGTAGTATTTCATCCGACCAAAAGTTCATGGCATATCTCAAACTTTCCTTAATTCTAAATTGATTAGAAATGCTTAACCGTTGGTAACATGGGATGAGATATTCATTTGCTAATCTTCGAATACTGCTTCTGTTCTCAAAGTTTAGTTCGGATAACTCTTCTTGTTCTGGGTCATTTATTGTATATAAAGGAATTAAGCATCTGAAAAAATATCCAATATAGTTAGGGCTAATTTTTATAGTTTTCATGTATACACTACTTCAATACGTCATAAATGATAACTAACTTGCTTCTATTTTTTTATCAGATTGGGTGCGGACTGTTCTTGCTTGTCTATATTTTTTACTTACGTCACACCATTCTTGGGGGGCTGTAAAGTGGGTACTTATTGTTTGCGCGTTCTCTAATCAAAGGCAGCCTGAAACCGCACGGGCAGCAAACTCCATATTACGGAAAACGACATTGTGCATATTGGTTTCCGTGTGTCGGCGATAAACTGTTTTACTGTTTGCTGCCTTATTCCAAATCCACGTTATTTTAATCAACTATACGGGCAACCCGTTTTTTCAGGGAGATACTTATACCCATATGTTTTCAGGCTGCCCCAAATATTTCGGGGCAGCCTGAAAAGCGGTTATTCCAATGGCGAGCCGTCTGCGCGGAAGAGTTTCGGTGCGCTGCCGTTTTCCACCACGTCTCGGGTAACGACAACTTTTGCGGCATCCTTCAAATCGGGCAGGCGATACATGGTGTCCAACAACGTGCGTTCCACAATGGAGCGCAGACCGCGCGCGCCTGTTTTGCGGGCCATGGCGAGCTTGGCAACGGCGGCAAGTGCGTCGGGCTCGAATTCCAGTTCGGCGTTTTCCATGGCAAACAGGGCTTGGTATTGTTTGACCAAGGCGTTTTTCGGTTCGGTGAGAATGCTGACCAGTGCGGCCTCGTCCAGTTCCGCCAGTGTGGCGATGACGGGCAGGCGGCCGATTAGTTCGGGAATCAGGCCGAATTTAATCAAGTCTTCGGGTTCTACTTGGGCGAACAGTTCGCTGATGCCGGCATCGTCGTCTTTGCTGTGGACCTGTGCGCCGAAGCCGATGCCGCCCTGTTCGGTGCGTTGGCGGACGATTTTGTCCAAACCTGCGAACGCGCCGCCGCAGATAAAGAGGATATTGGAGGTGTCCACATTGATGAACTGCTGGTTGGGATTGCGCCTGCCGCCTTGGGGAGGAACGCTGGCCACCGTGCCTTCCACCAGTTTCAACAATGCCTGCTGTACGCCTTCGCCGGACACGTCGCGGGTGATGGAGGGGCTGTCGGATTTGCGGGAAATTTTGTCGATTTCGTCTATATAGACAATACCGCGCTGGGCTTTTTCCACGTCAAAGTCGCAGTTGTTCAGCAGTTTGGTGATGATTTGTTCCACGTCTTCGCCCACATAGCCTGCTTCGGTGAGCGTGGTGGCATCTGCCATGGCGAAGGGAACGTTGAGCCTGCGCGCCAGCGTTTGCGCCAGCAGGGTTTTGCCGGAGCCTGTGGGACCGATGAGCAGCACATTGGATTTTGCCAGCTCCACTTCGCCGTTTTTTTGGGGACGCAGCAGGCGTTTGTAGTGGTTATAGACGGCAACGGACAGGGCTTTTTTGGCGGCATCCTGTCCGATAACGTGTTCGTTGAGCTGGGCGGCGAGTTCGGCGGGAGTGGGCAACGGGGTGTCTGCGTCCAGTTCGGGCGCGGTTTTTTTGTCGGGAGCGTCTGCAAGCATCTGCGACGCGTTCTCCACGCATTCGTTGCAGATGAATACGCCTTTGTCGCCTTCAATCAGGTGTTTGACCTGCTCTTTGCTTTTGCCGCAGAAGGCGCATTTTTTATCTTGTTTGTCCATGTTTACTAAGGGTGTTTCGCGGAAAATAAAAGCCGCGCAGTATATCGGTTCGGCCGGCAAAAGACAAATTGGGCGGGGCAGGGCAGGGCGGCTTTCAGGCTGCCTATGAAATGCCGGAATGCAGGACGGGCAGCCTGAAAATCCAAATCCGTTTCATAGGGCGGCACGCCAACCTGCAAAAACCTTCCGAAGCCCGTTCCATCGGCATCCGGCAAGCTTTTCAGGCAGCCTGAAAACTTGCCCGCCCCCCTGTGAAACGGTATGATTGCTCCGTTTTTTCTCTGTCGCCGCACACCGTGCCGCGCACATCTTTCCCAAAACGCTTTTCTATGTTTACCAGAAATAGGGCAACACAATGAAAACAAAAACGCTTTTATCTATTGCAGCCGCAGCGGCGATACTGTCTGCCTGCTCCGCGGCAACCAATTCCGCGCCCGTCGTCTCCGGCAGCGGCACGGCGGCTTCGCCATATGACGGCAGCACGGCAGCCGCCAACCCCTATAACGCCGCGCCATATACGCCCAACAGTGCGCCTGCCGCCACACCGTACACACCAAGCACCCCGTCCGCGGCTGCCCCCTATACCCCAAGCGGCGCAACAGCGGCAACGCCCTACACCCCGCCTGCTTCGTCAGGCAGCGCATACAGCCATCCCACAGGCGTTTACCCCCCTGTGGACGCAAACGCTACTTTCCACACCGTGGTGGCAGGCGACACGCTCTACAACATTGCCAAACGCTATCACGTTAGCCAAGACAACATCCGCATGTGGAACAACATGCCCGACAACACCGTGAAATTGGGGCAGAGTCTGCGGGTAAAGCCGACTAGCGCGGGCGGCACGGCATCAACGTCATACAGTGGCGGCAGCAGCGCAACGGGCAGCTACCGCGTCGTGGCAGGCGATACGCTCTTCGGTATTGCACGCAACCACGGCATGACTGCCGGCCAGCTCCGCGCGTTAAACAACCTGACAGACGACAATGTAAAAATCGGGCAGGTGCTGCGCGTTTCAGGCAGCAATACCGCAGCGGCAACGCCCGCTCCCGCGCCCTACACCCCGCCGCCCTCCACGCCTGCCGCCCCCGCACCTGCTGCCTCTTCCGGCATTTCCGGCAAAACCATCACCCGCGCAGGGCTGACTTGGCAGAGTCCGCTGCCCGACGGCTCAATCGCGCAGGCGTTTACCGAAAAATCGCGTGGCGTAGAACTGCTCGGCGCATCTGGGCAGAACGTGGTTGCCGCCGCAGACGGCCAAGTGATTTACAGCGGCAACGGTCCGCGCGGCTACGGCAGATTGGTGGTTGTGCAGCACACGCCCCAGCTGCTCACTGCATACAGCGGCGGCGAAACCCTGCTTGCCAAAGAACAGCAGCGTGTTAAGCGCGGACACGCCATCGCCACGTTGGGCGGCTCGGGTAAATTGCATTTGGAAGTGCGCGAAAACGGCAAACCCGTCAATCCGGGCAGTTATATCCCGTTCTGATTGCAATACAAGAAACAGGCAAAGGCAGCAAACCTTTGCCTGTTGTTGTGTTTTGCAGCAAATGATTTCTGAACAGGAACTGCCTTGGCGCGCGCTGGCCGACACACGTAAAAATTGACGCGCACACTGCCAGTGTCCGTAGGGTGTAGATATTTTGTCGCCGTTCGGTTTTCAGGCTGCCTTGGCGCAACGCGCGGGCAGCAAGTGCCCGCCCTACACATGCAATTCCAATCAAACATACAGGCAGCCTGAAAATGCCGAAGCTGCTTTCAGGCTGCCCCATCCCAAGCAAACGAAAGAACAGAATGTCTCCAAAAGCCCCCCTTTTCCTGCGCTTCGCCCGCATTTTCCGCCTGCTGGCGTGGCTGTTCAAAACCGCCCGCGCGCTCAGACGGCTGGACAACGCTTCAATGGAAGAACGCTATGAAGCCATGCGCCGCATGAGCCAAGGCTGTTTGGATGTGTTGGACGTGCGGCTGGATGTGCAGGACAGCGGTGCGGAGCAGCGGGCGCAAAACGGGCTGCTGGTTGCGGCCAACCACGTGTCATGGCTGGATATTTTTGCCATCACCGTGCTGTATCCTTCCAGTTTCATAGCCATGCAGGAGCTGCGCCGCTGGCCGTTTATCGGCAGGATGATTACCAACGCCGGCACGGTCTATATAGACCGCAGCTCGCGTAAAGACATCGGCATCATCAATGCCGCCATTTCGCGCGTGCTGGATGCGGGCGGACGCGTCTGCTTCTTCCCCGAAGCGCGCACCACACTCGGTAACGGCATTTTGCCGCTTAAAGCCGCGCTGTTTCAGGCTGCCTTAGACAGCCGCGCGCCCGTGCAGCCCGTTGTGCTTCGCTATTACGACAGCGGCGTGCGCACCGAAGCAGTTTCCTTTGCCAATGCCAACCTGTTTCAATCGTTGTGGCGTGTCGTTTCCATCCCGCAGATTGTTGTCAAGGTAGATATTTTGGCGCAGATACGCCCCGATATGCTGCCTGAAAACGACCGCTTCGTGATGAAAGACCGAGTGGAGCAGGAAATCGCCGCCTGCGTGCTGGCAGACAGTCCCAATCCGGAGCGCGTACTGCCGCCGCAATAAGGCGGAATCTTTGCAAAATCCCTATCTTTGGCTCATTTCTTCGCCATGAACTTCTCTATCTTATAGTGGATTAAAATAAAAATGAGACAAGGCGGCGAGCCGCAAGGCGTACAGGTAGTACGTCAAGGCGAGCCAACGCCGTATCATTGCAATTTTAATCCACTATACCTGCGCATTTTGCGATGCTATTGCTTTGAACTGTGCCTAAATCTGAGGTTTTGCAAAGGTTTCATCAGGCAGCCTGAAAACGAAAAAGCCCCAAACCTTGCGGATTGGGGCTTTTTTTCAGAGGGTTTATTTGCAGTTGATGCCGGTCATTTTCGGCGGATTGCCGTCTGAAGTGGGGACTTGGCATCTTGTGCCGTTGCTGCCTGTTACCACCAGCACACGTTTGCCGCCGGCTTGGGTTTCGCTGATGTCCAGCGGTTCTTGTGCGCCCATGCCTTTGGCGGCGGTGGCGATGCTGTTGATGAAGCCGTTGTCGCTGACACTGGATGTGTTGGAGGCGATATCGGGCGTTTTGTCTTTCGCTGCCGCGGGCAGGGCGGCAAATGCGGCGATGGCGATGAGTACGGATAATTTGTTCATGGTTGTTTTCCTTTCGTGGAATAGGTTGGAACTTTACTGCAAATTCCGTGCCAAAGGGAAACCTTTACGTGCGTATACGGTCCGCGTGTTGGCATCAGCGGGATGGGTGGCAAATTATCTGCATGATAGTAAAGGGATAAATCCAAGATTGCGGCGGCGGTGCGTTTTACACAAATTCACGTCCTTTCAGGCTGCCTGAAAAGCTCTAAAAGCGTTCGTTCTGCTGCAAATAACGCCATTTTCCGGGTGGCAGCGCACCCAGTTTCACCCGCCCGATGCGGATGCGCTTCAAGCCGGTTACGCGCAGGCCGACCAGCTCGCACATATGGCGGATTTGGCGTTTTTTGCCCTGTTTCAGGATGAAGCGGAGCTGGTCTTCGTTCTGCCACGACACTTCGGCGGGGCGCAGCGGTTCGCCGTCCAGCACGAGACCGTGGTTGAGCAGGGCGAGTCCGTTGCTTTTCAGGCTGCCTGAAACGCGCACGAGATATTCTTTCTCGCTGTTGCTGTTTTCGCCGATAAGCTGCTTGGCGATGCGCCCGTCTTGGGTGAGTACGAGCAGGCCTGTGGAATCGATGTCCAGCCGTCCGGCGGGAGCGAGGCGGTGCGTGTGGCCGGGTTGGAAGAGGGTGCGGCTGCTGTCGCCGTCCCAGCGGTTTTCGGGGGTGATGAGTTCGGCGGCGGCGCGGTAGCCTTTTTCAGGCTGCCCGCTGACGAAACCGACGGGTTTGTTGAGCAGAATGGTTACGCGGTGTGCCTGCTGCGTGTGCGCCTGTCTGTCCAGTTCAATGCGCTCTTGGGGCTGGACTTTCTGCCCCAGCACGGCGGTTTTGCCGTTTACGCGCACCCAGCCTTTTTCAATATAGGCATCGGCTTCGCGGCGGGAGCAGAGGCCGAGTTCTGCCATGCGTTTGGACAGACGGACGGGTTGTTGTTCTGCGGACATGGTTTTCCTTGTTCGGATGGTGTTTCAGGCAGCCTGAAAGGCGGTTTCAGGCTGCCTGAACGGGGGAGGGGAGGGAGACTATGCGTCGCCGGTGATGCTGCCGATGGCGATTCTCCGCTGTTCCTGTGCGGCATCGGGCCGGCCGGCGTGGTCATAGACTTTTGCCAGCACCAGCCGTGTCTGCACGGTGGGTTTGACGGCGAGGCTGTTTTCCAGATAGTTCTGCGCTTTGCCCCAAAGCTGCTTTTGCGCGGCCAGCTCGCCCAGACACAGCAGCAGGCGTGCGTCTTTCGGGTTGCCTTGCAGCCATGCATCGGCGGTGTCTATGGCTTTTTGCTGTTTTTTGTCGTCCAGATAGCGCACGCTGGCGGTGAACGGCGGCAGCAGGGCGGCATCGCGGCTGGCGGGGTAATGTTCGTTTACCCATGCGACTGCTTGGTCGTACAACCCCAAATCGGTGTATTTTTGGGCGATGGCGGCATCCATGACACCGTTGCGCAGGGCTTCGGGGATGCGTTTCAGGCAGGCTTTCATGCCGGCGGCATCTTCTGCCAGAGCCAGCAGTTTGCGGTAGGCGGCTTCGGCAGCCTGTTGTGCTTCCGTTTGCCCGATTGCGCCTGCGCGCTGCAATTTGTCGGTTTTGTCCAAAATGTCCAGCGCGTCGCCCTTGTCCAAGGCCATGCGCAGTTGCAGGCGGGCGAGGCGGGTGAGACGCGGATTGATTTGGGCGGCGGCGGTGAGGTGTTCGGTAGCGGCGGGGTAGTCTTGCTTGTCCAGTGCGCTTTCTGCCAGCATCAGATGGCGGGAAAGCTGTTGTTTTGCGGGCAGCTTGGCGATTTGGGCGAGATATTGGTCGCGCAGGCTGCTGTCGCGGCTTTGGTCGGCTGCGTGGGCGGCAATCATCAGGGCAAGTACACGGCGTTCGCCCGCTTCTTTGTTGTCTAACACTTTGGCGGCGTGTCGGGCGGCTTCCTGATATTTGCCTTCAAAGTAGGCAAGCCCTGCGGCGTTGAGTTCCTGTGCGGCTTTGCGGCTGCGGCGGGAAGAACCCCATGCGCCCAAGCGGTGCGGTGTGCCAAAAATGCCTGCCAGCAGCCTGATAATCTGATACCACACGAATACGGCGATGATGAAACCGATGACGAACAGGTTGATGTTCACGCGCAGCATGTTGTTTTCTACGATGAAATACACATTGCCGGTGTAGGTGTGCGCGAGCATGGCCAGCCCGATGGCGCAAAGGAACAGGAAGATTATCCATACAAGCTGTTTCATTCGCGTGCTCCTTCGGCGGATGCCGCACTGCCTGATGCGGCGGCAGGTGCGGACGCGCTGCTGGCCGGGTGGCTGGCTGCCTGCGGTTTGGGTGAGGAGGCGGCAACGCTTTCAGGCTGCGCGGCTGATGCGGCCGGTGAAGGCGTTTGTGCGGCAGACGGCGCAGCCGGTGTGGAGGATTCCGCCGGTGCGGTTTGGGCGGGGGCGGGGATGGCGTCGTACAGAATGACGGGCAGGGCGGTACGGACGCTGTTTTGATAGTTGCGTACGGCAGCAAGGCTGGCTTTGAGTGCGTCGTCCGACACCATGCGGATTTCCAATGCTTTGAGTTCGCCCACTTCTTTCAGCCATGCCTGTGTGTTGGGCGACTGGGTGTCAAAATAGCGGTTTACGGTTTCTTCAACGGCGGAAAGGTCGTTCTGATAGACGTCGCCGTTGTGCTGCAACAGGGCGAGACGTGCGTCTAGAAGGCGCAGACGCAGGTTTTCGCGCACGAAAAATACCTGTTCCGGCCCGATGAGCATGGCATCGTTGTTGTCCAGTTTGCGCACTTCCACCATGCTTTTCATCAGGGCGGCGGTGTTGTCCCACGCGCGTGTCCAAAATCCGCCTGCTTGGGAGACGGGCTCGGGTTTGCCGTTTTTGGCGGTGAGCGTGCTGTCGGCAATGAGGGGCAGGCTTTCTGCCGCGCTTTCCAGACGGTCGAGGCGCAGGGCGGTGCCGGAGATGTTGAGATAGGGGCGGTTTTTCAGGGCGGTGAGGTCGCGGTTGATGGCTTGTTTGATGGGCAGCAGCTCGGGCTGGTCGAAGCGGTCGAGCCGCTGCTCCACGTTTTCCAGCACGGCGGCGGCAACGGGGACGTTGCCTGAGAGCAGAAGCTGCTGCGAGGCGGTGTTGAGTGTTACTTCCACTTCGTCCACCAGCCAGTTTACGCGGCCTTTCAGCAGTTCGGCGTAGGCGCGGCTGATGCTGTCCAGCGTGCGGGCGGAATCGGTTTGGCCTTCCAGTATTTTGGCAAGCTGGCGGTCGGCTTCGGCCTGTTTTTGCAGTGTGCTTTCCAGCTTGGCGGCGTTTTCGCTGTTGCCCAGTGCGGCGGCGTTCAGGTCTTTTTCAAATTGCAGTTTTTGATTTGCCAGTACGTTCTGCCCTTGGGTATAGAGAAAGCCGCTTGCGCCCAAGGCAATCAGTGAGAGCACCAGCGCGCCTGTTGCCAAGCCTTTGCCGCCGCTGCCTTTTTGCTGGATGACGATGGGTTGGGGGGCTTCCGGCTGTTTGTGTTCGGGTTGTTTGGTTTGTTTGCTTAGGGATGGGACGGGCGGTTTTTCAGGCTGCCGTTCTTCGGGTTTTTGTTCCGGCTGCTGGTTTTGCGGTTGGTTGTCAGACATTTTGGGTTTCTCCGTCGGGGGAAAATGCGTTGAGCGCGCTGCCGATTCCGTCTGCGGTGCGGACGCGTTGTGCGCCCGATTGGGACAGGGTTTCGGCTATGCGCGCGTGTCGGGCGAAGTATAGCAAGGATTTGAGCTTTTGCCTAAGCGGCGGCGGGCAGCGGGCGAATATGGCGCGGACGGCTTCGGAGCTGGCCGCCCATGCGGCTTCGGGAGCGGCAGCCTGAAAGCGTGCCCAGTCCAGTTCCTGTGGTTCGCGCAGGTAGATTTCGGCGTATTCTACGGTGAAGCCGCGTGCGGCAAGCTGTCCGCCGAGCCATGCACGTCCGCCGGTGCCGCGCACAATCAGCACTCGGGCGTGTTGGGGCAGGGTGTGCCAAACGGGCAGGGAAAATGCGGCTTCGCTGTCGCTGCCGGTTTCGGAATGGTGTATGTTGGTGAAACCCGTGCGTTGCAGGGCGGCGGCGGTTTGTGCGCCGACTGCGATATTCGGTACGGTGGTTTTCAGGCTGCCTGAAAGGTGGGGGGCTGCGGTTTCTGCGGCGGTGGGGCTGGACCAGAACAGTGCGTCGGCCTGTGCGGCAGCCTGCGGCAGGTGCGACAGGGCTTCGGGCAGGGGAACGATACGGAACGGGGCGAACGGGACGGGTGTCCAGCCGGCGGCACGGCAGGCGGCGGCATCGGCGGCAAAACGGTTTTCGGGGCGGATAATCAGGATGGCGGGCATGGTGCGCGGAGGGCGGGAAAAAGGCGTGATTATATAGTGGAGACCTTTGCAAAATCCCCATCTTTGGCACATTTCTTCGCAACGCGCTTCTCGAACGCTTGAAAATATTTCAATATTCTCTGCGCGTTCTGCGATGCTGTTGCTTTGAACTGTGCTCAAATCTGGGGTTTTGCAAAGGTCTCAGTGGAATGGGCGGCAGACCGATACGGGATGCGGTTTTGCTGTCAGACGGTGATGCGGATATTTGCTGGCTGCGTGTTTTGTGTTGTAAGGGCAGCATGAAAATGCGTGGGCATGGGTATCTGCCTTACGCTAATCGGCGTTGTGCCTATCCGTTTCTGTGTGTCGGCTGTAAAGGCAGTCTGAAAACGGGGCGGCTTGCGTTTCAGGCTGCCTATAAGCGTTTGCCGTGCCCAAAACGGCGGGTAGAACGTATAATCGCGGCTTTTGGCGCAAACGGCGTTTTCAGGCTGCCTGAAAGCCGTCCGCCTGCGCCGCCTGATTCGGCAAAGGATAGAGACATGGTAGAAAAAACGCTTCAAAACAGGATGATATTGGTAACGGGTGCGTCTCAGGGTTTGGGCGCGGATGTGGCGAAGGCTTGTGCGGCGGCGGGGGCAACCGTGGTGCTGATGGCGCGCAGTCAGAAGAAATTGGAAAAAGTGTATGACGCAATCGTGGAGGCGGGCAGCGAAGAGCCGTTTGCGGTGTGCTTTGACATGATTGCCGCCGAGGAGAAGGAGTTCGGCCAGCTTGCGCGTACGGTTGCGGAGGCAACGGGCGGGCGGTTGGACGGCATCATCCACTGTGCCAGCTATTTTTACGCGCTTTCGCCGCTGGATTTCCAAACCGTTGCCGAATGGGTGAACCAATACCGCATTAACACGGTTGCACCGATGGCACTGACGCGGGCCATGCTGCCGATGCTGAAAGAGTCGGCGGATGCGTCTGTTATTTTTGTGGGCGAGAGCCACGGCGAAACGCCGCAGGCTTATTGGGGCGGTTTCGGTGCGTCCAAAGCCGCGCTGAATTATTTGTGCAGGGTGGCGGCAGACGAATGGGAGCGTTTTCCCCATCTGCGTGCCAACGTGCTGGTGCCGGGGAGCATCAATTCGCCGCAGCGCGTGAAAACGCATCCTGGGGAAACGGCGGGCGAGCGCAGGGACACGGCGGACATCACCCCTGATTTTGTGTGGTGGGCAAGCGGGGAGAGCAGGGGGCGTTCGGGGGAAATTGTGTATCTGTGAGCGAGATGGGAATAAAGGCAGCCTGAAAACCGAAGCGGTGGTTTTCAGGCTGCCTTGTTGTTGGGAAGCCGTTTTGTTGCAAGGCAGCCTGAAAGGGGGAAACCGTGTTTCAGACTGAGACCTTTGCAAAACTCAGATTTGAGCGCATCTCAAAAATAGCATCGCAGAACGCGCAGAGAATATTGAAATATTTTCAAGCGTTCGGGAAGCGCATGGCGAAGAAATGTGCCAAAGATGAGGATTTTGCAAAGGTCTCAGACTGCCTTTTGGAGGAGGGGGCTAATATTCCGCCAGCACCGCGCCCCATGCAAAACCGCCGCCGATGCCTTCAAACAGCAGCGTCTGTCCGCGCCGTATGCGCCCGTCGCGAATGCCTGCGTCCAGCGCGAGGGGGATGGAGGCGGCAGAGGTGTTGGCGTGTTCGGCAACGGTGAGGATGACTTTTTCCATGCCGATGCCGAGATGTTTGGCGGTGGCGGCGATGATGCGCTCGTTAGCTTGGTGCGGCACAATCCAGTCTATTTGTTCTGCGGTGTAGCCTGCTGCGTGCAGCACTTCGTCTGCCACGGCGGCGAGCTGTTTCACGGCGAATTTGAACACGGCTTGTCCGTCCATTTGCAGATAGGGCGTGCCGCAAACCGCGCCATCGGCAATTTGGGCGGGGGTTTTGAGCAGGTCTAGATAATTGCCGTCGGAATGCAGCCTGCTGAGGATGATGCCTTTTTGGGCACTTGCGCCCAGCACCACTGCGCCCGCGCCGTCGCCAAACAGCACGCAGGTGCGCCGGTCGTTCCAGTCCAAAATGCGGCTGAATGTGTCTGCACCGATGACGAGGGCAGTTGTCGCCATGCCGCTGCGGATATAGGCATCGGCGGTTGCCAGCGCGTAAACGAAGCCTGCGCACACGGCTTGTACGTCAAATGCGGGGCAGCCTGAAATGCCGAGTTTCTGCTGGACAATGGTGGCGGTGGCGGGAAACTGCATGTCGGGGGTGGCCGTGGCGACGATAATCAAATCAACAGATTGGGCGGCGATGCCTGCCTGTGCGAGGGCGCGGCGGCCGGCTTCGGCGGCCAGGTCGCTGGTTTTTTCGCTGTCGGCGGCGATGTGGCGCGCCCTGATGCCGGTGCGGCCGGCAATCCATTCGTCCGATGTGTCTATGCGCTGCGCCAACTCGTCGTTGGTTACGCGTCTGGCAGGCAGGTAGCTGCCGGTGCCGAGTATTTTGGCGTATTGCATGATGCGCCCTTTGCGTGTGAAAAAATCCGCGCATTGTATGCAATCTCGCGCTTTTGCTCAAATACGGCGGGGCGGGGTTCGGGCAGCCTGAAAGCGGCGGCGGTGCGCTTTCTGTTAAAATGCCGCCGTTTTACAACCACCGATGGGAACAAACCATGCGTCTGCTACATACCATGCTGCGCGTGGGCGATTTGGAAAAGTCGCTCGCGTTTTACACCAATGTTCTGAATATGCGCCTGCTGCGCCGCAAAGACTATCCCGAAGGCCGCTTCACACTGGCGTTTGTGGGCTATGGCGACGAAGCGGACAGCACCGTTTTGGAACTCACGCACAATTGGGACACGCCGTCATACGATTTGGGCGCGGGCTACGGACACATTGCCATAGAAGTGGACGATGCTGCGGCTGCCTGCGAAGCCGTGCGTGCCAAAGGCGGAAAGGTGGTGCGCGAAGCCGCGCCGATGAAGCACGGCACAACCGTTATCGCCTTTGTGGAAGACCCGGACGGCTACAAAATTGAGTTCATCCAGAAAAGAACCGGCTCGGACACCTATCAGGCAGCCTGAAAAACCGCCGTTCTGCTTTCAGGCTGCCCTGCTGCCAAGGTTGGGGCAGCCTAAAAACCGAAAGCCTGCCCATCCCGCAGAGGAATACCCCCATGATTTCCCCCGTTTCCGAAATCCTAGCCGACATCAAATCCGGCAAAATGGTCATCATCACCGATGCAGAAG
Organism: uncultured Kingella sp.; assembly: GCA_963520685.1. Classification (GTDB taxonomy): domain Bacteria; phylum Pseudomonadota; class Gammaproteobacteria; order Burkholderiales; family Neisseriaceae; genus Kingella_B. The sequence goes on along the minus strand of CAUQSD010000011.1, from coordinate 20,256 downwards.
ACCGCGAAAACGAAGGCGACCTGATAATGGCCGCCCAATTTGCCACCCCCGAATCCGTCAATTTCATGATACGGCACGCACGCGGCCTAGTCTGCCTGCCGATGGAAGACGCGCTGGTAGACAAACTCGGCCTACCCATGATGACGCAGAACAACGGTGCACAATACGGCACCAACTTCACCGTCTCCATAGAAGCCGCACACGGCATCGGCACCGGCATCACTGCCGCCGACCGCGCCCACACCATTCAAACCGCCGTGTCGCCCGAAGCCTGCGCGCAAGACATCGTCCAACCCGGCCACATCTTCCCTCTGCGCGCCCGCAAAGGCGGCGTGCTGATGCGCGCGGGACACACCGAAGCCGCCGTAGATTTGGCGAAAATGGCAGGGCTCACCGGTGCTGGCGTTATCTGCGAAATCCTTAACGAACGGGGCGAATCCGCGCGCGGGGAAGAGCTCGTCCGCTTTGCTGCCGAACACGGTCTGAAAATCGGCACGATTGCCGATTTAATCGAATACCGCAGCCGCAACGAAAGCCTGATAGAAGAAATCGGCAGCACCCCCGTTTCAACCGCATGGGGCGATTTTGTCCAACACGTTTACACCGACAAACTCAACGGCGACACCCACATCGCGCTGGTGAAAGGCAGCCCCGCCGCCGCCGGCGAAACGCTGGTACGCGTACACGAACCCTTTTCCGCACTCGACTTCATCCTCCCCGCCGGCAACCGCTCTTGGCATCTGCCCGACGCACTCGCCCGCATCCAAGCCGCCCAAAGCGGCGTAGCCGTCCTGCTGCACCGCACCGAAGACGGCGCAGCCCTTGCCGCCCGCGCACTGCCAAATCAAGGCACCCCCGCCCGCAGGTGGGACAGAAAAACCTACGGCGTAGGCGCGCAGATACTCGCCTCGCTGAACGTGAAAAAAATGCGCGTACTCGGCACACCTTCCAGCATGAACGGGCTGACCGGCTTCGGGCTGGAAATCACCGGTTTTGAAGACGCGCCCGAAGCGTAAGGATGCGGATAAGGCAGCCTGAAAACCCGAAAAAAGCGTTTCAGGCTGCCTGAAACGGATAGGGCGGGCGGAAACCGAAGTGCATTTCCCAATAAAGCAGGTTAGGCATCCGCCACAGATGCGCTTTGCAGCAAGGCAGCCTGAAACCGCATAAGCATCAATACCTGCCATTATGGTAAACAGAAGCCTTCCCAACCACCGCCCTCCCAAACCCGCAGCGGACACAATCACACAAAAAAGGACACCCCATGACCTTCCGCCCCGACCTATCCCGCCTGCAAGCCGCCCGCGTATTGGTGGCGGGCGACGTGATGCTGGACCGCTATTGGTTCGGCGACGTGTCCCGAATTTCCCCCGAAGCCCCCGTTCCCATTGCCAAAATCGCCCGCACCGACCACCGCGCAGGCGGCGCAGCCAACGTAGCCCGCAACATTGCCGCGCTTGGCGGACAAGTCGCATTATTGTCCGTGGTCGGCAGGGACGAAGCAGCCGATACACTGGAACGGCTGATGGAACAAGACGGCATCCGCTCCTGCCTGCAATACAGCGACACCGCCGCCACCACGCTGAAACTGCGCGTGCTTGCCCGCAACCAGCAGCTGATACGGCTGGACTTTGAAGACCCGCCCGATGCAGGCAGCCTGAAAACCATATCCGAGCAATACGCCGCGCTGCTGCCGCATTACGATGCCGTCATCCTGTCCGACTACGGCAAAGGCGTGTTGGGCGACGTGTCCGCCATGATTGCTGCCGCCCGCGCCGCAGGAAAGCCCGTGCTCATTGACCCCAAAGGTGCAGACTACGCCAAATACACAGGCGCAACCCTGCTTACCCCCAACCGCGCCGAGCTGCGCGAAGCCGCGGGCAGTTGGCCGGACGAAGCAGGCTTGGCCGCCAAAGCCCACAAGCTGTGCCGCGATTTGAAGCTGGACGCACTGCTGGTTACCCGCAGCGAAGAAGGTATGAGCCTGTATCAGGAAGCGGGCGAAACCCACCAGCCCACCCGCGCGCAAGAAGTGTATGACGTATCCGGCGCAGGCGACACCGTTATCGCAGCCATGGGATTGTGTTTGGCCGCAGGTTATCCGTATGCCGAAGCCATGCACGCGGCAAACGCGGCAGCAGGAGTGGTGGTGGCGAAACTTGGCACGGCGGTGTGCAGTTTCACCGAATTGGTGCGCGCCCTGTCGGATATATGATTACGTGCATAGGCGGGTACTCGCTGCCTACTCGTTGCCCCAAGGCAGCCTGAAAACGTTTGAATCAAGAGTCCGCACTACATTTGAATCCGCAATCGGTTGAAATAACGCGGGCTTGGGATAAACAACCCAAATCTGTTTCAGGCTGCCCAAAAGCGTGGGAAATAATTGGAAACGGATGTCCGGCAAAAAAACAGCCTGCACGTTTGGAGAACCAAAGTGCAGGCTGTTTGCGCGGTGAGGGAATTATTGCGGTGCGGCGAAATTCTGCACCCAATATTTGCCGTAAGTGGAGCGGTTCTTGACGATATATGCCATGCCGACTTCTTTTGCGCGCGGGTCCATTAGGTTTTCGCAGTGTCCCGGGCTGTCCAGCCAGCCTTTCATCACTTGATCCAGCGTGCGGTAAGCGGTTGAGCCTGCGGCAATGTTTTCGGATACATAAGACCAATCGTAGAATTGTGCTTCCACGCGGTGTTTCGGTTCCCTGCCGTCTTTGCCTTTGTGGTCGAAGTAATCCTGTTCCGCCATATCAATGGCATGCCCTTTTGCGGCAGCGGCCAGTTTGGTGTCCCACACCAAAGGCGGAGCGGCATCAAAATGCTCCGAGCCACAGTTGCGCGGAGTGGCACGCGCATCGTTGATGGCTTTCAGCATCATCTGCATGTCAGGATTTTCCTGAGTCGGCTTTGGGGCGGGTTGTTGGCCGTTATTGCCGTTGTTTTGCGGATTGCCACCTCCGTTATTTGAAGCGGTGCCGGTGTTATCGCGGTTTTGCGGCTCTCCATTTGTGTTTTTTGAATTTGGTTCTACGTAGTTTTCGCGGTTTTTATTGCTGTCTACCGAACGGGGGCGTCTAACTTTGCTGCCGGATTGGGCGGGTGTGTTGCTGCTGCCTGAATTGTTGCTGTCTCCGTCATTGCAGCCTGAAAGTGCGAGTGCGGAGAATATGGCTGTGGCCAAGATTTTGGCGAACATGTTTTTTTGCATTTTTTTGAAACCTCGTTTCATGTTTTGAAGAATTGAAATTTAGAAGACCAGCAAATTGGATGCCGATTTTTCTTCATGTTTGTAAGTTTACAGGATTTTCGGGTTGTCTGAAAATATTGTTGTTTTGCACATGATTGCTGCTTGCGCTACATTTGCCGACATTGCTCTGGCTGGATTTGGATTCTTTACATTGTAATACTGCCTTACGTTGTGCGGCTGCCGGATAGGGCAGCCTGAAAACTTTTTTGGAAATTTATAGTCGATTAAAATTGCAATGATACGGCGTTGGCTCGCCTTGACGTACTACCTGTACGCCTTGCGGCTCGCCGCCTTGTCTCATTTTTATTTTAATCGACTATACTATGGATAATTCCGTTATCGAATCGCTGCCGTTTCCGCCGTTTCTGCCGCCGCATGCCACCGTGATGTTGATGGGCACGTTCCCTCCCGCTGCCGAAAAACGCAGCATGGCGTTTCATTACCCCAATTTCCAAAACGATATGTGGCGCCTGTACGGACTGGTGTTTTTCGGTGATGCGGCGCACTTTCAGGCTGCCTCTGCCAAACGTTTTGATGCAGATAAAATCAAAGCGTTTCTGTGGGAGCGCGGCATTGCTTCCTGCCCCACCGTATTCAAAGCCGTCCGCACGCACGGCAATGCGGCGGACGAATTTTTACAGATTGTGGAAAGCGTCGACTTGCCTGCCGTGCTGGCACAGGTGCCGCAGGTGTCCCGCATCGGCACAACGGGCGGCAAGGCCACTGAAGTGCTGGTGGGCAAACTGCCCGCCAAAATTGCTCTGCCGAAAACGGGCGAAACCATAGATTACCCCTGCGCCGGCCGGATGCTCCGGCTGACCCGCCTGCCGTCCACCTCGCGCGCCTATCCTTTGGCACTTGCCAAAAAGGTTGAAGCATACCGTGCTTTTTTTCAGGCTGCGGGGCTGCAAGTTCGGCAGGCAGCCTGAAAATATTCTGCCGCCCACTTTAAATTCTTTGTGAAAACGGGTAAATTTATGAAAGCGGATGTAGTCGCTGCCTTTTTATGGTTCTCAGGCAGCCTGAAAACCCGTCCGCCCTTCCCGTTATCCACCACCCCACAAGGAGCAATGCAGTATGGAACGCTTTCCCAAGTCTGACCGTCTCGCCAACGTCCGTTATGAAATACGCGGTCCCGTCATGCAGGAAGCCATGCGTATGGAAGAAGCAGGGCATCAGATTATCAAGCTGAACATCGGCAACCCCGCACCGTTCGGCTTCAAAGCACCCGATGCCATTGTGCAGGAAATCATCCGCAACCTGTCTGCATCGGAAGGTTATTGCGACAGCAAAGGTTTGATGGGCGCACGCGATGCCATCGTGCAGTATTACCGCTCGCGCGGTTTCAAAGACGTTACACCCAACGACATCTACATCGGCAACGGCGTATCCGAGCTCATCATGATGACCATGCAGACGCTGCTCAACGACGGCGACGAAATCCTGATTCCCGCCCCCGATTATCCCTTGTGGACGGCGGCGGCAACGCTAGCGGGTGGCAAAGTGTGCCATTACCTGTGCGACGAAGGTGCTGACTGGATGCCCGATTTGGACGACATCCGCAAAAAAATCACTCCGCGCACCAAAGCCATCGTCATCATCAATCCCAACAACCCCACCGGCGCGGTATACAGCAAAGAGCTGCTGCTGGAATTGGCCGAAATTGCCCGCCAAAACAAACTGATGGTTTTGGCCGACGAAATTTATGAAAAAATCGTCTATGACGGCGCGCAGCACCACCATATAGCCGCGCTTGCGCCCGATTTGTTCTGTGTAACCTACAACGGTCTTTCAAAAGCCTATCTTGCGGCAGGCTTCCGCCAAGGCTGGATGATGCTCACCGGTCCGAAAAAAGAAGCGGAAGGCTTTATCGCGGGGCTGACCGTGCTTTCATCCATGCGCCTGTGTGCCAACACCCCGATGCAGCACGGCATTCCCGCCGCACTGGCAGACAGCCGGAACATCGAATCCCTGGTTTCCCCGGGCGGCAGGCTGTGCGAACAGCGCGACAAAGCCTGGGAAATGCTCAACAGCATAGACGGCGTAAGCTGCGTGAAACCAAAAGGCGCGCTGTATCTCTTCCCCAGAATAGACACCAAAAAATTCAACATCGGCAGCGATGTGAAATTTGTGCAGGATTTTCTGGTGGCGGAAAAAGTTCTGGTGGTGCAGGGCACGGGCTTTAACTGGCCCACACCCGACCACTTCCGCGTGGTTTCCCTGCCGCCGGTTGAACAAATCGGCGAAGCCCTGCAACGGCTGGAACGCTTCCTGAGCGGTTATCGCCAATAAGCAGACGGTGCGCAGAGTCTTTCAGGCTGCCTGAAACGGGAAAACAGCGTTTCAGGCAGCCTGAAAGCCGTCTGCGGTTTGCCATAGCGGATTAAACAAAAATAATATGGTAAATCAAATTCAAACCGGCACAGTGCTGCCAACACCCTTATATATTATCCGTACACGGCGGGCGTTCCTGCCTTGTATCATTTTTATTTTAATCCACTATATATTTGTACAAGGTACTCATTTCTGCCTTGAATTTAATCTACTATAAAAAGCAGTCTGTACATTGAACTTCCACCATTCAGACAGCTTTGCTCCAAAAGGAAAATGCTATGAATATCAACATTGTACGTTCCGATAAAGTATACCGCGAACTGCTGGAACTGCCTGAAGCCGAACGGGAAAACCACTTCATCGCCCACGTGCTATGGCCGTTCCAAAACAAATTCCAAACTCAAAACATACCGCTAAAGGCCAAAGAACCCGGCCGCTTTGATGCCATGATGCTTCTGAGCTGGGCACACCGGATGCCCGCCGACATCAGCGAAGCCGACCGCCCCGCCATTGCCGCCATCGGCAGCGACGAACTCTGGCGGTCCTGCCGCGACACCATAGAAAAAAGCCTGGCCATGTTTGACGCATACTGCCGCCTTTCCGTGCGTGATTACACCTTCACCATCCTGCTCGGCAGCCCGCATAGCCAAATGCTCGCTCTCAACAAAGGTTATCTCGGCGACGGCGGCATTCCCGGCTACATCATGATGAGCATCTTGCCCAACGACTATACCCTGCCACGCTTGCCGGCCGCCATCGCCCACGAATGCAACCATAACGTACGCTTCCAGTTTGCCAAATGGAGCAGCAAAACCACGCTGGCTGATTGGGTAATCAGTGAAGGCTTGGCGGAATCCTTTGTGGCAGAACTGTTTGGCCGCCAACTCCTCGGGCCGTGGGTAGCGGAAATGGATGAAACCACACTGGCGAAAATCAAACCCGTCATTTCCGAACGGCTCGGCATGACCGGCATGGCGGAAATGGCTCCCTATCTGTACGGCGACGAAATCGCGGCGCAGCAAGGGTATCAACCTGTCGGACTGCCCTATGCGGCGGGATATGCCTATGGCTACCACCTGATTCAGGCCTATTTGGCCAATACGGGAAAAAGCATTGTGGAAGCCACCTTCGCGCCCACGGCGGATATTCTGGCGGCAACGCGGGATTTTCAGGCAACATGAAACAGGGTCGGACAGGCAAAAATATAGCGGATTAAAATAAGAATGAAACAAAACGGCAACGCCCGCTGTTATGGATTACTACATAATGGCGTTGGCAACGCCGTAGCATTGCGATTTTAATCCACTATATAATCCGCCCCTTTGCATTCTGTACAGACACACCGTGAAAATCCTGATTTTGGGCGGCGGGCAGGTCGGCTCCGCCATTGCCGAAGAACTTGCCGCCATGTCCGGCAACGACATCACCATTGTGGACACGGACGAAACCGCGCTGAAAAACCTCTCCGCCCGGCTGGACGTGCAGACGCTGGCAGGCAACGGCGCCTCTCCCGCCATTTTGGAACAGGCGGGCGCGGCGGACACCGACATGCTGCTCGCGCTCACCCGCAGCGACGAAACCAATCTGGTTGCCTGCAAACTGGCCGCCGCCCTGTTCAACATCCCCCAACGCATCGCCCGCGTGCGCCTTTCCGCCTATCAGGAATACGGCGACACGCCCGATGATGTGCCGGACGCGCTTTCAGGCAGCCTGAAAGCCTTTGACGTAACCGACTCCATCCACCCCGAGCATTTGGTAACCGAACACATTGCAGGGCTTTTGAGCTATGTGCGGGCCTTACAGGTGCTGCCCTTTGCCCACGACAAAGTGCGGCTGGTGGTGGCGCAGGCAAAAGCCGAAGACTGGCTTTTGGGCAAAAGCATCATGCAGATAAACGCCGAACTCGGCGACAACCTGGATTGCCAAATCTGTGCCGTTTACCGCAACACGCGCCTGATTGTGCCGCAGCCTGAAACCGTGATTGCCGAGGGCGACGAAATCGCCTTTGCCGTGGAATCGCGGCACATGGCGGCGGTGATGTATGTCCTGTTCGAATACAACCGCAGCAACCACCGCGTGATGATTGCCGGCGGCGGCAATGTCGGCTACCGCCTTGCCAAAAAAATGGAAGGCAAGTTCAACATCAAAATAATAGAAGCCAGCCAAAGCCGTGCCGAATGGCTGTCGGAAAATCTGGACAACGCCTTGGTGCTGCACGGTTCGGCAACCGACGAAAGCCTGCTGGCGCGCGAATACATAGACGAGATAGATGTCTTCTGCTCACTCACCAACGACGACGAAAACAACATTATGGCAGGGCTCTTGGCGAAAAATCTCGGAGCGAAACGCGTTATCAGCATCATCAACCGCGCCCGCTATGTGGACCTGCTGACCGGCAACCAGATAGACATCATCGTCTCGCCGCACCAGATTACCATCGGCAGCGTGCTGGCACACGTGCGCCGAGGCGACATCGCAGCAATTTATCCCGTGCGGCGCGGCGCGGCCGAAGTGGTGGAAGCAGTCGTACACGGCGACCGCAAAACCTCATCGCTGGTCGGACGGCGCGTGGACGAAGTCAAATGGCCCTCCGCCTGCCACATCGCCGCCATCGTGCGCGGCGACCAAGTCATCATGGGGCGGCATCACGACCAGATTATCGCCGACGGCGACCGCCTGATATTTTTTGTTTCCCGCCGCCGCGTTTCGCGCGAATTGGAGAAACTGATACAGGTGAAAATGGGCTTTTTCGGGCTGTGAATCCCGTTTCAGGCTGCCTCCGCGCCGCCCGCCCAGCCCGTTCCGATTTCCGCCTGACCAGGCAGCCTGAAAACCGCAAACCATGCCGATAACCTCCGCCCAAAACCCCAAAATCAAACACCTCGCCAAGCTCGCCGCCGGCGCGAAACACCGGCGCGAAAGCCGCCAAACCGTGCTGGAAGGCACGCACCTGCTCGCCGCCTATCTGGATGCCGGCTTCCTCCCCGAACACGTTTACACCCCCGAAAGCAGCACAAGGCAGCCTGAAATCCGCCGCCTGCTGGATAGGCTGCCCGATGACGCATACACCTTTACGGCAGACGGCATCCTCGCCAGAGTCGGCAGCCTGGATAATGCAGACGGCATCATCACCCTCATCAGGCTGCCTGAAACCGCCGCCGAACCCGAGCACGCAGGCGATGCCGTGCTGCTGGATGCCGTTCAGGATGCCGGCAACGCAGGCACGGTGCTGAGAAGCGCGGCGGCCGCAGGCGTGCAAACCGCAGTATTCGGGCGGGGCTGCGCCGATGCGTGGTCGCCCAAAACACTGCGTGCCGGCATGGGCGCGCATTTCCTGCTCAATATTATGGAGCGTGCCGATTTGGCGCAATGGCTGGCGCGTTATCCCCACCGAACCTGCGCCACCACACTCAACGGCAACCCCGTGCCGCTATACGGCCTAGATTTGCGCCAACCCTGCGCATGGCTGTTCGGCAACGAAGGCAGCGGCGTGTCGCCCGAACTGGCCGCCGCCGCCGATATGTGCGTCCGCATTCCCATGCCCGGCAGCATGGAATCGCTCAACATCGCCCAAGCCGCCACCGTCTGCCTGTTTGAACAGGTACGGCAGCGGCTGGCGGAGACCTTTGCAAAACCTCAGATTTGAGCGCATTTCAAAGCAATAGCATCGCATCATGCGCAGAGAATATTGAAATATTTTCAAGCATTAGAGAAGCGCATTGCGAAGAAATGGGCCAAAGATGAGGATTTTGCAAAGGTCTCCGGCGGCGCAGGCAGCCTGAAACTACCCTTTCTCTTTGAAAACGGAAAAACCATGATTATCCATCCTAACTTCAATCCTGTTGCCGTGCAGCTTGGTCCGATTGCCATCCGCTGGTATGCCCTGAGCTACATTGTTGCCTTCGCACTGTTCATGTGGCTGGGCCGCCGCCGCATCAAGCAGGGCAAAACGGCGTTCACCAACGAAATGCTGGACGACCTGCTCACCTATGGCGTGGCAGGCGTGATTTTGGGCGGACGCATCGGCTATATCTTGTTTTACAACCTTGGCGAATATCTGGCACATCCGCTGAACATGCTGAAAGTGTGGGAGGGCGGAATGTCGTTTCACGGCGGTTTTCTCGGCGTGTTGGCGGCGATGTTTCTCTTCGCCAAACGGCACAAGCTGCGCTTTTGGCAGGTGATGGATTTCGTCGCCCCGCTCGTGCCGACCGGGCTGGCATCCGGCCGCATCGGCAACTTCATCAACGGCGAGCTTTGGGGACGCGTAACCAATCCCGAAAACTTTTGGGCAATGGGCTTTCCGCAGGCAAGAGATGCCGATGCCTCCCTTGCCGCAGCCAATCCGCAGTATGCCCAATGGCTTGCACAATACGGCATGCTGCCGCGCCACCCTTCGCAGCTTTACCAGTTTGCGCTGGAAGGGCTGCTGCTGTTTGTCGTCGTGTGGCTGTTTTCCAAAAAACCGCACCCCGAAGGACAGGTGTCCATGGTATTTCTCGGCGGCTACGGGCTGCTTCGCTTCATCGCCGAATACGCACGCCAGCCCGATGCCCAATTGGGCGAACTCGCACTTGGGTTTTCTATGGGGCAGTGGCTCAGTCTGCCGATGTTGGTGTTGGGCATTGCCGGTTTTGTGTATTTCGGTAAAAAGCAGCAGAGCCGTGGCAATCCGGCTTAATTTTTGACGGTGATACACGGGACGTTTGTGCCTGCGCGGTTTCAGGCTGCCTTCCGATGCGTATCGGCCGGATAAGGCAGCCTGAAACCGTATTTGAGACGGTTTGCGGCGCAGCGGCCGCTGCAAAACCGCTATAATCGCCGCTTTTTATTTGAACAGGAATATTCATGGCACTCGCATCGCTTCTCACCCTGATAGACGACATTGCAGCCGTTTTGGACGATGTTGCGCTGATGGCGAAAGTCGCCGCCAAGAAAACGGCGGGCGTGGTCGGCGACGATTTGGCACTGAACGCCAACCAGGTTGCCGGTGCGGCAGCGGAGCGCGAACTGCCAATTGTGTGGGCGGTGGCAAAAGGCTCGTTGCTCAACAAGGCCGTGCTGATTCCGATTGCACTGCTGCTGGCGGCGTTTGCCCCCGGCTGGATAACGCCGCTACTGATGGTTGGCGGCGCATATTTGTGTTTTGAAGGGGCGGAAAAGCTGCTGCACCGTTTTTCCCGCCATGAGGATGGCGAACCGCAGACGGTGTCCGACAGCATCCGTTCGGAAAAAGACAAAATCAATGGCGCAATCCGCACCGACTTTATCCTGTCTGCAGAAATTATCATTTTGGCATTAGGCGAAATCAGCGGCATGGCAGGCACGGGATTGTGGGGTAAGGCCGTTGCGCTCGCGCTGGTCGGCATCGCCATCACGCTGTTTGTGTACGGCATTGTTGCGCTGATTGTGAAGGCGGACGATTTCGGCTTCTGGTTGATACGCAAAGGCCGGTTTGCCGCATTTTGCGGGCGCGCGCTGATACGCTTCGTGCCGTGGTTTATGCGCGCATTGGGGCTGGCGGGCACGGCGGCGATGTTTTTGGTTGGCGGCGGCATCTTCACGCACTACATTCCCCTGCTGCATTCGCTGCCGTGGCAGCACGGTTTGGCGGGGGCGGCGTTGTCGCTCGGCACGGGCGTGGCGGTCGGGTTGGTTGTGTGTGCCGCCGTGTTTTCCGCCCGCCGCCTGTTTGTCCGCCGCTAGCCCTTTCAGGCTGCCTGAAAACGCAAATCCCCCGATATAAGGGGGTTTTTCATGTTAGAATGCTACGTCTTTTTTTGAGCGGAAACGCTTGATTTTTAAACCTGTCCCTATAAGGAAACCTCAAATGTCAGACAAATTGATTTTGGTATTGAACTGCGGTTCTTCATCGCTGAAAGGTGCGGTGCTGGACAACGAAACCGGCGACGTGCTGATGACCTGTCTTGCCGAAAAAATGGGCCATGCCGATGCCTACATCACCTTCAAAGCCAACGGCAACAAAGAACGTGTGGAACTGACGGCAAAACCCGACCACACCGGCGCGGTGGAAGCCCTGCTGGAAGAACTGAAAAAACTGGGGCTTTACGACAACATCCGCGCTATCGGACACCGCGTGGTGAGCGGCGGCGAACTGTACAGCGATTCCGTGCTGATTACGGACGAAGTGGTGGCGGGCATTGAAAAATGTATCCCGCTCGCCCCGCTGCACAACCCCGCGCACCTGTTGGGCATCCGCGCCGCGCAAAGCATTTTCAAAGGCCTGCCCAATGTTGCCGTGTTTGATACCGCGTTCCACCAAACCATGCCCGAACACGCCTATACCTACGCCATCCCGCGCAAGTATTACCGCGAACTGAGCCTGCGCCGCTACGGGGCACACGGCACCAGCTTCCGTTATGTTGCCGGAGAAACCGCGCGCTTCATGGGGCGAAGCGAGCAGGGTTTGCGTCTGGTTATCGCCCACTTGGGCAACGGCGCATCCATCACCGCGGTGCGCGACGGCAAATCTATGGACACCAGCATGGGGCTGACTCCGCTGGAAGGCTTGGTGATGGGCACACGCAGCGGCGATATTGACCCCAGCGTGTTCTCATTCTTGGCCAACAACGCAGGCATGGGCATTCAGGAAATCACCGATATGCTGAACAAGCAGAGCGGTCTGCTCGGCATTTCCGAATTGTCCAACGACTGCCGCACCATTGAAGAAAACGCCGCCAAAGGACACGAAGGCGCGAAACTGGCATTGGAAATGTTCTCCTACCGCCTGGCGAAATACGTTGCCGCTATGGCGGTTGCCGCAGGCGGTTTGGATGCCTTGGTGTTCACCGGCGGCATCGGCGAAAACTCCGAGCTGATTCGCGAAAAAGTGATGGCGTATTGCGCGTTCTTGGGCTTGAAGGCCGACCACGAGCGTAATTTGGCCGCCCGCTTCGGCAACGGCGGCTACATCACCGCAGAAGACAGCCCTGTTGCCGCCATTGTTGTGCCGACCAACGAAGAGCTGATGATTGCGCACGACACGGCGCGCCTGTCCGGTTTGTAATCGGGTAAGGAAACCGCAAAAAGGCAGCCTGAAAACCTAAACGGGGTTTCAGGCTGCCTTTATATAGTGGATTAAAATAAAAATGAGACAAGGCGGCGAGCCGCAAGGCGTACAGGTGGTACGTCAAGGCGAGCCAACGCCGTATCATTGCCATTTTAATCCACTATATTGCGGGGGATGGCAGGGCGGACATTTGCAAATCTTTATCTTTGGCACATTGCTATTGCTTTGAACCGTGTGCAAATCTGAGGTTTTCCAAAGTATTAGGCAGCCTGAAACCGCAAAAACGCAAAACTGTGTAAAATCCGCTCCCTTCCCAACTGAAAACATACCGCCATGAACCCGCTCATCACCGACTACACCGTTTCCCGCACGACCGCGCCCGTTATCGTTGCACTGGATTTTGCAGACGAACACAGCACACTCGCCTTTGTGCGCCGCCTGAGCCCCGAATGGTGCAGCCTGAAAATCGGCAAAGAATTGTTTACCGCAACCGGCCGTGCCCTTGCCGAAAAGCTGATAAACCAAGGCTTCAAGCTGTTTCTAGATTTGAAATACCACGACATCCCCAATACCGTTGCCGCCGCCTGCCGCGTGGCCGCCGACATGGGCGTGTGGATGGCGGATATGCACGCATCCGGCGGGCGGCGCATGATGGAAGCCGCCGCAGAAGCCGTCGCCAACTGCCGCAACCGCCCGCAGCTTGTCGGCGTAACCGTGCTCACCAGCATGGAAGCGCAGGACTTGCAGGAACTCGGCATCACCAAGCCGCCCGAAAAACTGGTTTCGGACTGGGCGCGGCTGGCGCAAGATTCAGGATTGGACGGCGTGGTCTGCTCTGCGCAGGAAGCACGGATGCTGCGGCAGGAACTCGGCGCGGATTTTCTGCTGGTAACGCCCGGCATCCGCTTGGATACCGCCGCCAATGCAGACGACCAACGGCGCATCATGACTCCGCAGGACGCACTCAGAGCCGGCGCGAGCTATCTGGTGATGGGTCGTCCGATAACGCAGGCGGCAGACCCCGCCGCAGTGCTGAGGCAGATAAACGCCCAAGCGGCAGAAATTACCGGCTGAACGCATTTCAGGCTGCCTTTGGAGCGGGATGAACGGGTAGAGGGCGTTCGGCGCGCTATTTCGCGGATTTCCCCCATCGGCCATCTCTAATTTGTCCGATATATTTGACATGAATACGGCGCAATGCCACAATTATGTCAGATATATCGGACATTTTTTATTTGGCCTATGAACAGAGTTCGGCAGTTCCGCAAGCAGAAGCAGCTTTCGCAGCAGGCTTTGGCAGATTTGGTGGAAGTTTCGCGGCAGACGGTGAATATGATTGAAAATCAAGATTATAACCCGACCCTGTCTTTGTGTATCCGCTTGGCAAAAGCATTGGATACGGATTTGAACGCGCTTTTTTGGGAAGAGGAAGATGAACAAATTCAACCGTAAACTGGTGGACAGCATGATTGGGATACAAGACGAGCGCGAGCGGTTGGAAACATATGAACGGCTGGCAGTGTGTTTTGCGTATTTGTATTGGGGCGCAATGCTGGTGTGGCTTGTCAGTTGGATGATTGGCTGGGAAACCGGCCAAAACGCGCTTTGGCTTTTTCTTTTATTAAGCATTCCGCTGCACGGTTGGGCGAAATTAAACGATATATCGGACGAGGCAGTTCCGAATCCCCAAAAGATAACGCCCGAAACGGCACGCAGCATTTTGAAACAGGCGCGTTGGCGGTCAATGGTTTGGGCGGTTGTGGCTTCTGTGCCGCTTATTCTGCTTTTGAGAAACCAAGCAGGGATTGAATCCGTGGGGTTTATTGCCTTTTTCGGCGGGCTGGTGTTTGTGGCAGTGGGTGTTGCCATGTACGGCAGTGCGGTGAAAAAAGTGAAAGAGACTTTGCGCGAACTGCGCGAAGATGAAGAGAAGGATTGATGGAATGTGTTGATTGGGTCTGCATCTGCCGTTGGCATGCACGGGAACGGATAGATTGCAATACTGATTTGGGTAGGGTGGGCATTGGTGCCCACGCGTTTTCAGGCTGCCTTTGGAAGCGGAACGCGTGGGGATAAATGCCCGCTTTACCTTGCTGAGATGCCGTTTGCGGTTGCCGATTTGTCCCGATTCAAATTTTATGCACGGCAATATTCAGCTTTTCCGCTGCATGGCGCTGGCCAGCAGTGTTGCACCGACCACCAGTGCGATGCCCGATGCCGATGCGGCTGTTAGCGGTTCGTGCAGCAGCAACACCGCCATAAGCACGCCGAACAGGGGTTCCAGCGCAATCAGCAGCCCTGAAAGGTTGGATGGCACGTGTGCCATGCCTTTGTTCCACAGCCAATAGCCCAACCAGTTGCAGCCGATGCCCAAATATAAGATGCCCGCAATGCCGGGCAGGCTCCATTTGATGTGCCAGTTTTGCGTGAAAGCCAGTGCGAACGGTGCGGCAATCAGCGGGGCGAGGGCAATGGTGAGGGCGGTGAATGCGGGTACGGGAATCTGCTGCATCATTTTTTTGGTGGGGCGCATCACGGCGGCAAACACGATGCTGCCTGCCAGCACCAATATAAAGCCGAGCAGGCTGTTTTTGCCCTCCGAATGCGTGCCGTGTTCGCCTGCCAGCAGCAGCATCACGCCGGCAAATGCGAGTACGCCGCACAACCAGTGAAACCAGCGGGCGCGGTCGCCGAAAAAGAAATGCCCCAAAAACACCACAATCAGCGGTTCAAGCCCGATAACGGTAACCGCGCTGGATGCGGATGTGTATTGCAACCCTTTGAATTGAAGCATCAATACACCCGTATAGCTGGCAAACGACAGCAGCGCCAGCGGTTTCCACGTGTCTTTGGGGATGCGGGGGGCGTATTTTAGTGCGGTGGGCAGCACAAACAGGGCGGCAATCATCAGGCGGAATTCAACCAGCAGGATGGGGTCCAGCATGGCTTCGGCATATTTAGCGGCAACGAATGCGCTGCTCCAAATCAGGATGGCAAGAATTTGATAAATCATGGCGTGGTTCTTTTATTGTTTCGCGTTGCGGGGCAATGCGTGTGAGGCAGCCTGAAAACCTGTAATCAGGGTTTTCAGGCTGCCTGAACACTATTCTTACGGATATTCCCGCAGATAAACGCGCTCGCCCTTGTCGTCATAACGCTTAACCAGACGCAGGCGGCCGTTTTCATCGTATTCGCGCGCCTCGCCGAAATACACGCCGTGGTGGTGCGGCAGCGTGTATTTCAATTTGCCGTTGGGATAATAGCCTTTGACCACGCCGTGGACTTTGTCGTTTCCGTCATACGGCATCACGGTTTCCAACACGCGCTGGCTGCCGTCGGTATAGTGGTACAGCGTATAGCCGCCATCCGCGTGGTTTTCCCTGCGCATTGTGCCGCCCTGTCCGTCTGCCGTCCCGCTGTTTTGCCAGCGCCGCTGTCTTAACCGTTCTTCTGCCTCACGTCCCCGCTGCATTTCCGTTTCCAGCCGTCTTTGTTGCGGCGAAACATAGCCGCCCTCCGGCATGCAGTTCATATTGCCGTAAACTTGCAGGCAATGCGCTATCCGGTCCTGTTCCTGACGGTTGGCGCGCGCATGGGCCGCCGAATCCGCCCATGCCGCCTGAAACGGCAATGCCGCCAGTACGGATAATGCAACGGATATTTTTTTCAAAACAGATATTTTCATATAAATTCCTTAGTGTTTTTTCTGTACGGGAGTGGCGGCGCAACGCCATGCCCATCATCCGTATTCTGAAACGGAACGTGCAGGCTGCCTTCCGATACCGAATGCGTGGGCAGCAAGTGCCGCCTGCCTTGCTGAAATTTCCAAAACGGCATAGCGGACATCCGCTCCCAATTAATGATACACACCGGCCAAACGGGCGGGGCAGTTATCGTATCAATCAGATTTATCGGCAAAATGCCGCAGATATGCCGCCACCGCCAGCACGCCGACGACCAGATATATGGCGATTTGGTTATACGGCACAGTGCGTATCCACAGCAGCCACATGGCGGCGACTATCACGGGCAGGCAGAAGAGCGAAAATTTTTGGGCGCGGCTGGGGGAAACATAGCCTGTTTGGCGGTATTGGTACAGCATCCGCCCCACTTGGCAGCAGCTGGCAAGATAAGAACCGAAGCCGCACAGCAGGCGCAGCAGCACGGAAATATCCTTATTGCCCACTAAAAACGCCAGCCCAAACAGCAGCATACATGCGACAATCAACGCGTTGTCGTATGCCTGCCCTTTGGCATCCCTGCCAGCGGCGGTTTCCGCGAAAGCGTCCAAATGGCGGAGGAAATTTTTGTTTTGCGAGAAGACCTTCCGGTCTGCTTCCGACACAGCAGCCTGCACCGAAGCCCGGCTTTCCAACACGCGCACCACTGCGTCTTCCACCGTGTTGCCGTTTGGCCGCCCGTTTTGCACGTGTATCAGCCGTTGGTAGTATTCCATTGCCTGCCGGACATACGGTTCGGCCGTTTGGCTTTTGAGAAACAATTCCCTCATCGCGGCACCGTCCGTGTTGCTGCGGGTATCTTTCAGCCGCGCCTTTGCAACGGGCAGGAAATCGTGCCCGTCCGCGCAAAACAGATACAGCGACAGCAGGCTGCCTATCAGGTAAACGCGCTGTTTCACCAACTCTTCGTAGCTTTGCAGCAGGAAATCTTTCGCAGGAACGCCGTCCGGCCGCCCTTGGGTGGCGATGCTGCCGTTGTGGCGGATAAGCGGGCACAGGCCGTCATAAAGCGGGCGGTGTTCGTTTTGGTGCAAATATTCGCGCCATTGGGCTTCTTCGCCGTCTGCTTCGGAGAAGATGACGCGGCTGCGCCGCCATTCATCCGGCAGGAAGTATTTTTCGTCCAGTTGCTGCATCAGTTCGTGAAGTTCTTGTTTGGTCATGGTTGCTTCTTTCCGGGGTGCAGGCTGCTTTTAAGGTTTCAGGCAGCCTTCCAAACCGCCTTACGGGCTACCTAAAAACCCGAAAGGCAGCCTGCACTTCCAAATCCAAAGTGCAGGCTGCCTGAAACCGCTGTTACGCATCTGCCGCCAGCAGTTTCCGCCAACGGGCTACCTGAAACTTCACCTGCTCCGGCGCGGTGCCGCCCAAGTGGTTGCGGGCGTTCAGGCTGCCTTCGGGGGTGAGCACTTGGTAAACGTCGTTTTCAATCAATGTGCTGAAGCCTTGCAGCACGGTGAGCGGCAGGTCGGCAAGGTCGCAGCCTGCTTGTTCGGCGTGGCGCACGGCTTGGGCGACGGCTTCGTGGCTGTCGCGGAAGGGCAAGCCTTTTTTTACCAGATAATCGGCCAAATCGGTGGCGGTGGCGAAGCCTTGCAGCACGGCGGCGCGCATGGCTTCGGGCTTCACGGTGATGCCGCGCATCATGTCGGCGTAAATCCGCAGCGTGTCGATGAGCGTGTCCACCGTGTCAAACAGCGGCTCTTTGTCTTCCTGATTGTCTTTGTTATACGCCAGCGGCTGGGATTTCATCAGCATAATCAGGCCGGTGAGGTGGCCGATGACGCGGCCGGATTTGCCGCGTACGAGTTCGGGCACGTCGGGGTTTTTCTTCTGCGGCATGATGCTGGAACCGGTGCAGAAGCGGTCGGCGATGTCGATGAAGCCGAAGCGGGGCGACATCCACAAAATCAGTTCTTCGGACAGGCGGCTCAAATGCACCATCACCAGCGAGGCGGCGGCGGTGAATTCGATGGCGAAGTCGCGGTCGGACACGGCATCGAGCGAGTTTTGGCAGATTTGCTCGAAGCCTAGGAGTGCGGCGGTAGTTTCGCGGTGGACGGGGAAGGTGGTGCCGGCCAGTGCGGCGGCGCCCAGCGGCATGCGGTTGGTGCGGCGGCGGCAGTCGGTCATGCGTTCGTCGTCGCGGCCGAACATTTCCACATAGGCGAGCAGGTGGTGGCCGAAGCTGACGGGTTGGGCGACCTGAAGATGCGTGAAGCCGGGCATGACGGTGGCGGCGTTTTGTTCGGCCAAATCGAGCAGGGCAGCCTGCAGGTCTTTAATCAGGCGGCGGATGGTGGAGATTTCGTCGCGCAGCCACAGGCGGATGTCGGTGGCGACTTGGTCGTTGCGGCTGCGGCCGGTGTGCAGGCGTTTGCCGGCATCGCCAATTTTGTCGGTGAGGCGGCGTTCGATGTTCATGTGTACGTCTTCCAAATCGAGCGACCATTGCAGGCTGCCTGCTTCGATTTCGGCTTGGATTTCGGCCATGCCGCGCCGGATGTCGGCCAAATCCTGCGCGGAGAGCACGCCGGCTTCGTGCAGCATCTGCGCGTGCGCGAGCGAGCCTTGGATGTCGTGGCGGGCGAGGCGTTGGTCGAAGTTGATGGAGGCGGTGTATTGTTTGACGAGTTCGGACACTGGCTCGTTGAAACGGCCGGACCAGGTTTTGTTGTCGGTGGTCATGATGGGGGTTCCTTTGGAAGATGGGTTGCGGGCAGCCTGAAACTTATAGTGGATTAAAATCGCAATGATACGGCGTTGTCTCGCCTTGACGTACCACCTGTACGCCTTGCGGCTCGCCGCCTTGTCTCATTTTTATTTGAATCCACTATATGAATGCCCGTCCTGCGCGGGGTTGCCGTCTGTTTCGTTGCCGTTTTGTTGCGGCGGGATTTCGGGGTTGTCGGGCAACACGAGTTCGCCCAGCTCGGTGAGCGGGGGCAGGTCGGCAAGGCTGTCCAACTGCAAATCGGCGAGAAAGGCGGGGGTGGTTGCCCAGAGCGTCGGGCGGCCGATGCTGTCGCGCTGTCCGATTGCTTCAATCCAGCCGCGTTCTTGCAGGGTTTGCATCACGTTGGGGGAGACGGATACGCCGCGCACGGCTTCTATGTCGCCGCGTGTTACGGGCTGCTGGTAGGCGATGATGGCAAGCGTTTCCATCACGGCGCGGGAATAGCGGGGGCTGCGGCTTTCGTTGAGGGCGGCAAGCGTGGGATAGGCTTCGGCGGCAATTTGGAAACGCCAGCCTTCCGCGCTGTGGACGAGGGCGAGCGCGCGTCCGTGCCAGCGGGCTTTCAGGCTGCTGAGGATGTCGATTAGTTTGTCTTGGCTGACGGGGGGATTGAACAGGTGGCGCAGGGCTTTTTCGCTTAACGGCTCGGCTTGCAGGAATAGGGCGGCTTCTATGATGTGTTCGGGGGTCATGGTGGTTGGCGGTGTGTTTTCGGTTTCAGGCTGCCTGTGTTATTCCGTTTGATTCGGTGCGGTTCGGGCGGCGCGGCTGCGGGCAAGGCTGCGGATGTAGAGCGCGAGTGCGGCAATCTGCCCGAAGGCGGCGGCGAAGGCGAACAGGAAGGTGGCAACGGCGTATTGGCGGCTGTTGGCGGAAAGCAGATAGCTGCCTGCGGCAATCAGGGCGGCGAACAGCAGGGTAAACAGGATAACGAGCAAAAGCAGGGCGCGGCGGCGGGTCATGGCGGGGCGGACGGTTTTTGGGGAAGGGCGGGATTATAGTTGATTAAAACCGCAATGTTATGGTGTCGGCTTGTTTTGGTGCGTGCGCCGACCGATATGCGTAAAAATTGATGCGTATGCTGCCGGTTTGGTAGGGTGGACAGTTGCCGTTTATGCGGCTTTCAGGCTGCCTTGGCTGCGGAACGCGTGGGCAGCGAGTGCCCACCCTA